>JANOYZ010000216.1:0-15398 GCA_031429135.1 Novosphingobium sp. | reverse complement strand
CGACAAGCTCAGCCTGAGCGGGTTTTGGTTTTGTAACAACATCCGCTCGTGCTGAGCTTGTCGAAGCACCCGCACTACCATCGCCCAAAGCCTGCTTTGCCCGCATCACCGCGCTCTTGAGCCCGGCAAAGGAGAAATGCGGCTCGGCACTGCCAAACAGCGGGCGTGGCAGTGCTACGGCCTTGGCATTGCCGCTCGCCGCCAGCCGCTCCACCGCCGGACCGCCCGGATAGCCAAGCCCGAGGATCTTGGCGGTCTTGTCAAATGCCTCACCCAGTGCGTCGTCTATGGTGGTGGCAAGCCGGCGATAGCTCCCCAAAGCGCGCACTTCGAGCAATTGGCAATGCCCGCCCGAAACCAGCAGCAGCAGATAGGGATAGTTGAGGCTGGCATCGGCCAGACGCGGCGACAGGGCGTGGCCTTCAAGATGATTGATCGCGATCAGCGGCTTGTCACTCGCCATGGCCAGCGCCTTGGCAGTCACCAGCCCGACCATGACCCCGCCGATCAGGCCCGGCCCGGCAGTAGCGGCAATCGCATCGACATCGGCCAGTTCCATCCCGGCATCGGCGAGCACGGCGGCAATCAGGGGGGCCAGCCGCTCAGCATGGGCGCGGGCGGCAATCTCGGGCACCACGCCGCCATAGGGGCGATGCGCATCATCCTGCGAGGCGATCCGCTGGGCAATGATAACGCGATCCTCGCGCACCAGCGCGGCCGCTGTTTCGTCGCAAGACGATTCAATTCCTAAGACCACGCGCATCTGGTCTTTCCCTTAGTCACAATGGCGTTTAGCACAAGCCGCGCATGGCAAATGTCCCTGAACGCCCTTTGCGCCCCTTACGTCTGGGCACCCGCCGCTCGCCGCTGGCCATGGTGCAGGCCGAAGAGGCACGCGCGCGCCTTTGCGCAGCCCATGGCTGGGACGAAGCTGCCGTGGAGATTGTCCCCGTCACCGCCAGCGGCGACAAGATGCTCGATCGCCCGCTGGCCGAAATCGGCGGCAAGGCGCTGTGGACCAAGGAGCTCGACGACTGGCTGATCGCGGGCGAGATAGACTTTGCCGTCCATTCGCTGAAAGATGTCGAGACAATCCGCCCCGATACCATCACCTTGGCCGCGATCCTGCCGCGCGAGGATGTGCGCGATGTGCTGGTGGGGGCAACCTCAATCGCCGATCTGCTCCCCGGTGCGCGGGTGGGAACCAGCGCCCCGCGCCGTGCCGCACAGCTGCTCAACGCCCGGCCCGATTGCCGCGTGGTTTCGTTTCGCGGCAATGTCGCGACCCGGCTGGCCAAGCTGGCAGCGGGCGAAGCCGATGCTACATTGCTCGCCGCTGCCGGGTTGAACCGGCTCGGGCAGAGCCATATCGGCGTGGCGCTCGATGGCGATGTCTGGCTCCCCGCACCGGCGCAAGGGGCTATCGGCATCGAATGTCGCAGTGTCCTTCGACAAGCTCAGGATGATCGGGACTTTCAATTGCACACGCTGCTCGCCGCAATCGACCACCAGCCAAGCCGCGACGCGGTGATGGCCGAACGCGCGCTGCTGGCGGCGCTCGGCGGTAATTGCCACAGCCCGATTGCCGTCCTCACCCGCGCCGATGGCGGTGATCTGGTGATGCGCGCGGCTTTGTTCAGCCCGGACGGCAGCTTTCGCGTTGATGGCGAGGCGCGATTTGCCGCTGGCGACCTTGCCGGGCCTGCCTGCCTCGCCGCCGATCTTCTGCGCCGCGCCGCGCCTGAAATTTCCGAGCATTTCACCGGATGCGCATGAACCGCCCATGACCCCGGTTATCGTCATCCGCCCCGAACCGGGTTGCAGCGCCACTGTCGCGACAGCGCACAGCATTGGGTTGGACGCAGAGGGTTTCCCGCTGTTCACGCTGATGCCGCTTGCTTGGGAGCCCGTTGATCCGGCCACCATCGACGCTCTGCTGATCGGCAGCGCCAGTGCCCTGCGCCATGGCGGCCAAGCGATTGAACACTATCGCCACCTGCCCGTGCATGTCGTCGGCGAGGCAACCGCAGCGGCAGCGCGCGGCGCGGGCTTTACCGTCGCCAGCACGGGCGTTGGCGGCTTGCAGAGCGTTTTGGACACTATCCCGCTCGGTACGCGCTTGTTGCGGCTGGCCGGTGCGCAGCGGGTAGACCTGACCCCGCCAGCAGGTATCACTATAACCCTCCGCATAGTCTATGATAGCCAGCCGCAGCCCATGCCCGATGCCCTTTGCGAGGTGCTTGGCACGCCGGTGGTGGTGGTGCTCCATTCGGGCGAGGCGGCGCGGCATTTCGCCGCTGAATGTCATCGCCTGGGGGTGGAGCGCGCGGACATTCACCTCGCCGCCATGGCGCCGCGCATCGCCGCGCTGGCGGGAAGTGGCTGGGCGAGCAGCGGCGTCGCCCGTTCGGCTGATGAAACTGCATTGCTGGCGATTGCCGAACATCTATGCCAAACACTCCCCGACCAGACGATCCCAGAAGTGAGAGGCTGAGCAGCACGATGGCGGACGAATTCTTCACCAGGGAACCAACCCCGGCAAAAAAGCGTGGGGGCGGCAAGTCCTTGCTCATAGCCGCCATATTCGCGCTGGTGATCGGCGGCGCGGCTGTCGGCTATGCCAGCTGGGCGGGGCTGTTCCCGTTTGATCGCCAAGCCCCAGACGGCTTCCTTGCCGCGCAGACAGGGGTGCCCAAGCCGCTCGCCGGGGCTTCTCCCGCCGCTGCACCCAGCGCCGATCCGCTGTCTGCAGCCCCCGTCCAGCAAGGCGCAATGGATATGCGCCTTGCCGCGCTTGAACAGAAGTTCGCCCAGCTCGATCTGCGCGCCGCCGCCGCTTCGGGTAATGTCGCCCGCGCCGAAGGCCTGCTGATCGCCTTTGCCGCTCGCCGCGCGCTCGATCGCGGGGTGCCGCTCGGCTATCTCGAAGACCAGATCAAGCTGCGCTTTGCCGATGCCCAGCCCAATGCCGTGCGGACGGTGATTGAGTCTGCGCGCCAGCCGGCCACGCTCATTCAGCTGACCTCCAGCCTCGATGCGCTGTCACCCAGCCTGACCGGAGCACCTGCCAAGGGCAATGCCTGGGACAAGGTGAAGTTCGAATTTTCCAACCTGTTCGTTATCCGCCGCGATACCGCGCCCAGCCCGGTCCCGGCCAACCGGATTGATCGCGCGCGCCTGTTACTTGAAGCAGGCAGGGTGGATGAGGCAGTGGTTGAGGTTCAACGGTTACCGGAGGCTGCCGGAGCCAATGACTGGATCGCCGCCGCGCGCCGCTATGGCGCGGCGCGCCAGGCGCTCGATCTGATAGAAACCACCGCCCTGCTCGATACGCGCGAGCTCAAGGACAGCAAGGGTGACAGGGTTGGTCAGCCGGGTCCGGCGAGCACGCCCGCGCCAGTGGAGAAGCCGGGAATAATCTAGGGTCAGAGCCTATTAACCGCGCTTTCGAGGTTTGAGCCAATTTTCTTCAAACCTCAAGCCCGTTGGTTATGGGTCTGGTCACCTTGTTGCGCGGCGCGACTTCTCGCGAGGTGAGATACCATAAGCGTTTGTTTCAACGTATCAAATGCGCATGGGCGATGGCAACTGCCAGCGCATCCGCCGCATCGGCTCCAGCCAGTTTGACCCCCGGCAGCAGCACCTTGAGCATCGCCTGAACCTGTGCCTTTTCTGCGCCGCCGGTGCCGACGATCGCCTTCTTCACCAGCCGCGTGGCATATTCGGCGACTGGCATGCCAGTGCGCGCCAGTGCCAGCAAGCAGACCCCGCGCGCTTGCCCCAGTTTCAGCGTCGATTGCGGGTTGGCGTTGACGAACACCTCTTCCACCGCACCGTTTTCGGGCTGGTAGTGCGCGATCACGTCGGTCAACTCGCGGTCGAGCGTGACGAGTCGCTCGGCCAGTGACATTTTGGGATCGGTTTTGACCTGACCGTTGGCAATGTGGCTGAGCCGGTTGCCGCTTTTTGCGACAATCCCCCAGCCAGTGCAGGACAGCGAAGGGTCAAGGCCGATGATGATCAGCCCAGCTTCTCCATCACCTCGTCGGAGATTTCGTAATTGCCCCAGACGGTCTGGACATCATCGTCATCGTCGAGAATGTCGATCAGCTTGAGCAGGGTGCGCGCGGCGTCTTCATCGACTTCGGCTTTCAGACCCGGCTTCCATGCCAGCTTGACCGCCTCGGCCTCGCCCAGCACCTTTTCCAGCTCGCGCGATACCGGGTGCAATGTTTCGATGGAGGTCCAGATGGCGTGGCCGTCATCATCGCTTTCGACATCGTCGGCCCCTGCCTCGATCGCGGCTTCGAGCACCTTGTCCTCATCGCCCGCGCTGGCAGGATATTCGATCAGGCCGAGCCGCTCGAACCCGTGACTGACCGCGCCTGATGCGCCCAAGTTGCCGCCGTTCTTGGCGAAGGCGGTGCGGACATTGGTGGCGGTGCGGTTGCGGTTGTCGGTCAGCGCCTCGACGATCAAGGCGACGCCGCCGGGACCATAGCCCTCATAGCGCACTTCCTCGTAATTATCGCCTTCGCCCTTCGATGCCTTGTCGATGGCGCGCTGGATATTATCCTTGGGCACCGACTGCGCCTTGGCGGCGTTGACCGCAGCGCGCAGCCGCGGGTTCATGTCAGGATCGGGCATGCCCATCTTGGCCGCAACGGTGATTTCGCGGGAGAGCTTGGAAAAACTCGCCGAGCGTTTCTTATCCTGCGCACCCTTGCGGTGCATGATATTCTTGAATTTGGAATGGCCTGCCATGGGTCTGTCTTGCAGCTAGGGGATGGAATTGGTCCGCCCCCTAGCCGAGACTTGGCCATTGGGCAATCAGCCGAGGCCCAGCGCTGCCTTGTAGAGATCGAGGATGGTTTCCATCTCGGCGCGATCATCGGGGGCCATTTTGCGCAGGCGCACGATCTGCCGCATGATCTTGGCATCATAGCCGACCGCCTTGGCCTCGGCATAAACGTCGCGGATATCGTCGGCGATGCCTTTCTTTTCCTCTTCGAGGCGTTCGACGCGTTCGATGAGGAGGCGCAGGCGGTCGTCGGTGGCTTCGGCCATCGTGGTTGTCTCCGGATCAGGGGTGAATCAGTTGACGGGCTGTTAGCCGGGGCGAGAGATTTGAGCAAAACGAAGACTGTGGAAATCAATATCCTCCCCGAGACAAGCTCGGGGAGGATCATTTTTCTGGCAGGTTCTTCTTCATGCTTTCCGCCATGCGCTCCAGTTGCGCGGGGGTGGCCTCGCTTTGGAACTTAACCTTCCACGTCGCTGCCGGAAGCCCGTGAATCACCTCGCGCGCCTGAGCCTTGTCCAGTGGCGCTCCGGCATCGATGATCCAGTCGCCCAGACAGTTCCGGCAAAAGCCTGCCAGCCCCATCAACTCAATGTTCTGCGCATCGTGCCGGTGGCGCAGATGGCGCACCAGACGGCGGAATGCGGCGGCGGCGATGGCATCATCCAGCGCATCAAGCGGATCACCCTCGGGTGAATTCGTATGTTCAGAGCAGCTCATGGCGATCATCCTTGGGTTTTGATGCTCTCTTTGCCATAGAGCCGGTGAGCAGTGGAAGGAATATCGTGGCAAAAAGCGATCTGTCGAAGTCGAACTTGCGGGGCCGCAAGGTCAAGATCCTGGCCACACTTGGCCCGGCGAGCCGCTCGCCCGAGATGATCGCGCGGCTGCTGCGCGCCGGGGCCGATGCCTTCCGCGTCAACATGAGCCATGGCGATCAGGCGACTCATGCCGAAACCATCGCCAATATCCGCGCTGCGGAAAAGGACTTTGGCCGCGCCATCGGCGTACTCTGTGATCTGCAAGGGCCAAAGCTGCGCGTCGGCACGTTCAAGGATGGCCGTGCAGTGATCCGCCACGGCAGCCACTTCACCTTTGATCGCAATCCCGAGCCCGGCGACGAAACCCGCGTCTGCTTGCCACATCCCGAAATCTTCAGCGTGCTCGAAAAGGGCCAGCGCCTGCTGATCGACGATGGCAAGCTCAGGCTGCGGGTGATCCGTTCCAGTGCCGATGCAATTCTTTGCTCGGCGGAAGTTGGCGGGGTGATCATGGACCGCAAGGGGGTCAATGTCCCCGATGCGGTGGTGCCGATCCCGGCGCTGACCGAGAAAGACCGCCGCGATCTGGCTTTTGCCGTGGAGCACGGGGCGGACTGGATCGCGTTGTCATTTGTCCAGCGCCCCGAAGATGTCGCCGAGGCGCGGCGGCTGATGGGCGGATATGGCGCGCTGCTTGCCAAGATCGAAAAGCCTGCTGCACTTGACCACCTTGAAGCGATCATCGAGCTGTCCGACGGCATCATGGTGGCGCGCGGTGATCTGGGGGTAGAGCTCAACCCCGAGGAAGTTCCGCCGCTGCAAAAGCGCATCGTCGAGGTCACCCGCCGTTCGGGCAAGCCGGTGGTAGTGGCCACACAGATGCTCGAATCGATGATCGAAAGCCCGACGCCGACGCGCGCCGAAGTCTCTGACGTGGCGAATGCGGTGTACGATGGTGCCGATGCGGTGATGCTCTCGGCAGAGACCGCGGCGGGGGCGTGGCCAGAAGAGGCGGTGACGATCATGGACCGCATCGCCAAGCAGGTGGAAAACGATCCCGGCTATTCGGCGCGGGTGCATTTCACCGCTGTCCGCCCCGATGCCACCACCGCCGATGCGCTCGCCCAGGCCTCGGCGCAGATCGCCGAAACGGTGACGGTGGCAGGCATCGTCGTGTTTACCGGCTCAGGCTCGACCGCGCGGCGCGTGGCGCGAGAGAGGCCGAACGTGCCGATGCTGGTGCTCACCCCGTCGCAGAAGATCGCCCGCAAATTGTCTCTGCTGTGGGGCACCCATGCGGTGCACACCAAGGACATCGGCAGCTTTGAGGAGATGATCGCCAAGGGCAAGCGCATGGCACTGCGCCACGGTTTCGCTTCGGCTGGATCGCGATTGATTGCCTTGGCGGGGGTTCCTTTTGGCACGCCAGGTTCAACCAATTTGCTCCACGTGGTGACGCTGACGGGCAAGGAGCTGGAAGAGTAGCAGCGGCAGTCAGGAGTCTGTGTGCGGGCTTCGACAAGCTCGGCCTGAGCGGATGTTTTTCTAATGCCTAAGCCCCTACCCCGCTCAACCTGAGCTTGTCGAAGGCCGCGCGCTACACCAGCCCGACCGCCTCGCTCATTGCCTCATGCACCCGGATCAGATCGTCCGCCTCGATGCAATAGGGCGGCATGACATAGGCGACCTTGCCCAGCGGACGGATCAACAGATCGCGATCCCGGAAGAAGGCCAGCAGTTTCGGGCCAAGTTCTGATAGATAACCCTCGCCGCTGCCCATATAATCCACCGCTATCACAGTTCCGCACTGGCGCGGATTGGTCACGCCGGGGACCTGCGCCAGCTTGGCCAGCCCTTCGGTCTGCCGCGCCATCAGCGTCGCGATTCTCTCAGGCACCGGTTCCTCGCGCCACACCGCCAGATTGGCGAGCGCGGCGGCGCAGGCGATGGGGTTCGCGGTGTAGCTGGAGGAATGGTAGAAAGTCTTGGTCCGGTCGGTGGACCAGTGGGCGTCATAGACCGCCTCGCTGGCCATCGTGACGGCAAGCGGCATTGATCCGCCGGTGAGCCCTTTGGCGAGGCACAGGATATCGGGCGTGATCCCGGCCTGCTGGCAGGCAAGCAGAGTGCCGGTGCGGCCCCAGCCGGTCAGCACTTCGTCAGCGATGAACAGCACCCCGTGCGCGGCGCAGATCGCGTGCATTTGGGCGAGAACATGCGGCGAATAGATCAGCATTCCGCCCGCACCGAGCAGCAATGGCTCGACGATGAAGGCGGCGGGGGATTCGGTGCGACAGGCCCGCTCCAGCGCATCAAGCGCGGCCTGTTCATGGCCCGGCGCGGGAAAGGGGATCGTGCCGACATCGAACAGCAGCGGTGCATAAGCCTGATTAAACACCCCGCGCGCGCCCAGCGACATCGCCCCGATAGTGTCGCCGTGATAGGAATGTTCGAGTACCAGAATCCGGTGGCGTGGGCTTCCCGCTCTTGGGCCACGGTTGGCCCAGAATCCCAGCGCCATCTTCAGCGCAACTTCGACACTGGTGGAGCCAGAATCGGAGAAAAAGACATAGGGCAGGCCCATCAGCGGGACCAGCTCAGCCGCCAGCTGCTCAGCGGGTTCATGCGTCCAGCCGGCGAAAATCAACTGATCGAGCTTGCCAGCCTGTTCGCGAATCGCGGCAACAATGCGCGGGTGGCAGTGGCCATGGGTCGTCACCCACCATGAGGAAATCGCATCGATCACCCGGCGGCCATCGGCGGTGTGGAGGATCGCCCCCTCGGCACGGGTGACGTGGCCGATCGGCTCTTCCAGCCCATGCTGGGTGAACGGATGCCAGACGGGAGAGCGGGTCATTGCTGAAAGATTCCGGTTTGTTGCCTGGACGCCAGAAGACCTGGTTCGCGCGGAGGCGCGGAGACGCGGAGAAATTTTCCTTGCGGTGAAACCGCTTTCCGACTGACAGTTCTGCCAATGCCGAAATCCATAAGATTAACAAAAAGCCTGTGGCAGCAGGCAGCTCCTTCGCGTCTCCGCACCTCCGCGCGCATCATTTCAGTTCTCGCTGCCCGAAACCCGCCCGTCATTTCCACGACCCCGGATCGAAACCTGCCGCAAATGCCTTAGCCAGAGTCTTAGCATCAAGTGGTTCGATGTGCGGCAGGCGGCCCAGACGCCGGACACTGCCCATAGCACAAATCACGCGCTCGCTCTCGTGGTTACCTTCGCCAACAAAGGCAACGCCTGCGACCGTGATGCCCCGCGCCCTGAGAGCTTCGAGCGCGAGCAGGCTGTGATTGATCGTACCGAGTGATGTCCGTGCGACCAGCACGGCGGGCAGGCCGAGCAGTACGAACAGATCGGCCATCAGAAAATCGTCGGACATCGGCACCAGCACCCCGCCCGCACCCTCGACCACCAGCGCGCCCGAATGATCGGGCAGCGCCAGCCGCGCCGGATCAAGGGTCACGCCGTCAATCGCGGCGGCCTGATGCGGTGAGCAGGGGGTGACCAGCCGGTACGCCTCGGGGATGATCGCACGGCTGCCGAGGCCGGAGAGGCGCGCGACGACCTCGCTGTCGGTTTCGTCATCAAGCCCCGCCTGCACCGGCTTCCAGTAGCGCGCTTGCAGATAGCCGGTGAGCGCAGCGGCGAAAATGGTCTTGCCGATGCCGGTATCGGTGCCGGTGACGATGAAACGCACGCTCACAGGGCGGCCTCCAGTGCTGAAGCAAGGCCCGATATGTCATCGAGCGTGGCATTGAGGGTGATAACGATGCGCAGGCGCGCGGTACCTTCGGGCACCGTCGGCGGGCGGATACCGCGCACATCATAACCCGCCGCCTGCAACTTGGCAGCGACCGCCATGGCGCGCGCATCCTCGCCCAGCACCAGCGGTATGATCGGCGAACCGTGGCACTGGGCTCCCAGCGGGCCAAGCAGGGCTTCGGCATGGGCGATGCGGGTGAGCAGGGCTTGGCGCAGGCCATCGCCATCGCGGACAATCTTCAGCGCCGCACGGATGATTGCAGCGGTCAGCGGGGAAGGTGCAGTTGAAAAGATGAAGCCGCGCGCGCGGTTGATCAGGAAGTCCTTCATCGCGGCGGGACCGCACAGCAACGCGCCCTCGCTGCCCAGAGCCTTGCCACAGGTGTGTAACGTTATAATATGATTACGTTTTTGTAAGTTGGCGACCAGTCCACGACCCTGCGCTCCAAACGCGCCCGTCGCGTGTGCTTCATCAACTAACAGCAGCGCACCTTCAGCTTCGGCGAGCATGGACAGCTCAGCCAGCGGGGCGAAATCGCCGTCCATCGAATAAAGCGATTCGACCGCGACCCACACCTGACCTGCGCCACCACCCTGCCGCCAAGCGGTGATGGCATCGGCCATGGCCTGCACGTCATTGTGCGGAAGCAGCCGGTAATCCGCGCGCGTCAGGCGCAGGCCTTCGTGCATCGAGGCATGAACCAGTTCGTCAGCGAAAATCATGTCGCCGCGCTGAGGTAGCGTCGATAGCAGCGCCGAATTGGCGGTGTAGCCATTGGGGAAGAACAGCGCCGTCTCCGCGCCGAAAAAGGTGGCGGCCTCAGCCTCTAGTGCTTCGTGTTCCTTGGCATTGCCGCGCAGCAGCCGCGATCCGCCCGAGCCGACCGCTACGCCGCGATCAAGGCCTGAGCGGGCGGCATCGACGAGCAGGGGCGAGGCGGCGAGGCCCAGGTAATCATTGGAGGCAAAGTCGACACCCTGCTCGGGGGCAAGGCTGCGCAACCGGCCCATAATGGCGAGCCGCTCCAGGTCGGCAAGCTGCGGGGCAAGACTCACGGCGCGCGGGCACCGAACAGCGCCGAGCCGACGCGGACATGCGTTGTCCCCAGCATGATGGCGGTCTCAAAATCGCTGCTCATGCCCATCGAGCGGCCGACCAGACCGTTATCACTCGCCAACTTCTCCAGCAGCGCGAAAAAAGGCGCGGGCTCGATGTCCAGCGGGGGTACGCACATCAGGCCGATCACCGGAACATCGGCTCCGCGCGCCTCAGTCAGAAGCATATGCAGTTCGGCAATCGCACAGCCGCCTTTCTGCTCCTCAGCCCCGATATTAACCTGCACGAAGCAAGGCACCTGACGCCCCGCCTTGTCCATCGCCTTGCCAAGCGCAGTGACGAGGCTCGAACGATCAAGCGAGTGGATGCAATTGAACAGCGCCACGGCTTCCTCGGCCTTGTTGGACTGCAATTGCCCGATCAGATGCAGTTCGATGCCCTTATGCACCGCTTTGAGCCCAGGCCATTTCGCCGCAGCCTCCTGCACCCGGTTCTCGCCAAACACGCGCTGACCGGCGGTGATTAGCGGGGTAATCGACTCGGCGGGATGGGTCTTGCTGACAGCAATCAGGGTAATGTCCGAAGTTTCACGCTGCGCCACTTTCGCGGCATGGGCGATGCGATTGTTCACTTCTGCGAGCAGGGCGGCTGGCTGATCCATGGCGCGCTGCTATAGCGATGCGGTGTCGAAGCGCCACCCTATGATCTGGCTCATATCGGATGAGCGCAACGATGCTGTGCTGGAAAGCGCGCTCGCCCGTCTGCCGCGCGGTTCGGGGTTCATCTTCCGCCATTATCACCTCGCACCCGCCGATCGCCGCCAGCGTTTCCACTCCCTGGCGCGATTGGCGCGGCGCTGTGGCCATGTGGTGCTGCTATCAGGAACGCCCAGAGAGGCCCGGCGATGGGGCGCTGACGGGGCTTATGGACCGGCGCGTCAGCTGGCGCAGGGGCCGGACTGCCTGCGCCTCGCCGCCGTCCATTCGCTGAATGAGATTGGCGCAGCGCGGCGCACACGGGCAGATGCCGTGCTGCTATCGCCGGTCTTTGCCACGCGATCACACCCCGGCGGAACTGCTCTCGGGCCGGTTCGCTTCCGCTTGCTGGCACGGCAGTCTGCGCTGCCGATGATCGCGCTTGGCGGCATGACGCCGCACCGCGCTGGCCAGCTAAATAACCACGGCTGGGCCGCCATCGACGGGCTGTGCGGGAAAACGCGATGAGTGGAATCGCAGTGAATCCCAAGGATTCTTGACGAGGAGTCACCCAATGGCGCATTATCACTGCGAGATACAGGGGGTAGAGTGAATGGCGACCCAGGTTATTGGCCAGGCGATCAGCCCAAGGAATGGCACCACCAGAAGGCCGACAAGCAGATCAAGCTGGCGCGCTGCACTGCGGCGTTCGGTGCGCCGAGCCAGTGAAATGGGCGCGGCGCTGCTGCTGTTTGCCGCCATGGCGTTCCTCGCGCTGGCGCTGGTTTCGTATCATCAGACTGACCCTTCTTCCTCGACAGCGGCAGGCGGCACCGTGCTCAACTGGATGGGCGCGCCGGGGGCCTGGGTGGCTGATCTTGCGCTGCTAGGCTTCGGCCCGGTCGCTGTGCTGCTGCTGCCGCTGCTCTATGTCGGCGGACGCAAGCTGTGGCGGCTGGCCGATGATGTTGAAGAGGAGCCAATGCCACATAGCTGGTGGAACAGCCTGTCGGTGCTGCTGCTGGCGATGATTCTGCTCGCGACCGTGCTCAGCCTGAGCTGGCCTGCCACCGGCAATGCCCTGCCCGCCTCAATGGGCGGACTGGCGGGCATTCTCGGCGCAAAACTGGTGCGCGTCGCCGCCTCGCTGCTGCCGCTTGCCGGGCAGGGCTGGGCGATCTTTGCCATGGGATTGCTCAGTCTCCTCGCCGGGTCCGTGCTGGCGGGCCGGGTGTTCGCCATCGATTGGGCGGTGCTGTTTGCTTTGCCGCGCCTGCGGCGCTCACCATCGCCGGATGGCAGGCAGGCACTGCGGGTGCCCAGGCTGCGGAAAGATCGTGAGGCCAAGACCGCTGCCGAGCCTGGTAATATCGCATTGCCCGCTCGCCGCTCGCCCGAAATCACCGATCCCACCCGTCCCGCAAGGCCCGCGCAACTCTCTTCGGTCAGTCGCCAGGGCGATCTGTTCGACAGTTTCGAGCTTCCCGGACTCGATCTGCTGGAGGAGCCGGTGCAAAGCACCAAGCCCAAGATCGACAAGCTCAGCCTTGAACGCAATGCCCGACTGCTCGAAACCGTGCTCGATGATTTCAACGTCAAGGGTGAGATCATGGCGGTGCGCACCGGACCTGTGGTTACCATGTATGAGCTGGAGCCTGCGCCGGGTATCAAAGCCAGCCGCGTGGTCGGTCTGGCCGATGATATTGCCCGCAATATGAGCGCGATCTCGGCGCGCGTCTCGGCAATACCGGGGCGCACGGTGATGGGCATTGAACTGCCCAATGCCGACCGGCAAATGGTCAGCTTCAAAGAACTGGTGGCCTGCGAGGCCTTTGCTGCCTCCAAGGCGATGCTGCCGATCATTCTGGGCAAGGATATTTCGGGCGAACCGGTGGTGGCCGATCTTGCCGCCATGCCGCACTTGCTGGTCGCTGGCACCACTGGTTCGGGCAAGTCGGTTGGCCTCAACACCATCCTGCTGTCGCTGCTTTACCGCCTGACCCCGGCGCAGTGCCGCCTGATCCTGATCGATCCCAAAGTGCTGGAGCTTTCGGTTTACGACGATATCCCGCACCTGCTTTCCCCTGTGGTGACCGAGCCCTCAAAATCGGTGCGCGCGCTCAAATGGGCGGTCGAGGAGATGGAGCGCCGCTACCGGATGATGAGCGAGATTGGCGTACGCAATATTTCCGGCTTCAATGACAAGATCACCAACGCCATCGCCAAGGGCAAGCCGCTGGGCAAGCGCATCGCCATCGGCTTCGATGCCGAGACCGGCGAGGAGGTCTATGAAGACCAGCAGTATGATTACCGCGTGCTGCCTCAGATCGTCATTATCGTTGATGAGCTGGCCGACCTTATGGTCACCGTCGGCAAGGAAATCGAAGTCCTTATCCAGCGGCTTAGCCAGAAAAGCCGCGCGGCGGGCATCCACCTGATCATGGCGACGCAGCGGCCATCGGTTGATGTCATCACCGGCGTGATCAAGGCTAACTTGCCGACGCGCATCAGCTTTGCCGTTACCAGCCGCATCGACAGCCGCACCATTCTGGGCGAGCAGGGCGCCGAGCAGCTGCTGGGCAAGGGCGACATGCTCTACAAGCCTGCTACAGATCCTGTGCGGCGTGTTCACGGCCCCTTCGTCTCCGATGACGAGGTGTTTCGCGTCGCTGAATACTGGCGCAGCCAGGGCGCACCCGAATATGTCGATTCGGTGACCGAAGAGCCCGAGGACGGCGGCTTCGGCTTTGACGATCTTGATGGCGCGGCCTCTGACAATCCCGATGAGCGGAAATACCGTCAGGTCTGCCAACTGGTGTTCGAAAGCCAGAAGGCCTCGGCCAGCTGGATCCAGCGGCAGATGGGGGTCGGCTACAACAATGCGTCGAAATGGGTCGAGCGGATGGAAGCCGATGGCTTTGTCGGCCCGGCCAATCACGTCGGACGGCGGGATATCTACCGCGACAAGGATGGTAACCCGCTTTAGAGTTTTCCGTTTATATGGAGCTGCTTAACTCCTCCCCCTGAAGGGGGAGGTTGGGTGGGGTGGTCGACGCTGGCGTGGACGCTCGGCATTCGCCTCGCTCCCCCACCCCTAACCCCTCCCCGCTGGGGAGGGGGGCTCGAAGTGCGATTCAATTACAAACAGAACTACTTTAGGATTTCAGCGATTGGCGACCCCTCATTCCCCCGCCCGCCCCAGCTGCCACAGGATAAAGGCAAATTCTTCCGCCGTCTCCTTCAGGCTTTCGAACCGGCCAGACTTGCCGCCATGACCCGCGCCCATGTTGGTCTTGAGCAGCAGCTCGTTCTCGTCGGTCTTGAGCTCGCGCAGCTTTGCCACCCACTTGGCCGGTTCCCAATAGGTTACGCGCGGATCGTTGAGGCCGGCAGTGACCATGATCGGCGGATAGGTTTGCGCGCACACCTGATCGTAAGGCGAATAACTGCGGATCAGCTCGAAAGCAGCCTTGTCTTCGATCGGGTTGCCCCATTCGGGCCATTCGCCCGGTGTGAGCGGCAGAGTTTCATCAAGCATGGTCGCCAGCACATCGACGAAGGGCACATGCGCGACAACCGCGCCCCACAGGCCGGGATCGGAATTGACCACCGCGCCCATCAGTTCGCCGCCCGCCGATCCGCCTGAAATGCTTATTCTGCCCGGCTGGGTGTAACCACGATCAACCAGTCCCTTGGCGACATCGACGAAATCGTTGAAGGTATTGGTACGGTTATCCAGCTTGCCAGCCTTGTACCAGGCACGCCCCAGATCATCGCCGCCCCGGATATGCGCAATCGCATAGGCAAAGCCGCGATCCACCAATGACAGTCGCGTGGTCGAGAAGCCAGGTGCGATGGCGATGCCGTAAGCCCCATAGCCGTAAAGGTGCAGCGGGCCACCAGCAACACGGTCCTTGCGGGCAACAATGCTTACCGGGATCATGGTGCCGTCGCGCGCCGCCACTTCCAGCCGCTCGGTGGTGTAGAGCGTGGCGTCATAGCCCGAGGGGATTTCCTGAACCTTCAGCACTTCAAGCCGTTGCTCGGCAATGTGATAGTCATAGGTGCTGGCCGGGCTGACCATCGATTCATAACCCAGACGCAGGACTTTCGTATCCCATTCGGGATTGTCGCCAAGGCCCGCGTCATAACTGGCTTCAGGGAACGCGATGGGCTCGATCCTCACAGGATCATCGTAATAGCGCAGTTCGATCTGATCGAGACCGCCGCGTCTTCCTTCGACAACGTAGAAGTCCTTGAACAGCTCGAAACCCGTCAGGTAAAAAGCGTCCGACCCCTCGATCAGCGTGGTCCA
>JANOYZ010000215.1:0-10488 GCA_031429135.1 Novosphingobium sp. | reverse complement strand
GCGTTCAACCCGTTCCTCTGTCGCTATCGCAATCTCGTCGAACGCTTCTTCAGCAAACTCAAGCATTTCCGCGCCGTCGCCACCCGATACGACAAACGCGCCGACAGCTTCCTCGCCTCCGTCCAGCTCGCTTCCATCAGGATAGCCTGGCGGCATGATGAGCCGGTGACCTAGAGCGCAATCCCGTACAACTTAGCCGAATTCAGGCTGAGCACCTTGCAGCGTTCTTCCTGGGTCAATTCGCTGATCCGGCTTTCCAGATTGTCGATCGGATAGAGCGAAGTCGGATGCGGAAAGTCGGTTTCGAACAGGCAGTTATCGATGCCGACGCGGCGCACCATATCGGCCATGTTCTTGCCCTTTTCGAACCAGAAGCAAGCGTGGAAATTGCTGCGGAAATATTCCGATGGCGCCTTTTCAAAGTGCTTGGTCTCGGCGATTTCGGCGAGTTGATAATCGAGCGCTTCCAGCAGAAACGGCACCCAGCCGATGCCGCTTTCGACCGAGACGAATTGCAGCCCCTTGAACCGATCAAGGATGCCCGAATAGATCAGGTTCGACATCACCGCGCCGTTATTGAAAAAGATCATCGCGCCCGAAATGCCCGAGCGCAGATCGCGCGTCAGCGATGGCCAACCCTGCTTGCCCATCCAGTCAATCGCGGTTTCCGAAGCGCCGATGTGGAAGTTGACCGGCAGCTTCTTGTCCTCACAGACTTCCCACAGCGGGAACCAGTGCTCGGTCCCGAGATCGGGGATCGACAAACCGTCATCATCCTTGCTGGTATGCGGATCGGAATTGATGTTGATGCCCTTGAGCCCCATGGCGATGCAACGCTCGGTTTCCTTGACCGCCTGCGCCACATCCCACCACGGCAGCAATGCCATCGGAAACAGCCGCTGGCCGCTTTCTTCCTGCAATTCGGCCATGGCATCGTTGTAGATCTGCACGCAGGCCAGCCGCAGCTCGGGATCGACACGGGCCGAGGCCTGTCCGCCAAAGCCGAGGATGTTGGGATAGACGATCTGGGCATAGATTCCCGCCTCGTCCATTACTGCCAGCCGGTCTTTTACGTTTGATGAGCCGCTGTGGACATCCTCGAACTGCAACTTGAGGAACACGTCAAGATCACGGACCTTGCCGCCGCCTTTGAGCACCGAGCTGTTGGGATGGGCGCCAGTGCCGATCGACTGGTTGCCGTCAATCACCCATGAACGGGTGCCATCGAGCATCTTGACCTGCGGCACCCGGTCACGCAGCGCAGCCGGTGCGCGCTTGGTCCACAGATCGTGCGGCTCGGTCAGATGCGTATCGGCATCGATGATCTTGATGGTTGATTGAGCGACTGGGCGTTCGAGTGCGGCGCTGGCCATGGGACTCTCCTGATCTATGCCCCGACGCTAGGCGCTTCCGGGAGCCAGGCCAATCGCCGCCAGCCCGCGCGCCCTGCCCCATCGTCCAAGCCGATCAGGCGGTGACCAGTTCTGCATCGAGAAATTCGAGTAGTTGCGGAACTTCAGCCAGCGCGCGCAGGGCATCATTCAGATGGGTGCAGCCCGCTGGTCCGCGCAATTCGGCCAGTACGGTATCGCGGATCTGCGGCAAAGGAGTGCCGATCACGCGGCGGGCATTGTTAATCGCGCCGGGGCATTCCCAGAACGGCAACACCCGGCCCTCGGGCTCCAGCGCGGTGATGACCAACGTTTCGGGGTCCATGCTGGCGCGAATGACATATTCGTGCAGCGCCGCCCTTCCGCCTTCGCGGCGCGCGGCGCTATCCTGGAACGAGGCTTCGATGCCGATGGAGCTCGTCTCGCGCCAGACATCGATCCGGCGCGCACGGCGGAAAGACATCCCATCACTCACGGGAAATTCGTGCCAGCCTTCGGGGTCGGCCGGATTTCGCAGATCAAGCGCATCCGCCATCGCACTGTCTGACATCTGGTTGCGCTCTTGCAAGGCGCTTGATCCCGGACGGAAGCCCCAGCACACCCCTTCGCGGTCCTGATACTTCGCCAGCTGTTCAGGCGGAATGAACTCCTTCATGCGTTCCAGCCAATCACCTTCCCACTGCGTTATCGCCCAGCTTGAAATCAGGCTGGTGCCCGAAATATCATCAAGCAGCAGATAGAGCGGGGAAGCCGTGGCGAGCAGTTCGGGCAGCACTTCGCGCAGAGCCATGCGCAAGTGGCCACCGCCGCGTTCACCCACCAGCTTGGCCAGACCCGCAGGCTCAGGCTCGGCACTGATCGCCATGATCGACCGATCAAAGCCGATCACGGCGGACATGCTTGCCTCGGCGCGGATAACATTGCCCCCACCAGGGCTGGCTACCATATCGCGAGCGCGGCCTGCCATGGTGCGCGGCCCCATCGCGCCCTCCGCCCAGGTCACATCGATACTGGTGGTGCGGCGGATCGAGCCGGGAGGGCGTTTCGGCACCGGGTTGGCTGTTGTGCGAGGCGCTGTGGGAGTGGTCATGGCTTGTCCCTGCCCGCTTCTGGCGCATCAGGCAAACGCAGAAACAGCAAGCTGCCAAACAGCACCGCAAACGCGGTTAGCCACAGGAACGGTGTGAAGCTATCATACCTGGCCAACAGTCTGCTGTTGAGCAAGACGCCGCTGATTGATGCAATATACAGCGCGCAATAGCACATTCCGAGCGCCGTTCCGAAAATCTCGATGCGGAAAAAGCGCCCGACCAGGTACGAAAGCAGATCACCCTCGGCCCCAACAGTCACTCCGACGAGGAACACTGCGGCGGCAATGACCCAGCCGCTGTCGATCGGACTGGCGAGCATGGCCAGGCCGAATGCCGGGAGCACCATCGACAGTGTAGCGACGATCCGCGCCGGATAATGATCGAGCGCAAGTCCGCAAACGATCCGGCCGATCAGCGTACCCAGTGAATAGATCTGCAACATCCGCGCCGCTGCCATCGGGTCGAAACCCTGTTCCTTGATGAGCAGGACGAATTGCGAGCCGTGGAGCGGGGTGTGGATCGTGGTGAACAATACGCCTGCGAAGATCGTCCAGAAGACTCCGCTTCCCAGCACTTCACGGAAGTGCCGTTCTTTGGGCGCGCCCGCAGAAGCCTTGGCTCGAACCGGTGCGACCCCGCTGCCCGGCGGGATCAGGGCAATGGCGACAAGGCCGCCGATGAGGACGAATATGGCCAGCGCATTGTAGCCGGCCCTCCAGCCGTTTTCCGCAATGTAGCCGGTGATGAACGGCGGAGCGATGATGCCCGTCAGCGCCGGTGCGCTCATGACGATGGTCAGCGCCAGCCCCCTCGCGTTCTCGAACTTCTCGACGATCAGGCGGGTGTAGGTCACCGGGCTGGTCAGGCATCCAACCACGAGAATGCCCGCAGAACAGGCGAAATAGTAGCGGAAATCGCCCTTCAGGAACGAAAACAGATAGATCACGATCGGCAGCAGCAAGACACCCGCCAGCGCCATCCGCTTGGCTCCGAACCGGTCAGTGAGCCTACCGGCGATCGGCATGGTAGGCAGTGTCACCAGCATGGTGAAGCCGATCAAGGCAAAGGTCGATCGCGCCCAGCCGAAATCCTTGATCAGGAAAGGCGCGAAGATCGATGTAATGTAGGAGAACATCTGCAGCCCCACTGCCATACCCAGGCTGGCAGCGGCAAGCACCCGCCAATTGCGCCGCAATTCGCCCAGATATTCGCCTTCAACGGCCACCGGCATGTCCCCACCTATCGTGCTGATTGCGCCAAGTGTTGTCGCAAAGCCGCGCTTTGTCGAGCCGCGCCACGACCGCCAGACATGGCCGGCGGTCCGCGAAGGTCATTGAGCGTGGGGACGATGCCGGTGAAGGCATGGCTGCGTTATTGGCCGGGGTTGTGGGAGCGGTAACGCGCAACTTCTCGCCGGTGGGGGAGTAACTTCTTAAGGCCCAATACCGCCCAGCTTGTGGTGATCCCAGCTCACCACCTTTTCGGGATGGACGACGACGACCACGCGCTTGGTCGCCATCTGCGTAGTCTGCGCATCGAGCGCCTCAGCCGTCAGTCCGGGAAAATGGTGCGCGATCAACAGTCGCATCAGATCGAACAGACGCGGGTTTTCCGTAACGATCTCTGCCCGGCCATTGATCGAAACGCCGCGCAGGGTGCCATAGGTCGTGCCATCCTCGGCGAGCACGGCAATGCGCGGATCGCGCTCAAGGTTGACCACCTTTTGCGATTTGCCATAGGTTTCGAACATCAGCTTGCCCTCATGCACCGCGAACCACACGGTGGTGAGGTGCGGCTCGCCATGCTTGCCCAGTGTCGCCACCTGGAGATTCTGGACGGCGGCGAGGAAGGCGGAAATCTCCGCCTCGCTCATGCGGACGATATCACGTGCTTTGGCCATCAGTCATTCCTAGCAGGTCAATTCAATTACCCAAGGATTTCGCCGTTGAGTCATACTCAGCCTGTGGCGCGATCACGTGCTGAATCCCCAGCGAAGTCTCCGCCCTGCCGGTGAGGGAACAAAGCTGCTGCTCGCGCATTCTGTGACAGGACGGATTTTAGCCTCAAGCCGGAGTGCCATCCTATGTGGGCCATTGCCATCGTTCTGCTGATCCTGTGGGTGCTGGGCGTTGTCGCCTTCAAGGTTACCGCCTGGATCATTCATGTGCTGCTGATCGCAGCAGTGATCGTTTTCGTGGTCAGGCTGTTCAGAGGTCGCGGCGCGGCCTGACGGCGCTGCTTCAACCATCCCTATAAGCCTTTTCTGTATTGGCGATGGCGGTGACGAACAGGCTGTCCGGCGCTGACCAGTCACGCCGCACGCGCCGCCTGGCGATCAGCCAGTCTTCACCCACCTTGCGAAAATCATCGAGATAGTAGCCCGAATGATCGGGGCCGATGTCGGTCCACGCCACCCAGTAAGTGCGCGCGGTGGCAGTGCCAGGCCCGGTCATATCGATCTTGCAGGTGGCGAGGTGATGGCGCACGAAGCTCGCGCCATGAACGACATTGTTGCCCGGCTCGCGGATCAGCCACCGTTGCTGCCATTCGAGGATCGCCGCGCGGCTTTCATAACGGAAGATGTAATCGCCCGGAGCCCGCTCGCTTTCGATGACGCCGTCTTCGGTGAAACAGGCGGCAAAATCATTCACCTTCAGCCGGTCACCGCTGGTGTTGTACTTGGCCATGGTGTCACGGATGGCCTCGCGGGCGAGCAGCTCCTCAAGGGTCATATCTCCAGCACCTTGCGCATCGTCTCATGGCTCTCGGGCGAACCATCAAGCGCGCGGTTGAAGCGTTCGGCGATGCGCCACCCGGATTCGGTGCGCCGCAGGGTCCAGTGATTGACCGCCGCGCGCCACAGGAACCAGCGGTCACCCTCCTTGAGAATCACCACCGAATAGCCCAGCGCCTGCGCATCATCGCCGGTCACTGTAATCTTCGGTGTCGCGGTCAGGTGCGCGCAGCCGGTGTTGACGAGATCGATGTGCCCCGGCCAGCCATACATCCCAGCCACTTCGTCAGGTGCCTCAAGCCGCTTGGTGCCGCCATCGGGCAGCGTGAAACTGTAGCCCCCGCCAGCCATCCACAAATCACCCGCCGGAACCGCCGTGGCGCTATCGACCAGTGGGCCATAGGAATTGAGCAGGTTGAGGATTGCGATGTAATCCTCCGCGCTGCGAAGGCGGGTTTCGAGGGCTAATAGCCGCGCGTCGATGTCCAATCTTCTACCTCTCCGGGTTTGAATGTCTTGCCCGGTGTGGCCCCGGACCTGGTCTTGAGATCAAAGCCGATGGCATCGGCCCCGCCTTCCAGCGGCACTCCAAAGGCGCTGAGTGCCCAGGAAGTCATGACATAGTGGCCCACGGTGAATACGCAGTCCATCAGCTGCTGGCGGTTGAGCGTCTTGCTCAGCCTCGCCCATGTATCATCGCTGATGTTGTTCTGGCCAACCAGTTCATTGCAGACCGAGATCAGCGCGGTCTCTTCCTCACCGAAGGGATTGCCTTCGGGAAAATCGCGGATCGCGGCGATATCATCGAGGGTAAGCCCGGCGTTGATCCCGTAGCCGACATGGTTGTGCCATTCGTAAGGCGAGTTCGCCAGCCGGGCGATGCGCAGGATCATGATTTCCAGCTGGCGGGTGCTCAGCGTGTTGCTCATCAGAAAGTGCTTGCCGAAATTGTTGTAGACCATGGCCAAGGGCGGATGATTGGCCATCACGTTCATGATCTCGGTCTTGGAGCCTTCTTCCCAGGCATTAGGCTCACCCCAGAAAGCGTGAACCTCACGCGCGGCGTCGGTCCATTCCTGCTTCGGCAGCTTGGGGATGCGGTACTGATTGGGGACAGACATGCGCGGGCTTCCTGCTTTGGGTCATTTCCGCAGCAGGTTCCGCGCATCGCCCCGCCGGGTCAAGTATCGCGCTGCGCCCATCGCCCCGCCGATCAGGTCACCGACCACCCGGCATCGACGCAGATCGTCTGGTTGGTGGCATAGCGCGCCGCCGGAGAAGCAAAATAGAGCACGGCTCCGGCAATGTCCGCAGGCTCGCACATGCCGAGTGCGGGAAAGCGGCGGGCTGGGCCGACAGCTTCTGGTCCCTTGGCATTGATCGCGCCGGGGGTGCCGACGCCGCCGGGCAGCACGGTGTTGACGGTGATGGCATGTTCGGCAAGTTCCAGCGCGCTGGCCTTGGTCAGCGCCGCCAGCGCGCCCTTTGAGCCCATATAGCTCGCCAGCCCCTTGATCGCCTGACCGCGCAGGCTGCACGAGGCGACATTGATGATGCGGCCGCCATTCCCGGCAGCAATCATGCCGCGCGCGCACTCACGCGTCAGCAGAAACGGTGCGCGGGCGTTGATCGCATTGTTGCGGTCCCACTCCGCCGCCGTTCCTTCAAGCAGCAGCTGGCGATCCTGGACACCGGCATTGTTGACCAGAATCCACGGGGCACCCAGCCAGCCGGTGACTGCGGCAACCATCTCGACGATTGACGCTTCATCGGCCAGTTCAACTGCAAAGCCGTGTGCCTGCAATCCTTCAGCGCGAAGCTCGCCAGCGATGCGTTCTGCCCCGCCATAATCGCGATCGGCAATGGCGACGACTGCGCCCGCTTCGGCCAGCATGCGCACCATGCCGGTGCCGATGCCGCTGGCCCCGCCGGTAACCAGCGCAACGCGCGCCGACAGATCAAACGGCCCACTCACGCCGCCGCCTTGGCCCGGTCCTGCGCTTCGAGATTGAGCATCTCGGCCAGCAGGAACGCCAGTTCCAGCGATTGCGCCGCGTTAAGCCGGGGATCGCAATGGGTGTGATAGCGATCGGCCAGCGCCTCGTCGGTGATGGCAATCGCGCCGCCGGTGCATTCGGTGACATTCTGCCCGGTCATCTCGATATGGACGCCCCCGGCATGCGTCCCCTCGGCGCGGTGAACGGCGAAGAAGCCGCGCACTTCGGCCAGAATACGCTCGAAAGGCCGCGTCTTGTAGCCGCTCGCCGCCTTGATGACATTGCCGTGCATCGGATCGCAGGACCATACAACCTTGTGTCCCTCGTGCTCAACCGCGCGCACCAGCGGGGTCAGGCCGGCCTCGACCTTGTCATGGCCGAAGCGGCTGATCAGCGTCATACGGCCAGCTTCGCGCGCCGGGTTGAGCACATCGAGCATACGCAACAGCGCGTCTGGCGTCAGGCTGGGGCCGCATTTCATGCCAATCGGATTGCCGACACCGCGCAGGAATTCGACATGCGCAGAGCCATCGAAGCGCGTCCGGTCGCCGATCCACAGCATGTGGGCCGAACAATCGTACCAGTCCCCGGTCAGCGAATCGCGGCGGGTCAGCGCCTGCTCATAGGGCAGCAGCAGCGCCTCATGGCTGGTGTAGAAACTGGTGCCCTGCAGCTGCGGCACGGTCATCGGATCGATGCCGCAAGCCGCCATGAAATCGAGCGATTCGCCAATGCGATCAGCGGTTTCGGAGAATTTTGCCGCCCACGGGCTACGGCCAATATGATCGAGTGTCCACTTGTGGACCTGACGCAGATTGGCATAGCCGCCGGTCGAAAAAGCGCGCAGCAGATTGAGCGTCGA
Organism: Novosphingobium sp.; assembly: GCA_031429135.1. Lineage (GTDB taxonomy): Bacteria > Pseudomonadota > Alphaproteobacteria > Sphingomonadales > Sphingomonadaceae > Novosphingobium. Next base: position 2,413 of record JANOYZ010000215.1, on the reverse strand, counting down.
GGCGGACTGGCTGTAGGCCTGAATCATCCGGTCAGGATTGTTGCGGCGGGTTTCGGGATCGAATTCCGGGCCGTTGATGATGTCACCGAAATAGCTGGGAAGTTCCTGCCCATCGATGGTCTCGGTCTGTGCAGAACGCGGTTTGGCGAACTGTCCGGCCATGCGGCCAAGCTTCACCACCGGCTGCTTGCTGGCGAAGGTCAGCACCACCGCCATCTGCAACAGCACCCGGAAGGTATCGCGGATATTGTCCGGGTGGAACTCGGCAAAGCTTTCGGCGCAATCGCCGCCTTGCAGCAGAAAGCCGCGGCCTTCGGCGACTTCGGCCAGATCAGCCTTCAGCGCACGCGCCTCGCCGGCAAAGACCAGCGGCGGAAAATTCGCCAGCGTAGCCTCAACCCTGGTCAAGGCATCTGCATCGCCATATTCGGGCAAATGCCTTGCCTCATTGGCTTTCCAGCTATCGGGATTCCAGTTGCTTGCCACGGTTATCTGCTCCTTTGCGGGATGCGCCCTTAGACCCGCAAGCAGCGGATTGCAAAAGTGGTTATCTCGCAGGTGCGTAGATTGCCTACTATCTTCCCGGGGCTGCCATTGCGCCAATCACCGCAGTGGCACCCGCCACTATCTGCCCCTGCGGCACAATCGCCAGCCGCCAGCTGGCCTTGCGCAGCAGATATTTGCCGGCCAGCGCCTGCATTGCGGCGGGGGTGGTTACGGTCAGATCAGGCAGCAATGTGCGGATAGTGCGGTAGCGGAGCGGATCGGCGGTCGCGCCTTCGAGCTGGTACATGAAATAGGCGGAGCTGGTAGAGGCACGGGTCACCTGCTGACGCAGCGGCTCGATCACCCGGGCGAGCTCATCATCGGTGACCGGCCGCGCCACCAGATCGGCAGCAATTTCATCTGCCACGGCGAAGAAGGCCGCGACATCCTTGGGCTGAAGTTGCGCCAAGGCTTTTAGCGAACCGCCATTGGTCAGGTCCAGCGGCCAGTCAGCCACCACCTGCGGGGCATAGCTCGCCCCCAGTTTTTCACGCATACGGTCCATCAAGCGGTTGGTGAACAGCTCGGTGAGGATCTGCAGCTGGCGGCTTTCACGCACTCCGGCGATGCCGCCGCCGGTGGGCCAGAAGACGATCGCCGCCGCCTGATTGGCATCACCGTGATGCGGCAGCACCACCGGCGCGCCGCCGCCTGCCGGCACTTTGACGCTGGCCGGGCTGGTGCTTTCGGGCAGCGGCGCGCGGCTCTTCAGGGCACCAAAGGTTTTCTCCAGCGCAGCCACGGTCTGATCGCGGTCGATATCGCCAAAGACCTGTACTTCGACCGGACCACTCAGCAGGATCGGCTCCCACAGCGCGCGGAATCCATCGGGCGTGGCCGCATCAATATCCGCTGGCGTCGGCGTGCGATAACGGCCGTCACGATCCCGCTCGAGCCACTTCATATCGCGCTGCAACACGCCTTGCGGTGAGCTGGCCAGCGCCTCGTATTGCAGCTTGGCCGCAGCCTTGGCGCGCAGTAGCGGGTTTACATCCCAGCGCGGCGTGGCGAGCTTGGCGGCGAACAGATAGAGCTGATCGGCCAGATCATCGCGGCGGGTATCGGCGGAGAAGGTGAAGTCGCTATCGCTGATCTTGAAATCGAAGCCCATTTTGCGGCCCGTCGAGATGCGATCAAGCTCTTCCTGTCCCAGCGTGCTGACCCCGGCACCGATCAGCGCCATTTCACCCAGCGTCACGTATGCGGCATCATCCTGCGGAATCGAACGATAGCCGGCACCAAAGCGCACCTTCACTGTCACCCGTCCGGGTTCATCTGCGCTCGGCCACAGCATGGCTTTGACACCATTGGCGAAATCAAGCTGTTCGATGCCGGGAAGACCGGTAGGCGCGGCGAGTGCCGCCTTGGCCGGGGTGCCGAGTGCTGGCAGATCGGCAAAGCTGATCGGCTTGTAGGCCAGCCGCGATCCGCCATCGCCCGCCACCGGCGTGATCAGCGACAGGCGCAGCGCCGCCGTATCTGCCTCACCCTGCTTGGGGGTCATCATGACGATCCGCGTCACCGGTCCGGTAAACAGCGAGCGGGTGTGTTCCAGCACTGCCCTGGGAGTATATTTGGGCACCGTCTGTTCAAATATCTCCTTGACAGCAAGCGGCGCGGCGACTGTCTCGCGAATGTCGATGGCGGTGGCCAGATCGTCGGCGACCTTCGAGCCCGCCAGCAGTTCGCGCTGCTCGGCGCTGCTGGCAAAGGCCACACGCATCTCTGAAACTTCGCGGTCAATCTCTTCCTGACTGGGCGCAATCGCCAGGGCATCGGCGATCACGCCGCGCACATCCTTGATCGCCGCCTGCCAATCTGGCCCGAGCGGGGTTACAGCAACGAAGGTGCCATCGACCGAGCGGCT
>JANOYZ010000214.1:0-4036 GCA_031429135.1 Novosphingobium sp. | reverse complement strand
GAGGCCCAGAATGACACTGGCAATGCGCCCGGCGCGAACGAAGTGCTGTTCACTGCGCTGCTTGGCGAAGGGTCGGTAGAGATCACCCACCAGCACCGCCGACATCGAGATCAGCCCCGAATTGATCGCCGCCGCCGCGATCACGCCGACCGTTACCAGCCCGCGAAGTCCCGGCGGTATCTCGCTGAGGATGAAATGCATGAATACGGTGACTTTCTCGCCGTGGAAGGTCGGCGGCCCAGTTCCGGAAATTGCCCCGGCGGCGGAAGCCATGATTTCCGGTCGTTCATAGAAGATGTGGAGCAGCGCGCCGATCATCAGAAACAGCAGGATCACCGGCAGCGAGACGATCACCGAGGCATAGAGCGCGCGGTTGCCGTGCCGCGCATCCTCGCAGGCAAGCAGCCACTGGGTGATATCCTGATCGAGGCCCGAACTGGCCAGATTGAGCAGCATCACCCCGGTCAGGACAGCGAAAATACCCCATGGCGCGGACAGATCGAAAGTGAAATCGATCAAGGCCAGCTTGTTCTGTCCGCCCGGTGCATGGGCCGGCGCATGGCTCAGCGCGTGAAAAGTTTCGGGCAGGGTCAGCGGGATCTTCGACCACAGGAACAGCAGCACCATCAATGCCGCGCCGACATAGAGCACCACCTGGATAAGATCACTCCAGATGATCGAGTTGAGCCCGCCCATGAAGGTGAAAACCAGCCCGAAGACCAGCAGCACCAAGCTGGCAATGACGATGTGCTGCGGCGATACATCAAGGAACATGATCATCGAGACGGCAATCGCCGCGAGATAAAGCCGCGCTCCGCTGGCGAGGATGCGCCCGACCAGATACATCACCCCCGCTGCGCGCCGCGCCCGCACATCGAAGCGGCTTTCGAGCAGTTCGTAAACCGTCGTCACCTTCAGCGCATAGAAACGCGGGATCAGCACATGGGCAACGATCCATGCGGCGATCAGCGCGGCCAGCACGCCGCCGATATAGGTGAAATTGCCGCGAAAGCTCGAATCGGGCACGCCGAGGAAAGTCGCCGCCGATTGCACTGTCGAGAGTACCGATACAGCCACCAGCCAAGTCGGCGCATGGTGGCTGGCGAGGAAATAATCCTCCGAATTCATCCCGCGTCGGGTCGTCAGCCAGCCAGCAATTGTCAGCAGTAGCACATAGCCGCCAAGCACGGCCCAGTCGGCGAGGGTAAAGGATGTCGGCATAGTGTTTGCGGCCCCTGTTCGGTCTTGCGGGAGAGACCATATTGCTGGATGGAGTGCAAATGCTGCTCAGCTCAGCCGGCTTATGGTATCGTGTGACCGGCGGAAATTGCCATCGGTGCTTGCCATAGCCCCTACACTTTGCTAGCCGCCCGCCGGTTCGAGCCGTTCCTGCAAGGATTCGGCCCAGTTTTTCGTTACTGATTCGAGGTGCTCCCCCGCACGTAAAACGGCGGGGTTCTGGCCTTTTGATCCTGAGGTGTTTCGGTTTATGCAAATTCTCGTCCGCGACAACAATGTTGACCAGGCTCTCCGCGCGCTCAAGAAGAAGCTGCAGCGCGAAGGCGTCTATCGCGAGATGAAGCTTCGCCGTCACTTCGAGAAGCCGTCTGAAAAGCGCGCCCGTGAAAAGGCTGCTGCTGTGCGCCGCGCCCGCAAGATGGAGCGCAAGCGCGTGGAACGCGACGGCGGGAAATAGACCATTCTGGCGGGTGGACGGGCTTGCCCCCGGAGCCTGCTTGAGCCATGAGGGCGCGGACGAATCCGCGCCCTTTTTGCTGCCCGTGGCGCTTGCTGCCCGAGCCTCTTGCTGCCCGAGCCTCTTGCTGACTGACCATAAGGAAGCCCGATGACTGAAGTGACCCGCGTTCCGCTCCAGCCGATAGCCAAAGGATCGCTTGTCAAGCTGTGGCTGGGTGTTGCTTTCGCCGCAGCTGCCGCTGGCAGCCTTGCCTGGGCAACGATGCCAGCGATGGTCAGCGTCAAGACGCTGGTGGCGGGTGATGGGCCATCGCCGACGATGACCGATGTGGCGATGGTCAAGCTCAAGGGTGAGCTCAAGGACGGCACGGTGTTCCAGCCAGAGGCTCAGGGCGCGCTGCCGGTCAGCGGTATGATCCCAGGCTTCACCAAGGCGCTGCTGCAAATGCAGAAGGGCGGCAAGTATCAGGTAATCATTCCGGCAGTGCTGGGCTATGGTGACAAGCCGGCCGGACAAGCCGGGGAAATTCCGGCGAACAGCGATCTCTATTTCGATGTCGAGCTGGTTGATTTCATGACTCAGGAGCAGATGCAGCAACGTCAGGCGATGATGGAGCAGATGCGCCAGATGCAGCAGCAGCAAGGCAAAGGCGCGCCCGGCGGAAGAATGCCCGGAGGACCTCCGCCGATGCCCGGTGGCGAAGCGCCGCCGCAATAATCTGTTGCTACCCGGCCAACTCAATACCCGGCCAACCCAGACAAGAGGTTCACAACAATGTCGGTCGACACCGCCACCGTGGCCAAAATCGCTGCGCTGGCCCGCATCAAGGTTTCCGAGGCTGAGCTTGAGGCCATGGTGCCAGAACTCAACGGCATCCTCGCCTGGGTTGAACAACTCGGCGAAGTCGATGTCACTGGCGTTGAACCGATGACGGCGGTGATCGCCAATACGCTGCGGCTGCGCGAGGACGTGGTCAATGCCGATCCGCTTACCGGCGGCGGCATGCGCGATGCCGTGCTGGCCAATGCGCCAGCGGCCGAACATGGCTTCTTCGGCGTTCCCAAGGTGATCGAGTGATGTCCTTCGACAAGCTCAGGATGAGCGGCTGGCCTCGGCTCGTGGCCTTCGACAAGCTCAGGCTGAGCGGGTCTGGGACATTAAATCTAAATTCAAAATCCGCTCAGGCTGAGCTTGTCGAAGCCCGCGCGCAGACCGTGGTTCTGGATCTATGACTGACATTACCGAACTCGGCGTCGCCGCGATCCGCGATGGCGTGGCCAAGGGTGAATTCACCGCTGTTGAAGTGGCGACCGGCTTCAACGCCAATGTTGCCGCCGCGCAAGCTGCGCTCAACGCCTTTATCGTCGCCACCCCCGAAATCGCCCTCGCTGCCGCGCGGCAGGTCGATGAAACCCGCGCCGCTGGCAAACCGCTCGGCAAAATGGCGGGCGTGCCGATCGGCATGAAGGATCTGTTTGCCACCAAGGGCGTCCAGACCACGGCGGCCAGCCATATTCTTGAAGGTTTCACCCCGCAGTACGAAAGCACCGTCAGCGCCAAGCTGTGGCAAGCTGGCGCGGGCATGCTGGGCAAGCTCAATCTCGATCAGTTCGCCATGGGTTCGTCGAACGAGACGAGCTATTTCGGCAATGTCATTTCACCGTGGAAGCGCAATGATGCCAAAGGACCAGGCAGTAATGCGGCGATGGCTCCGGGTGGATCATCCGGCGGCAGTTCGGCGGCGGTCTCGGCGCGGCTCTGCCCGGCGGCGACCGGCACCGATACCGGCGGTTCGATCCGGCAACCAGCGGCCTTCACCGGCATTTCGGGGATCAAGCCGACCTATGGCCGCTGCTCACGCTGGGGCATCGTCGCCTTCGCCTCTTCGCTCGATCAGGCAGGACCGATGGCGCGAGATGTGCGTGACTGTGCGATCATGCTTGAGGTGATGTCGGGGTTCGATCCCAAGGATTCGACCAGCCTTGATCTGCCGGTGCCTGCATGGGAGGCGCGACTTTCGGGCGATCTGCGCGGCAAGAAAGTCGGTATCCCGCGCGAATACCGCGTCGATGGCCTTGATGCCGATGTCGCCAAAAGCTGGGATCAGGGCATCGCCTGGGTGAAGGACGCGGGGGCCGAGGTCGTGGAGGTATCGTTGCCGCACACGAAATACGCCCTGCCCGCCTACTACATCATTGCCCCTGCCGAGGCGTCGTCGAACCTCGCCCGCTATGACGGTGTGCGTTTTGGCCACCGCGCCAAGCTGGCGGCAGGCGATGGGATCACCGAGATGTATGAAAAAACCCGGGCCGAGGGGTTTGGTGCGGAAGTGCAGCG
>JANOYZ010000213.1:0-2942 GCA_031429135.1 Novosphingobium sp. | reverse complement strand
GAATTCCTGCTGGGGGATCAGCGCGAGCAAATGCACCTGTCCCCCGGTCCTGGCGGCACGCCGTGAAGCGAAGCGCAGCGCGGTGGCGGCTTCATCAGTCTCATCCATGATCACCAGATAGACGCGCATCGTGGTTCCCCTGTCCCGGAAGGACATATTCATCACATTCGAATTCGCTGCAAGGCGGCTTGCTCATGGCGCGCAATTTGGCCAAGAGCGAGGCAGACCCAATAGTGAAGCAAACATGCACGCCCAGCGGAGCCAGACAACAGCCATGCCGATCGCGATCAAGATGCCCGCCCTTTCGCCAACGATGGAACAAGGCACTTTGACCAAATGGCTGGTCAAAGTGGGCGACACCGTTTCATCGGGTGACATCATGGCCGAGATCGAGACTGATAAGGCGACCATGGAGTTCGAGGCGGTTGATGAAGGCACGATTGTTTCCATCGATGTCGCTGAAGGCACTGAAAATGTGAAAGTCGGCACTGTGATCGCCCGGCTTGGTGGTGAGGGCGAAGCTGCTGTCCCTGTGGCTAAGGCTGCTGAAGCACCCGTTGAGAAAGTAGCCGAGCCTGCACCTGCCGCAGCAGCGCCCGCCGGAGTTCTGGCGAGCCCGATGGCGGTGCGGATGGCGGCCGAAAAGGGCGTCGATATCACCACGATCAAGGGGTCCGGCCCCGGTGGGCGGATAATCAAAGCAGATATTGAAGCTGCCGAACCGGGCAGCGTTCCGGTGGTTCCTGTAGCAGCCGCTCCCGCTTCACCAGCGCCTGCTGCGGCCAAAGCAGCGCCACCGGGTGATCGCGTGATCGCCAGCCCGCTGGCCAAGCGACTGGCCGCAGAGATGAACGTCGATCTCGCTTCGGTTAAAGGATCTGGCCCCAATGGCCGCATTGTCAGGGCCGATGTTGAGGGTGCCACCCCCGGCAGTGCCCAAGCAGTTGCGCCATCCGCCGCTGCTGCACCGACAACCACCGCGCCTGTCGCCATGGCGGATGAAACCCGCGCGCTGCTTGATGATCGCATTCCGCACACGGTCGAAAAACTGTCGGGCATGCGCAAGACCATCGCCCGCCGCCTCACCGAATCGATGCAGCAGGCACCGCATATCTACCTCACCGTCGATATTCAGCTCGACAAGCTGCTGAAGCTGCGCAGCGAGCTGAACGAGGTGCTGGAAAAGGAAGGCGTCAAGCTTTCGGTCAACGATATGCTGGTCAAGGCGCTCGGCAAGGCGCTGATCGCGGTGCCCGAATGCAATGTTACCTTCGCAGGGAACGAGCTGATCCGCTATTCGCGAGCCGATGTTTCGGTGGCGGTTTCGATCCCCGGAGGCCTCATCACCCCGATCGTGCAGGATGCGGGCGGCCGCAGCCTCGCCTCTATTGCCGCCGCGATGAAGGATCTGGGCGCGCGCGCCAAGGCGGGCAAGCTGCTGTCCAGCGAGTATCAGGGCGGCACCGCCAGCCTGTCCAATATGGGTATGATGGGGATCAAGCAGTTCACCGCCGTGATCAACCCACCGCAATCGACCATCCTCGCCATCGGCGCGGGCGAGAAGCGGCCCTGGGTGATGCCCGACGGCTCGCTGGGTGTGGCCACGGCCATGACCGCCACCGGCAGCTTCGATCACCGCGCGGTGGATGGGGCGGACGGCGCAAGGCTGATGGCGGCGTTCCGGGACTATGTTGAGAAGCCGCTGGCGCTGGTGGCCTGATGCCTCACCCGGCCCGAGATCCCGCCATCCGCGTTACCGCCATGCCGGCGGATACCAATGCCAATGGCGATATATTTGGCGGCTGGCTGATGGGTCTGATGGACATGGGGGCAGGGCTGATCGCCGCCAAGATCGCGCGCGGACGGGTGGCGACGGTGGCGATGGACGGGATGCAATTCCTCGCGCCGGTAAATGTCGGCGATGAAGTTTCGGTCTATTGCGATTTGATCAAGGTGGGGCGGACCTCGATCACCGTCGATTGCGAGGCCTGGCGGCGGCACCGGTTTGAGAATGAGGCGATCAAGGTTACATCGGCGTTGTTCACCTTCGTGGCAATCGACGATAGCGGCAGGCCCAGGCCAGTCGAACAGGAGTAGTTTGAAGTGGTTGAAGCATACGACGTCATCATTCTCGGTTCCGGCCCAGGCGGCTATGTCTCGGCTATTCGCGCGGCGCAGCTGGGATTGAAGGTCGCCATTGTCGAGCGCGAGAATCTTGGCGGCATTTGCCTCAACTGGGGCTGCATTCCGACCAAGGCGCTGTTACGTTCGGCTGAGGTGTTCCACCAGATGAAGCATGCCAAGGATTATGGCCTCGCGGCGGACAATATCACTGCCGATCTCGACGCCGTGGTCATGCGTTCGCGCGGCGTGGCCAAGCAGCTCAATCAGGGCGTCACGCACCTGATGAAGAAGAACAAGATCACCGTGCATATGGGAGCCGGCAAACTCACAGCTCCGGGCAAGCTGGAAGTGACGAGCAATAAAGGTGTCGAGGCGCTTTCGGCCAAGCACATCATTATCGCCACGGGTGCGCGCGCGCGCGATCTTCCGTTCGCCAAGGCAGACGGAAAACGCATCTGGACCTATCGCCATGCGATGACTCCCAGCGAATTGCCAGCCAAGCTACTGGTCATTGGATCGGGCGCCATCGGCATTGAATTCGCCAGTTTCTACAATGACATGGGCAGCGAAGTGACCGTGGTCGAGATGCTGGATTGTGTGGTGCCGGTGGAGGATGCCGAGGTGTCCGCCTTTCTTGAAAAGTCACTGACCAAACAGGGAATGACGATCCTCACCGGCGCTGGTGTGGAGAGTATCACCACCAGAGCCGATGGTGTGAAGGCAAAGATCAAGGGTAAAGATGGAGCGGTTAGCGAAGGCGAGTTCAGCCATGTCATCGTTGCGGTTGGAATTGCGCCGAATACCGAGGAGATCGGGCT
>JANOYZ010000212.1:0-4911 GCA_031429135.1 Novosphingobium sp. | reverse complement strand
GCCGATCGCGATTTCGTTGCCCGGGATCTGGCGACTGGAAAACAGCACGACATCGCCGCGTTCGAGCGCGACATCGTGGTTGCCATCGGCGATCCGGGCGAGCGCCGCGCGGGGCTCGCCCTGCCCGCCGGTGGCAACGATCATCACCTCGCCGCGCGGCAGCCGCATCGCGGTTTGCGGATCGACGATATCCGGGAAGTTCTTGAGGTAGCCTGAGGCTTGCGCGGTTTCGATGATCCGGTCGAGCGATCGTCCGGTGACGCACAGCTTGCGGTTGTTGGCACTGGCCACTTCGCCCAGCGTTTTCAACCGCGCAACATTGGAGGCAAAGGTCGTCACCAGCACGCGGCGGCCCTTGTGCTTGGCGACTTCGGCCATCAACCCGCGTTGCACCCCGCCTTCGGAGCCGGAGGCCTCGGGATTGAAGACGTTGGTTGAATCACAAACCAATGCCAGTACGCCTTCGTCGCCGATCTTGGTCAGTTCGCCCTCGGTGGCAGGCACGCCGATCAGTGGCTCATCATCAAGCTTCCAGTCGCCGGTGTGGAATACGCGGCCATAGGGCGTCTCGATCACCAGCGCATTGCCCTCGGCAATCGAGTGGGCGAGCGGAACATAGCGGATGCTAAACGGTCCGAGATCGAAGCTTTCGAGGTCATCAACCACGTTGAGCTCGACTTTGCCCAGCAGCCCGGCTTCCTTGAGCTTGGAATTGACCAAGCGCGCGGTGAAGGGCGTGGCATAGAGCGGCACACCCAGCTCTTCGGCAAAGTAAGGCACCGCGCCGATGTGATCCTCATGGGCATGGGTCAGCATCACGCCGAGCAGGTTATCCCGGTGTTCTTCGATGAAGGCGAGGTCGGCGAAGACCAGATCGACGCCGGGATACTCGTTCCCGGAGAAGGTCATGCCAAGGTCAACCATCAGCCATTTGCCCTGACAGCCATAGAGATTGACGTTCATGCCAATCTCGCCGGAGCCGCCGAGCGCGCAAAATATCAGTTCATTTTTTGGGGTCACGGGGAGGCTAACGCGCTCTTTCTGCGAGGATTGCAAGCCCCTCAATGGTCAGGTCGGCATCAACCGCGTCGAAAATATCAGTATGCTCGTGAAACAGCACAGCAAGACCGCCGGTCGCCACTACTTTGGCCGGCCGGCCGATTTCGGCACTCATACGTGCAATCAGCCCCTCCATCAACGCAACATAGCCCCAGAACACCCCGATCAGCATCTGATCCTCGGTATTGGTGCCAATCACCGAGTTTGACCTGGGTGCCTCGATGGCGATGCGTGGCAACTTGGCGGTGTTGCCGACCAGCGCATCGAGCGAGAGGTTGATACCCGGCGCGATGATGCCGCCCTTATAGGCTCCGTTGAAATCGATAACATCGAAGGTGGTGGCAGTGCCGAAATCGACGATGATCAGATCACCGGAATATTTGGCATGGGCCGCAACGGCATTAACCGCGCGATCTGCCCCCAGCGACTTGGGCTGATCAACATCGATATCGATCGCGTAATCAGCCAGACCTTCACCGGCAATCAGCGGCTCCTTGTTGAAATAGTGCTTGGCCAGGACATCAAGATTATGCAGCGCGCGCGGCACGACGGTTGAGATGATGATCTGGTCAATCTCTTCACGACCCACGCCGCGGATGGTCAACAACTGCATCAGCCAGACGGCATATTCGTCGCCCGTGCGGCGCGGATCGGTGGCAATGCGCCAGCGCGCCTTGATCTTGTGGCCTCCGGCATCATCGAGATCGACGAGCGCGAAAACAACATTGGTGTTGCCGGCATCAATCGCGAGCAGCATGGTTTTTCCTCAATGTTCCCCGGCAAGGCGAACCTCACCAGCGTTGATCACCCGCGTGGTGCCGTCTGCGAGGCGCAAGAGCAAGGCTCCATCATCGCTGAGCCCCGCAAATGTGCCCGAAAGCGGCAGTTCACCGGGTTCGCCCACTGCGAGCAGCGTTCCCGCCGGATATGCGGCAACCTGCCACCGCGCCATGACGGGGGCGAGGCCGAAGTTGCGCCAGCGCACCAGGTCTGCGGCAAAGCTGCGCGCAAGTTCCTGAGCAAAGTGATCACGGTCTGGCGACGGGCCGAGCGCGGACAGAGCAATGGTTTCCCGGTCCGCAAGCTGCGGCGCGCTGGCAAGGTTGACTCCGATACCAATGACGACTGCATCCCCCACCCGTTCGAGCAGCACGCCCGCAAGCTTGGCCCCGCCGATCATCAGATCATTCGGCCATTTCAGCATCGCCCGTGACGGCGGAGGAATACGGGGTGAGACCGCCTCGATCAGCGAAAGTCCGGCAACCAGCGCCAGACTGGCGAACGGCGGATCGCCGAAGGCGGCATGGACCACGGTAGAGCCCATGAAATTCCCCGCACCGTCAAACCATTCACGCCCTTGCCGTCCACGACCGGCAGACTGACGATCCGCGACCAGCCAATCCCCTTCGCGCAGCAATTCACCGCGCGTCAGGCGCGCGACCAGTTCGGCATTGGTGGATCCAGTTTCTGAAAGAGTCTCAATCATGACACAACATCCGCTCATGCTGAGCTTGTCGAAGCACACGCGAAAGGCTTGCCCGGCCGGCGCCCTTCGACAGGCTCAGCGCGAGCGGTCGGGGATTCGAAACCCTCAAACCGCAGCGTGGAACAGCGCCGCCGCCGCAGTCGCCGAGAGAGCACCCAGCCACTTGGTCAGCAGATAGCCGAGCGGCGAGATGAATAGCGTCATCAGCGCCAGCAGCGCCTGATGCGCCCAATCGCTTTTGCCTGTGACCTTGTTCGCCGGTTCATCAAAATAGAGCACCTTGACCACCTTGAGGTAATAGAAGGCACCGATCACGCTGGCGGCGATGCCGATCGCGGCAAGCAGGATCAGCCCCGCCTGGACCGCAGCCTGGAACACCACGAACTTGCCCCAGAACCCCAACAGCGGCGGGATGCCGGCAAGGCTGAACATGGTCATGGCGATGCAGGCTGACAGCACCTTGCGGTGGCGTGACAGGCCGGCAAGATCGGCGATCAGTTCCACAGGCTCGCCATTTTCGTCTTTGAGCATCAGCACGGCGACAAAGCCTGCCACGGTCATCGCTACATAGATGGCCAGATAAATGAGCATCGCGGCTGCGCCCTGCGGCGTTGCGGCGGCAAGCCCGATCAGGATAAAGCCGACGTTGTTGATCGACGAATAGGCGAGCAGGCGCTTGATATTCGTCTGGCCAATAGCCCCCAGCGCACCGACGATGATCGAGGCAATCGAAGCAAAGATGACGATCTGTTGCCAGGCGTGAACCTGAGTTCCAAAGGCATCGAGCGTGACCCGCATGGTCAGCGCCATCGCCGCCACTTTGGGCGCCGAGGCGAAGAACATCGTTACCGGTGTCGGTGCGCCTTCGTAAACGTCGGGCGTCCACATGTGGAACGGCACGGCGCTGATCTTGAATGCAAGGCCCGCCAGCACGAAAGTGATCGCCACCACCATGCCCATCGACAGATCACCGGACAGCGCGCCGCGGATGCCTTCGAAGCTGGTGCTCCCGGCAAACCCGTAAGTCAGGCTCATGCCGAACAGCAGTATGCCGCTGGCAAGCGCACCGAGCACGAAGTATTTGAGGCCGGCCTCAACCGAACGCTCATCATTGCGCAGGAATGCGGCAAGAACATAGGCAGCGAGGCTGTTCATCTCGAGCCCGATGTACAGCGTCATCAGATCCGTGGCCGAAACCATGATCCCCATGCCCAGCGCCGCGAACAGCACCAGCACGGGGTATTCAGCGCGCATCGCCTTGACGCGTTCAAAAAACACCGGTGCGACCATCAGCGCGGCAATGGCCGAGCCATAAATCAGCAGCTTGGCATAGGCGGCAAAGGCATCAACGCGCAGTTGGCCATAAAAGATCGAGCTGGCCGCAGCACCATCACACAGCAACGGCGCGACTAGTGCAGATGCACCGACCAGGGCAGCAACAGCGGCGATGCTGATCGCCCGGCTCGCCTTGTCACCCGCCCAGGCCGCAGCCAGCAGCAGGGCCAGGCCGGCAATGCTCAGCAGTTCTTCTGACGCGATCAGACGCAGCACATGGCCCCAGTCCATCAGTGCGATCCCTCATGTGCTTCATGTGTTTCGGATTGTGGCTTTGCGGTTCCGGCCTTGAACTGCGCGTCACCGGCAGGCTTGGCCCGGGCGACGCGTGCCTCCAGCGCGGAAATGTCGGCCCGCATCGGAGCGAGGAAGCTTTCGGGATAGATACCCATCCACAATACCGGCACCGCCAGCGCCGCAACCATGGCCAGCTCGCGCAGATCAAGATCGGGCATGGCAGCGGCATCGGTGTGCTTCTGATCGCCAAAGGCCACACGGCGATAGAGATAAAGCATATAGGCCGCGCCAAGGATCACCCCGGTGCCGCTGACGAAGGCCACCCAGCTCGACACCTGATAGATACCGGCAAGGCTGAGCACTTCGCCAACAAAACCGCTGGTGCCGGGCAGACCCACCGAAGCCATGGTGAACAGCATGAAGAAGATCGCATAGCGCGGCATATTGATCGAAAGCCCGCCGTAACGCTCAATCTCCCGGGTATGCAGCCGGTCATAGATGATCCCGACACACAGGAACAACGCGCCCGAGACGAAGCCATGGCTGAGCATGACGATCATCGAGCCTTCAAGCCCTTGGCGGTTGAAAGCGAACAGCCCGATCGTGACAATAGCCATATGGGCTACGCTCGAATAGGCGATCAACTTCTTCATGTCGGTCTGCACCAGCGCGACCAGCGAGGTGTAGACCACCGCCACCATCGACAGCACGAAGATCAGCCAGGCGAACTGCGCCGAAGCTTCCGGGAACATCGGCAACGAGAAGCGGATGAAGCCGTAACCACCCATCTTGAG
>JANOYZ010000211.1:0-25492 GCA_031429135.1 Novosphingobium sp. | reverse complement strand
CAATGCCACGATAGGCGGCGCAATGAGCCAGAATGGTGTGTTCTGGGGTGCGGGCGATGGCAGTGTGGTAGACAGCGCATTGTGCTTCGATGTGGTGCTGGCCGATGGCAGCCTGGTCTCTACCGGCAGCAGTTTTTTTCGCCCCTACGGCCCCGACCTGACCGGGCTTTTCGCCTCTGATTGCGGAGCGTTCGGGGTCAAGGCCCGTGCGACTCTGCGGCTGGTGCGCGAAGGAGCGGGGCTCGCCTATGGCAGTTTCGCTTTCGGCGATCACCGTGCGATCTTCGCCGCGATGAGCGCGGTGGCGCGCGAAGGTCTGGCCAGCGAGAGCTTTGGCTTCGATCCCTTCTTGCAAAGCCAGCGGATGAAGCGTGAGAGTCTCGCCAGCGATGCAATAAGCCTCGTCACCATGATGAAGGCTCAGGGTACAGTGCTGAAAGGGCTGAAGGAAGGGGCCAGGGTCGCGTTCGCCGGGCGCAGATTCCTTGATGGCGTACCGTTCAGCCTGCATTGCATCACCGAACGCCGCCGCCAGGCCGAGGCCGAGGCCGACATGGCCGAAATCACCAGACTGGTCGAAGCGGCGGGCGGCAAAGCGGTGGAGAACACCATCCCCAAGATCCTGCGCGCCAATCCCTTTCCTCCGGTCAATGCGATGGTCGGCCCAGCGGGCGAACGCTGGGTGCCGGTCCACGGCTTGCTGCCGCATAGTAAGCTGGTTGAGGCTTGGGAGGCGGTTCAGGCGCTGTTTGCCGCTCACGCCGAGGCGATGCAGGCATCCAGCGTCGAGGCAGGGGCCATGCTCGCTGCCGTCAGCCCGCAGGTTTGCCTGATCGAGCCAGTGTTCTTCTGGCCTGATGCGCTCAACCCACTGCACCGCCGCGCCATCGAGCCGGGACACCTGGCCAGACTCACACGTTTTCCCGCCAATGCAAAAAGCACCGCGCTTGTGGGCGAACTTCGCGCCGGGGTGATTGCCCTGTTCGAGAGCTTTGGCGCGGTCCACTTGCAGATCGCGCGAACCTATCCGCTGAAATCCAGCCATTCACCCGCCAGCTGGGCCTTGCTCAGGGCGCTCAAGAACCAGGTTGATCCCAAGCACCTGATGAACCCGGGGAGCCTCGGCCTGTGAACAGTCCCATTCCCTATGCAGCAGTCGCCATGCAACTGACTGCGCGCTCGGTTGAACGCTGTGCCGATGCAGCTTCTGCACGGGCGCAGATCCTAGAACATATTTCTGTCATCGAGGCACAGGTTCGCGGTGCCAAACTGTTCATCGAACAGTTCCAGGGCCGCCCGGTGAAGCTGGCCGTACTGCCCGAATATCTTTTCACTTCCTATCCGGGACCAATCGGCATCAGCGCATTTGCGCAGCGCGCCGCCTTCGCCGCCGATGGACCTGAATATGCCGCTTTGGGCGGCGTGGCGGAGCGTCTGGGACTGTTCCTTGCGGGCAATGCCTATGAAAGCGATCCGCATTTTCCTGGCTTCGCCTTCCAGACCAGCTTCGTGATCGATCCGGCGGGCGCGGTAGTATTGCGCTATCGTCGCCTGCTGTCGATGTTCGCCCCCGGCCCGCACGATGTCTGGGATACCTATCTTGACAAATACGGGCTGGAGGGCGTGTTCCCGGTGGCGGATACCGTGATCGGACGGCTGGCGGCGATTGCCTCGGAGGAAATCCTCTACCCTGAAGTGGCCCGCGCGCTCGCCTTTCGCGGTGCGGAAGTCTTCGTCCATTCCTCAAGCGAGATTGGCTCGCCGCTCGGCACCGCCAAGGATGTCGCCAAACGCGCCCGCGCCTGGGAAAACATGGCCTATGTCGTCTCGGCCAACACCGCCGGGATCGCCGATTGCGCCCTGCCGCTGGCCAGCGCGGATGGCAACAGCCAGGTGGTCGGTCCCAATGGCAAAGTACTGACCCAGTCGATGAACGGTGAGACTTTTACCGCCTTTGCCGAAATCGACATTGCCGCCTTGCGCGATCTGCGGCGAGTGCCCGCCATGGCCAACAGCCTCGCCCGCCAGCGACCCAGCCTGTTCGCCGCCGTCTATGCCGCTGCGCCTGGACAGGAGCCAAACGCCATGCTCGGCCCCGACAGCGTTCCGCAAGTGCCCGACCGCGAGCATTTTCTGCGCGAGCAAGCGGCGGTGATCGAAAAACTGTCCAGAGCCGGAGTAATCTGATGCAGCACCGCACCGTCGCGGGGAAAATCCGCTACACTTCGATGAAGCCCGGGCTGGAGGGGCAGGAACGCGGGCGCGAGTGGTTCTCGTTCTCACACCACGGCGATGGCAGCGTGGTGATGCGCGCCAGCTGCGAAATCGAGGAACCCGATCCCACCGTCCTGCGCGATATCACTTATCACCTTGGCCCCGATATGGTGCCGCTGAACCTGCATGTGCACCTGACCATTGGCGATGCCTTCATGGGCACGGGCTGGCTGCGGCATGATCCCGGCACTGGCCTGATCGAATGCGAAAGCTTCGGCCCCTCGATCGGCCGTGTGTCGCAACAGGTTCAGGCTGGGGTGTTCGACGCCTTTGGTACGCACCCGGTGGTGGGTGACGGCTATCTTGCGCGCAAGATGGATGTCAGCAAAGGTCCGCACCGCCGCACCATGCGCTGTTTCCTCCCCTCGCCCGATCACCGTGGTGCCACTCCGCCCTTGATTGCCGAGGTTCGCATCGCGCTGGAATATGTCGGCGAGGAAGAAAAGACAGTTGCCGCCGGAACCTTTGCTTGCCGTCACTTCCGCTTTGTCGATGACAGCGACGGGGGGATGGGCGGCAAGACTCATCCGGATTACGATATCTGGGTCACCGCCGATGACGACTGCATCCTCGTTTACGGCGCGATCGATGGTTACATGATGAATCGCTACGAACTAATTGAATTAAAACGTTAAAATGAGATAGCAATCTTGCCGAGGTGTGCGCCCGAGGCAAGGTGGTGAAAGGCGGCAGGCGCATCGGCGAAGGCGAAGCTGCGATCAATCACCATTTCCTTGCCATGGGCAGCCCATCGCGCAACCGCCTTGACCAGCATGTCCCGGCTGCCCGAGGCGATACCCTTGATGGCGATGTTGCGGGCGATCAGCAGCCCCTGACTGACCTCCGCTCGCGCCTGTGGAGTACCCGATAGCGCACCCACCGTGCCAATCCGCGCATTGACCGCGCAGGCTGCGATAGTCTCGCCAAGCGCAGAAAAGCCCAGTGTATCAACCACTACATCAGCACCTCGCCCGCCGGTCGCCTCAAGCAAGGCCACCGCCCAATCGGGTCGCGCAAGGTAATTGATCGCGTAGTCCGCCCCCAGTTCCTGACAGCGAGCGAGTTTGACCTCGCTCGACGAGGTGATCGCAACCTGCGCTCCGAGCGCCTTGGCCAGCTGCAGCGCAAAGATCGAAACTCCACCGGTACCTTGCGCCAGCACCAGCTGGTCCGGCCCCAGTTCGCCGAAAGCCGCCATGGCGTGCCAGACCGTGCCGCCAACCACGGCAATGGTCGCGGCGCTGGTGTCGCTCAGGGCTGCTGGCACGCGGATCAGGGCGGCTGCGGGGATGACGATCTGTTCGGCAAGCCAGCCGTCGCTGGTCGAGCCGAGATCACGAGCGAAGGCCGCCATACTGAAACATCCATCAATCCAGGAAGTGAAATGCGGGGCTATTACCCGCTCACCCCTCGCCCAGTCGCTTACCCCTGCTCCCAGCGCGGCGATCCGTCCGACCCCATCAGCCAGCGGCACGCGGGTTTCGGGCAAGTTGGAGCCATAAGTGCCGCCCAGCACCATCAGGTCGCGATAATTGAGCCCTGCGGCAATGACATCGACGAGCACTTCGCCAGGGCCGGGCACTGGTGCGGCGCGCTCGGCCAACCGCATCCCGGCAATCCCGGTTCTTGGTCCGATTTCCCATGCCTTCATCGTCTGCGCATTCATCGCCTACGGCAGTGCCAAAGTCATGGCCCGGTGCCTTCGATCTGTGCCTTCCCTGCCTCGGGAAAATCCGCATTATAGCTGTTGTCACCGACCTTGCCGACCATGTCCTCACGCAGGGGTGCCTCTGGATAGACAGCAACAAAGTAATCACCGGCCGGGGGATTGAGCCGCAGTGGTTTGATCTGTTCCTGATAAACCCGGCTGTTCCAGAATGTCCTGGCATTGGCCATGCAGGGAAAACGGACGATCAGATTGACGTAGCCTTTAGGCACGGTGCCTTCAAATATCTCCTGAGGGAAAGCAAGGTTGATATAGTAGCCGCCAAGCTGCTGGTAGAGCCCGCTATCGGCGATCGCTTTGCCATAGGCTTGCATCCGCGCGCGATCATTCGTCGGCCCCGAAATGACCATGATCACCGGCTGATCGCAGGTGCTGGCAGCAGGCGCTTCGGCACGCGGTGCTGCAAACGGCTTGCTTGTGGTCGTCGCGGGGTCGATCGCCGAAGCCAGCAGCAGTGCAGTCCCAATCATCCCACCTTCTCCTCGTTGCACAATGTCCATTTCCACGATCACCCGTTCAGGAACCATTCCCATGAACGCGACCGGAACCTGTCGTTCCCGACATGCTCAGCGCGGTTGCTGATTGTTGTGCCTCCCAGCTGGCGACGATGGCATCCCCGCGCGCGAACCAGCATTCTTGCCGCGCCGCCAGCCGTTCAAGCAGCCGCTCGAAAGCACTGATCCGATAGGGTAGCCCCATGATATAAGGCGTGACATGGATCGGCAGCATACGTCCTGACGGATTTTGCGCACCACCGTTTGCCGCAGCCTCACGCGCCAGCCAGTCGAACGCATCCTCCAGGCTTTGCGCCCATGAATCCGCCGACTGCTGCTGTACCGAAATGATCGTGCGATCACTCAACTCATGGTTGAGCGGCAAGTTAATCAGGCCATTTGTGAAGCGATAGGGCAGTTCATCGTTCACCCAGTCGCAGCAATATGTCAGGCCATGCTGCTTGAGCAGATCAAGTGTGCGGAAACTTTGCGATCGGGCTATCGAGAGCCAGCCTTTGGGCGACACCCCGCTGGCCGCCTTGATCCTCGCCATCGCATCGCCGATCAGCGCGCGCTCTTCATCCTCTGGCAGCGAGCTATCGATCGTGCCGTTCATGTCTGTCGAATGGGCGATCACTTCGTGGCCGCCATCAAGCACCGCGCGGATCAGTTCGGGATAGCGTTCAGCGACGGCAGCATTCGTCGCGAAACTCGCCCCAGCTCCCACCTTCGCCAAGGCATCGAGCAGCCGCCAGACTCCCACCCGGTTGCCATAATCGCGCGCGGTGTAGTGGCGATAGTCGGGATAGGCGGTCTGCATGTGCCCTGGTGCGCGAAAAGGCTTATCGCTAGGCACGATGGGGAACCATTCAAGGCTGACACAGACCCAGACCGCCACAGAACCTTGCGGCCATTGAACGGGCGGTCGCTCGTGCAGCGCGGACCAAGGGTAGAGGCCATGATCATAACCGTGGCGGCGCATGGGATATTCGAGGTAGGCGGGATCGAGGGTCATTGCTGCGCCCTCCAGGCATCGACTATCTCTCCGGCCCGGGCGATCCACGCCCGCCCATCCGCCACGATATGCCGCAGCGCCTCCTCGAAAGGGCCGATCCGGTGTGGCTGACCAATCAGGTAGGCGTGCAGCGGAATGCACATCACCGTGCCGGAATCCTCGCCTTCCGCTGCCAGCCGCTCATACTGGCGCACCAAGGCATCAGCATATTCGCGGCCCGACATATTGTAGACGAAGAAGCCGTAATGGTCATTGACCTCAAGGCTGTAGGGGATCGAGGCCAGTCGCCCCCTGGCTACCTTCACCTCTTGCACCTGATCATCGTGATAAAGATCGCAGGTGTAATCAAGCCCCATCTCGGCGATCAGGTCGAGGGTGCGCGGGGTGTGGGTCAGTGCCGGGGCGAGCCAGCCACGAATCGACTGCCCGGTGGCATCGCGCACGGTGAGAATTGAATCAGCGATAATCGCGCGTTCCTGTTCTTCTGACATTTCATAGGTATAACGCGTATTATAAATGCCATGACTGAAGAACTCCCAGCCGCGCTCCACGCCATCAGCGACGACTTGGGGATGATGCTGGCACAGCGCCACCGACAGGCTGACCGATCCGGGGAAACCGTGCTTTGACATCACTTCGGCCATGCGCCAGTGCGAAACCCGGTTCGCATGATCGCGGTGGGCATAGCCGACAACATCGGGATGCGGCCGCGTCCAGGCCTTGCGCCGAGGATGCGCGGGCGGATCAATCTCGTAATATTCAAGGTTGGGCGCGACCCAGACCGCCACAGTCTTGCCTCCGGGCCAGACCAGCTTGCCGCGCCCGCGATAAGGGCTGTAATCGTAGAGGCCGGGATCTGCTGCCGCCTCGCGCATCATCGCCCCTCCAGCCAGTCAATCACTGCCCGCACCGGCTCAACATCGGCATATTTTAATTGCAAGTCGGTCAGGTTGGCAAAGTGATAACTCTCGTGTTTGTCGGCGCAGGTTTCAATCGGCACCACGGTGCGATAGCCGTGGCTGAGCGCATCAACCGCCGTCGCCCGCACGCAACCAGACGTACTGCCGCCCGTCACCACCACCGTATCGACCTTGTGCCACCTGAGGTAACTCGCCAGCGGAGTCTCGAAGAAGGCGCTGGGCATGCGTTTGGTATATTGCAGGTCGTCCGGCCCGATATCAACGCGCGGATCGAACGCGTGGCGCTCTGAATCGTATGTGATGTTTTGCAGTGAATCGGGCGTATTGGTGCGCGTACCCCAGACCCCGGCATCGCCTGCATCGGCCTTGTAAGCCACCCGCGTCCACACCACTGGCATGCCGTGATCACGCGCCAGCCGGCTGATCGTGTTGGTATATTCGATTTGGCGCGGATCTGTTTCATAGGCCGTGGCGAACTTGTCTATCGCCGTATAGGCCTGCTGGAAATCGACATTGACGATAGCCATCCTGTCGCCGAAACCGAATTTCTTGCGTGCCGGATTGGCCATCACCTCTTCAAAGATTTGCCGCGCGGTGCGGCAATCGCTGACCATCCGCGTGCCGATCAGACTCATCAAACAGAACTCCCTTGCTTGCGCAGACTTTGCCGTCGCACTATGAGCTTGTCGAGCCTAATTTGTCCGGACAACTTTATGGCCATAGTGATTACCCGTCATTACCTGACGATCGGCAGCGGAGCTACTGCGCGGCGCGTGCATTATCGCCGGGCGGGCACCGGGCCGTTGTTGCTGCTGGTCCACCAGAGCCCGCGCTCTTCTGGCGAGTATGAGGCGCTCATGCAGGACTGGGCTGCGCAGTTTACCTGCATCGCGCCCGATACCCCCGGTTTCGGCCAGTCGCAGCCGTTGCCGCTGACGGTGCCCGACATCAGCGACTATGCCGATGCCCTGGTCGAATTCATCGCCGAGATGGGGATTGAGAGAGTGCCAGCCTTTGGCTTTCACTCGGGTGCGATCATCCTGATCACAGCCCTGAAACGCCACCCTGATCGTTTCAGCGGAATTGCCGCAGGTGGTTATGGAATGTGGACCAAGGCGGAACAGGAAGCCTTCGGAACAAGTTATACTCCAGATTTTTTACCAATGGCTTATGGAGAACACCTCGTCTGGGGTTGGAACCGTATCCTCGAGCAGAGCTGGTTCTTCCCGTGGTATGATCCGCGCCCCGAAACACGTATGGCCAATGCCCACGACGATCCCGCCTCAGTGAACGAAATCATGCTCGAAATTCTGGATGCCGGGGATTCGTTCCGCCATGGTTATGCTGCCGTGCTCCAGGCTCCGTGCGATATTCCCCCGCCCGATGCGATCACCGCGCCGGTACTGATCACCGCTTACGACAGCGATCCGATGCAGGCGCATATAGACCGGCTGGGGGCGATGCCAGCCAACTGGGCGGCGCGTAAATTGCGCACAGCAAAGGACCAGCAAGCCGCCAGCCTTGAATTTCTTCAAGGCCTGCCCCCAGCCCACGGCGAACCGAAGGCCGATACCCACCAGGGCTTTCTGCAGATCCAAACCGCGCAGTTCGATGGCCTGATCCATTGGCAGCAGGCAAAGACCGCGGCTGAGCCGATCCTGCAGGTCCACGGACCAGGGCAGGCGCTCGATTGCCTGCCGCTGAGCGGTACGGCCATCGACCTGCCCGGCCATGGCCTCTCCAGCCGGTGGAATGGCGCTCCGCCCCGCGATTGGGCCGCATGGCAAGCTGTGATCGAGGCCTGTGCCGCCGCGCTTGGCATCAGTTCACTTGCCCTGCCCCCCGCCCCTGCCGGAGACCCCGCACTACTTTTCCCGGATATCTCCCCGGACCGCTTTGGCAGCTATCTCATCCGCGGCTGGGCCATCGTGCGTGCCAAGCACATTTTCGCGCCGTGGTATCTGGCCAGTGCCGCCACCGCGCTTGACTTCGACCCCGCCGTGCTCGCGCCCGAGCGCCTTGCGGTGGAGCACAGGGCGCTCATCCGTGCCAGTGCCGCGCGCGAACTGGCGATTGCTCTTGCCAGCAAGTGATCGCCAGATAACAAGATTTCAACTAGAGCTGCGGCGATGGGCATGACGCTGTTTGAAAAAATCTGGCAGGCGCATCTGGTGGCCAGCACAGCCTCCGGAACCTCGCTGATCGCGATAGACCGCGTTTTTCTGCACGAACGAACCGGTGCTGCCGCGCTCAAGAGCATGGCGGCAGCAGGCCGGGCAGTGGTTGATCCGGCGCGGGTGTTTGCGGTGATGGACCACATCGTCGACACGCGCTCCGGCAGAGGCGACGCGACGCTGATGCCCAATGGGCAAGCTTTCATCACCGAGACCCGCGCCGCCACCAAGACTGCCGGGATCACCTTGTTCGACGTGACCGATCGCGATCAGGGCATAGTTCATGTGATCTCACCAGAACTGGGCATAGTCCTGCCTGGTATCACCCTTGTCGCGCCCGATAGCCACACTTGTACCCAAGGCGCTTTTGGCGCGCTCGCCTGGGGGATCGGCTCGAGCGAGGCTGAACATGCCATGGCCACCGGTGTGCTGCGACTGACCAAACCAGACAGCATGCGCGTGACCTTCACTGGTGTGCTTGCTCCCGGCGTCACCGCAAAGGATATGGCGCTCGCCCTGATTGCACGGCATGGCGCGGGCGGCGGCGCGGGGCATGTGGCGGAATTTGCCGGTGCTGCGGTCACCGCGCTCGACATGGAGGCCCGCATGACGCTGTGCAACATGGCAAGCGAGTTCTCGGCGATGACCGGGATCATAGCCCCCGATGCCCAGACCTTAGCCTGGCTCGCCGGGCGACCTTATGCCCCTGCCGGTTTCGACGCGCCCTACTGGGCCAGCCTGGTCAGCGATAGCGATGCCGTGTTTGATCGCGAGATCGATCTCGATGCGGCCTCGATCTCCCCGATGGTCAGCTGGGGCACCAGCCCGGAGCAGAGCATAGCGATTGATGCAATGGTGCCGCAAGGTCCGGCGCGGGCGCATGAATACATCGGGCTAAAACCCGGCCAGCTGCTGCTCGGCACCCCGATTGACGCAGCTTTCATTGGCAGCTGCACTAACAGCCGCCTGTCCGATCTGCGCCGCGCTGCGAACCTGCTGCGAGGCAAACATATCGCTCCGTCAATCCGCACCGCGCTGGTCGTGCCGGGAAGCTCGGCCGTCAAGCGCGCCGCCGAAGCCGAAGGGTTGGACAAAGTGTTCACCGCAGCAGGCTTCGAATGGCGGATGAGCGGCTGCTCCTTGTGTTTCTATGCCGGGGGCGAAGGCTTTTCCCCCGGCAGCCGCACGATCAGCAGCACCAACCGCAATTTTGAAGGACGCCAAGGCCCCGGCATCCGTACCCATATCGCCAGCCCCGAAACCGTCGTCGCCAGCGCACTGGCCGGTGCCATTGCCGATCCGCGAAAGCTGGCATCATGAGGCCTTTCACCGCGCTTACGAGCATCGTCGCCCCGCTGCTGCGCGACAATGTTGATACCGACACGATCATCCCCAGCCGTGAAATGCGCAGCACCGGACGCACTGGTCTGGCGGCAGGCCTGTTCGCCCCCTGGCGCTATAGCAATGCTGAAGCGCGCATGGCCGACCCGGAATTCGTGCTTAACCAGCCGGAATTCGCACATGCGCAAATCCTCGGAGCCGGGTGCAATTTCGGCTGCGGATCGAGCCGTGAGCATGCCGTCTGGGCGCTGGCCGAATGGGGCATTCGGGCTATCATTGCCGAAAGTTTCGCTCCGATCTTCTACCAGAACTGCATCCGCAATGGCATTCTCCCGGTGGTGTCAAACAACCATACGCTAGTCGGGATTGCCGGTGGTGTGGTGACACTCGACCTCGCAGCGCAAACCATATCGCATGGCAGCACGAGTTGGCCTTTCCAGATCGAGGCCGAGGCCAAGGCCGTGCTGCTCGCAGGTCTCGACGCAATCGATCTGACGCTCAAATCGCGCGGCGAGATCGCGGCCTGGACTGCGGCTGATCGAATAGCACGGCCATGGGTCTATCTGGAGAAACGTGCATGATTCTCGTCTCCGAAGTCGGCCTGCGTGATGGGTTGCAGTCGATCAAACGGATCATGCCGCTTGCAGCAAAAAAGGCGTGGATTGCGGCCGAAGCCGCTGCTGGTGTGCGCGAGATCGAGGTGGGGAGCTTCGTTCCCGCCAACCTGCTCCCGCAGATGGCCGATACGGCCGAGCTGGTGGCCTTTGCCCGCACCATTCCTGGGCTTTTCGTTGTCGCACTGGTGCCCAATGCCAAAGGCGCAACGCGCGCGGTTGAGGCGGGGGTTCATGCCATGTCGATTCCCTTCTCGATGAGCGAAACCCATAGCTTGCGCAATGTCCGCAAGGACCACGCAGCAATGCTGGCGGAAATCTCCGAAATCGCCCGGATTGCAACCGATGCCAATGTTCACTTCGCGGTTGGCCTTGCCACAGCGTTTGGCTGCACGATCGAGGGCGCGGTGAGCGAAGCGCAAGTGGTGCGCCTCGCCGCCGCCGCGGCAGAAGCGGGGGCGACTGAATTCAGCCTGTCAGACACCACCGGCTACGCCGACCCGGCACAGGTCAAGCGCCTGATCCGCAAGGTGCGAGGCGTGGTGGGGGACAGGCTCACAACGTTGCACCTTCACAACACCCGCGGTCTTGGTCTGGCCAATGCACTCGCCGGGCTGGAGGAAGGGATCACCACGCTTGATGCCTCTTTGGGCGGCCTCGGCGGTTGTCCCTATGCGCCGGGGGCATCGGGCAATCTGGTGACCGAAGATCTGGTGCTGATGCTCAATGCGATGGGGCTTGAAACCGGGATCGATCTTGTGAAGCTGCTCGAAGTGCGCAAGATCCTTGCCGATGCATTGCCCGGTGAGCCGCTTTATGGTTTCACCCCCGATGCAGGCCCGATGCTAGATTACAACGAAAGACTGGCGAAATGACTGCTCCCACACCGCTCGCCGGGATCAAGGTGATCGAGTTTACCCACATGGTGATGGGGCCGGCAGCTGGGCATATTCTTGCTGGCCTGGGTGCCGAAGTGGTGCGGGTCGAACCGCTCGGCGGTGATCAGACCCGGCAGCTGCTGGGCTCGGGCGCGGGTTACTTCGCGATGTACAACCGGGGCAAGCAATCGATCTGCCTTGATCTCAAATCCGCCAGTGGCCTCGCTGTGGCCAAAGACCTCTGCGCCGCAGCCGACGTGCTGGTTGAGAACTTCCGCCCCGGCGCGCTTGACCGGCTGGGGCTGGATTATGACAGCCTTGCCAGGGCCAACCCGCGCTTGATCTATACTTCAGAAAAAGGCTTCCTTGCCGGCCCCTACGAAGCCCGCACCGCTCTTGACGAGGTGGCGCAGATGATGGGTGGCCTCGCCTATATGACCGGACCTCCAGGCCGCCCTTTGCGCGCCGGGGCCAGCGTGATCGACGTTACCGGGGGCATGTTCGGAGTGATCGGGATCCTTGCTGCGCTCGAGGAACGCCACCGCACCGGGCGCGGGCAAAAGGTGGTCGCCAGCCTGTTCGAGACCACCGCCTACCTCGTTGGTCAGCACATGGCGCAGTTCGCCGTCACCGGCCAGCCCGCCGCGCCGATGCCCGCACGGATTTCCGCCTGGGCAATCTATGACGTGTTCGAGACACGCGACGAGCCGGTTTTCATCGGCGTGGTTACGGACGCGCTGTGGGAGAAGTTCTGCGCCTTGTTCAAGCTCGATGACCTCTGGGCCGACATATCGATCCGCACCAATAACCAGCGCGTGCTCGCGCGTGAACGCATCCTGCCCCCAATCCGCGAGCTGATCGGCAGCATGTCCCGGGCCGAGGTGATCGCCCGGCTCGATGGCACCGGAATGCCCTTCGCTCCGATCGGCAGACCCGAAGAACTGTTTGACGATCCGCACCTTAATACCGGCGGGCTCGAGCCGGTGACGCTTGACAGTGGGAAGCAGACCCAGCTGCCCACCATCCCGCTCGAAATGAATGGCAGACGGCCGGGTGGAGCCACTACCCTGCCCCGGCCCGGTGCCGATACCCGCTCGGTGCTGACCGGGCTTGGCTATGGTAGTGAAAAAATCGCCGCGCTGCTGGCAACCGGTACCGTGGAGGAAAGCCGATGAAACCCCTGACTTTTGCCACTGCCCTGCTCGCTATCGCTACTGCGGCCTGCGCCCATGCCGAAAGCAAGTCTGAGGCCAAGCCGGCTGCATCAGGTGTTGTGACCCCAGCCAAGCGGCTTCCGACCGATGTCCGCCGCACCACCCTGATCGTGCGCGACATGGAGACGAGCCTCAAGCTCTACCGCGACGTGGTGGGGATGAAGGTCAATTACGATACTGTCGTGCCAACCAGCGGAGTCGCGCTGCCTGCCGGCACACCCGGTGCCAAGGCAAGGCTGGTTCTGCTCAATGCCAACGATCCCTGGGTAGGCTGGATCGGGCTGATGCAGTGGATCGATCCGCCGCTGGACAATCCCGGGCCTTACCCGCTGCGCATGGGTCCCGGCGGGGTCGTGATCGTGATGAATACCAACGATGTCGCAGGCCGCTGCAAGGCGGCCAAGGCGATCCCTGGGGTAACCTTCACCGCCGAGCCGCGATTGCAAGTCTATCCCGGCCGCAACGGCGGGCCACCGATCCGGGTGATGGGCTGCAATTTCTTCGATCCCGACGGAATTCTGATCGAGATGAACCAGATTCTGAAATGAGGATGAATTTGCCCTCCCCCCTTTGATAAAGAAGAGCGTGAATCTCAGAACGGCTTCACTGTTCCCAGAAAGCATATCCCGGCAATAGTGATCCAGTAAACGTAGGCCATCATCCGGCCCCAGCCGATCTCACGCTCAAGCGCTGCTTCGGCGGCGGGGTTGGGGCCTTCGGCAAGCTGGCGGAAGCGCATCGTCCAGGCGCGCATGATCCAGCGCAGGCCCAGCCCGATGCACAAGGTAAAGCCATAGAGCGTGAACTTCCACGCGTACCAGCGCATGCCCTCTTCCGCGACGAACGGGCCATTGCCCAGCAGCGAGGAAATTCCGACGACAAAAATCGTCGGTATCAGCACATAGCGCAAGGATTCGTCTATCTTGGTCAGCCGCAGGCCAAGATCTGACTCGCGATTGAAAAACGCGGCCCAGCACAGTGCCATCCATGCCGCTATGGTGATCCACATCGCCGTCAGATAATTGCCGCCATAGGGCTGGAGGCCATAGATATTGCCCATGTGCAACCCCAGCGGCAGCAGCAGGATTATCCCGGTTCTGGCGAGGATATCAATGCGATAGGCAGTTTCCATGTGCCGCTTGCGCTCATCAAGCGAAAGCTTGCGGTTAATGACATTGTAGCTCGTCTGGAACACTCCCCATTCGCCGCCCAGCCAATAGACCATGGCGAGAATGTGCAGCCAGCGCAGCACCAAAACTTCTTCCATCGCTTCCAATTCCCCTTCGTTCGCGCCTATTCACGCGCCAGTTTCTCTACCCAGTCCATGATTGGCGGGTCCGGATTCTCGAGCGCCTCGACCTCTTGCTGGAACCCGCGCATGACCCGCGTGATATAGGCACGGGTGGCAAGGCCTCGCTCCTCGCTGGCAACGGCATCTGGCACATAGGCTGCGATATCGACACGGCTGACGCTGCCCTTGGCCTCAAGCAGGCGTTCGACCGTGTCCATCCGCTCGCGCAGCACCGAAACCTCTGCCACCAGCGCCATGGTCAACGACAGCAGCCGGTCTATCGCCGGGTCGTCATGAAAGTCGGGGCGTCTTCCTTTGGCTCTGGTGCCGGCCCGAGCGATCCAGTCGATGCTTTCAGTCACGCCGCTTGCTCATTTTCAAAGGGTTTCCAAGCACCGTAGGCGTTCCACACGGCGGCGCGACCATAGTCCTCCTGCTCGTCGCTCTGAGCAGCAGGAAAAATCGTGAAATCTACTACTGCGCGCACTCCGATCACGAATTGATCGGTCTTTGCAAAGCCCGCGCTGGCCATCACGCCCTTGAGATCAACGCCGTGCATCGCCGACCAGAACGGCTCATTATTGTTGAAGGCATCCCAATCGCGCATAAACTGTTCGAACAGGGGCATTTCGGAGGCATATTGCGGCTGCTCGACATGAAGGACCAGTCCGCCGGGAGCGAGCACGCGGTGGCATTCTTTCAGCAGCCTCGGCATCGCCTTGCCTGATAACTCGTGCAGGAACATCGTTGTCTGCACCCAGTCAAAACAGCCATCGGGATAGCGCGACAGATCTTCGCCATTGGCCTGAACGAACCGGATATTCTTCACCCCCAGACCCGCCGCACGCGCCGCGCCATAGCGCAGCGACGCCCCGGCAGTGTCGATGGCGATCACTTCAGAGCCGGGATAGGCCACTGCTATCGGAACCGCATTGTGGCCGACCGTACAACCGAGATCGAGCACACGCCTGGGCTGCCAGTCGGGCCGCTCCTTTTTGAGCCAGGCAACCACCGCCTGCCCCGCGCCATCGTTAAGCCCGCCCAGTGCCCCGCCGGTGGTGGCAAAGATACCAACATCGTAATTAGCCCCCGCCGAAACGTCGCCCGGACGCTCCTCACTGTGATAGCCGCCAGGCTGGCAGTGGATGTCGACAGCCGTCTGGTAAAACGGTTGCTGCACGGTGGGATCGAGTTCCAGCTGGCCCGAGTGCTCGTTGAACTGACGTGCCTGGGCATCAAGCTCGTCAAGCTGGCGCAGCACTGTCTGACGACCGTTGTGTTGGCGCATTTCCATCGAATTACGTTTGAGAGCAGACCACATGCGGTGAAACGGATCGCGGTTCATGCCCTCGCGGATTTCATAACGATGTTCAGGATCGCGGCCATTTTCGGCACGAAAGGCCGGCAGCACACGCGTCTCATAGGCCAGCTTGTTGCCCGGTCCCAGAGTCCCCGAGAGATAGCGATTGAAATGTGTCAGGAAATTGAAACGCGCCGTCTCATCATGATCGGTCCGCGCCAGCATCGGGTGGCGGGTCAAGGCATTGTAGGGCGGTGGCAGCTCGGTACTCATCACCAGTCTCCATCCCGCGCCCGGAAAAGTTGTCCGGCACCAGCCTTGCTGTCAAGGCAATCCCGGACTCCTGCGGTGCTTGAGCTTGTTTTAGCACAATTTATTGCGAAAAATCGGTTCCTGCCTTTTCGGTTCGCGCTCTAGCTACCGATCGTGCGACGATCGATATCAGAGGTCAAACAATCCACCATGCGAACATTGCACCAAGATTTTAGCCGTTAACCGGGGTTCAACCATCGTTATTTCCGCACCGCGTCACGGGGATTATCTAGATTTTACGCAATGCCCCAAACCGGCTGATCAGCCAGCTGCGGAATGCCGCGATGGCAGGATCGGCAAGGTCATCGGCGTGCAGCTTGAGGTAATAGCCATAGCCGTCCTCGATCACTGCATCATAGGGCATGACGAGCAGATTCTGAGCAATCTCTGCGGCAAACATATCGACATCGCCCAACATGACTCCGCCCGAAGTCATCGCATATTTCGCCGAGGCGATTGCAGTATCAAAGGCCAGACCGTCAGCTGTCGATACTGTGGTCGCATTGCGGCGCAGGTAATCGCCCCAAAGCAGATCGCGCGGCTGGTTATCAAGCTTGAGGTGCAGCAATTCCTGCGAGGCAAGGAATCCGGCCATCGTCTGCCCTTGTGCCGCACTGGCAGTCTGGGGGGAACACAGCGGGGCGACCCGCACCATCCACAACAGATCGGTGACCCGGTCATCGATATTGGGCCGGTCATAGACAATCGCCATGTCGAGATTGGTCTGCGGCAGGCCGGTAACGTTGGCGCTGGACACGTCGATGCGGATTTCGGGATGGTCCCGGCGAAATTCTCCCAGGATCGGCATGAACATCTGCTGGAGCAGTGATGGCGGCACATGCAGGCGCATCGCTCGGCCGGGCATGCTGTCATCGCGGATCGCGTTCATTGTTTGCTCGATCCGTTCAAGCGACTTGTTCACAACTCCGAGCAGCTCCTCTCCCGCCACAGTCAGCGACAGGCGGCCGGAATCACGATCGAATAATTGTTTGCCGAGCAGGTCTTCCAGCGCACTGACATGCCGGCTCATCGCGCTCTGTGAAACGGAGAGCGCAGCAGCGCCGCCGGTAAAGCTGAGATGCCTGCCAACTGCCTCGAACGCTCGCAACGCGTTAAGCGGCAGCCAGCGGCGATTTATGGCACTCTTGTTCGAGATGATCCCGCCTTCCCTGCATGCAAAAACCGATG
Source organism: Novosphingobium sp. (assembly GCA_031429135.1). Lineage (GTDB taxonomy): Bacteria > Pseudomonadota > Alphaproteobacteria > Sphingomonadales > Sphingomonadaceae > Novosphingobium. The sequence continues at coordinate 8,751 of JANOYZ010000211.1, read as the reverse complement.
CATCCGCCCCTGAGCGAACAATTGGCTGTTTAACTACAGATAGACTGACTTTTTAACATAGGCATATGCCTAAAGTTGATCTTGCCAGGCCTTCGCACCCGGTCCCTATAGGTTCAGAGTAATATCGGGAGAGTTTCAATGTCCGACCTGGCCTGGGTAGCCGGACAGTTTGCCGTACGCCGCTCTGGCCATACGCTGCCGCAGGGGCTCTATACCGATCAGCGGGCCTTCGAATTCGACATGATGGCGATCTATGGCCAAAGCTGGCTGATGGCGGGGTTCGAATGCGAGCTGCCCAAGCCCGGCAGCTATATGTCGATGCTGGTCGGCAAATGGCCGGTGCTGATTACCCGCGATCGACACGGCGAGATTCGTGCCTTTCACAATTCGTGTCGCCATCGCGGCTCGGTACTGTGCCAGCCTGGCCATGGCGCGGCAGCGCGGCTGATCTGCCCCTATCACCACTGGACCTATGACCTTGATGGCGCGCTGCTGGCCGCCGGACGGATGCCGGATAACTTCAGGAAAGCCGATCACGGGCTCAAACAGGTTGCCATCGAATGTATCGCTGGAGCTATTTTTATCTGCATGGCGGAAACGCCGCCGCCGATCGATGACTTCCGCGATAAATTCGCCGCCTATGCCGCGCCGCATAACTTCAGGGACGCCAAACTGGCGGCATCCGCAGTTTTGGTTGACTATGCCAACTGGAAACTGGTGATGGAGAATGCCCGCGAGTGCTATCACTGCGCTGCCGGCCATCCCGAACTGTCAAAGACCTTCCCGGTCGGCATGTCGAAGCATTTCGATTCGGGCGAGAATGCCCGCAACGCCGCATTCGCTGCGCGGATGGACAGCAACGGACTGCCGCACACCCCGGTTGAGGGAGACTGGTGGCAGGTCGCCCGCTTTGCGCTCAATGAGGGCTGCGTTTCGATTGCTGGCGATGGGCAACACCTCTCCAGCAAGCTGATGTGCGATGTGGATGGCGGCGATCTGGGCTCGATGCGCTGGGCGATTGACCCGCATCTGTTCGGCCATGCCGCCGCCGATCACACTTTCATGTTCAGCGCCATGCCGGTCGGCCCCACAGAAACGCATGTTTTCAGCAAATGGCTGGTTCACAAGGATGCGGTCGAGGGGGTGGACTATCACCTCGATCAGTTGACCGATCTGTGGACCCTGACCAATGATCAGGACAAATGGCTCGCCGAAAACAATCAGCTTGGGGTGAACAGTCCGGGTTATACGCCGGGGCCCTATTCGAAGGATGCCGAAATGCTCGCCCAGCGTTTTACCGACTGGTATTGCGACAAGGCTGGTGCATACCTTGCTGCCCATGTCGATTAAGCCCCCCACCGGCTTGAAGCCGGAAACGCTCGCTGTGGCCTTTGGCTATGACCCGCAAAGCGCCTCGGGATCGGTCAAGCCGCCGATCTACATGACCTCGACCTTTGTCTATCCATCGGCGCAGCACGCCAAGGATGTGCATGAGGCCTATTTTGACGGCAGTGGCCCGCTGGTCGGGCAGACGCACCACATCTATTCGCGGCTGGGCCATCCGGGACTTGATATCCTTGAGGCACGGCTGGCGGCGATTGACGGGGCCGAGGCGGGCGCGGCGTTTTGCAGCGGCATGGCGGCCCATTCCTCGATTGCGCTGGCCTATGTCCGGGCAGGCGACAGCGTGATCCATGGCCGTCCGATCTATGGCGGGGTGGACATGCTCTACAACAGCATCATGCCTCAATATGGCTCATTCGCGGAAGCATACCTCGATGGCACCGACGAGGCAGACGTGCGCAGCACGGCACAGGCGGCGATGGCCAAGGGGCCGCTCAAGCTGATTATCGCCGAAACACCGGCCAATCCCACCGCCGCAATCGTCGATCTGGAACTGATGGTGCGGATCGCCGATGAAGTCGGCGCGCAGCAAGGCCACCGCCCGCTGGTGGTGGTCGATAATACGCTGCTCGGGCCTTTTGCGCAGCGCCCGATCGCGCTGGGTGTCGATCTGTGCATGACCTCGCTGACCAAATATTGCGGCGGTCACAGCGATCTGCTGGCCGGCGGGATCACCGGACGGCGCGCGTTGATTGATCAGCTGCTCATGCTGCGAACAACCTGGGGCAATCATCTTGATCCCTACACCGCCTGGCTGCTGGCGCGCAGCCTTGAATCTGTGCATGTGCGAACCGAACGAGCGATGGAAAACGCGCGAGGTGTGGCCGAATTCCTGCACGATCATCCCAAGGTGGCGGGGGTTACATATCTCGGCTTCCTGCCCGAAGGGAGCCGTGCCCGCGCGGTTTACGACCGGCAGTGCAAAGCTGCTGGATCCACCTTTTCCTTCCACCTTCACGGCGGGGAGGCGGAGGCTTTCCGGATGCTCGACCAGTTGCGGTTGCTCAAGCTGGCGGTCAGCCTGGGCGGCTCGGAAACGCTGATCTGCCATTCGGCCAGCACCACCCATTATGCGCTCACGCCCGAGCTGCGGCTGGCGGGCGGAATTACCGATGGCACGATGCGGCTGTCGGTCGGGCTTGAACATGTCGATGATCTGATCGCGGATCTCACCCAGGCATTGGATGCAGTGTGATGAAACTCAATTTTACCGGGACTGATCTGTGCGCCATCAATGGCACCAGAAGCCCCGCTGAGGCGCGCTATGATGTGGTCGTTATCGGCGCGGGTTCCAGCGGAACAGCGGCCGCCATCGCCGCCGCCAAGGCTGGATCCACAGTGTTGCTGGTCGATGAAAACCCCGTCTCCGGCGCGCTGATGGGCAATGATGTGCCGCTCTATTTTGGCGGGCGGATGACTGCCGCCACCCAGAACAGCGAGCGGATGCTCGAGGCGATCTTCATGAGCGCGCCCGCGCTGGAACAGGCGATGGAGGTGGGTCGAAGTGCTGCTCGGCACCTGCGCCTGGGGGGTCTATCGCAATGGGCCTGGCGTCAACAGCCTGCCCGAACAGGTGGTTGGCCTCGCCGATAGCAGCCGTTCATGGTTGGCCGGGTTTGAACGGATCGTGCTGGCCACCGGCGCGCGCGATCTGGCGCTGGCCTTCCCCGGCTGGAACCAGCCCGGCGTGATGGGCGCGGCCGCGCTCAGAATGCTGCTGACCCGCTATGATGCTTTTGCCGGACGGCGCATGCTGGTGCTGGGATCGCATGATCTGGCGCTGGAGACCGCGCTGCTTGCCCATGATCGCGGGCTGGAAGTGGCCGGGCTGGTTGAAGTCCGCGATGCGCCGCAAGGCTCCGCCGGTCTGCTTTCAAAGGTTGAGGCCGCAGGGATTTCAATACGTTGCAATCAAACAATCACCTCTGCCACGGGCGGCATCGATGGTGTGACCGGTGCCGCGCTGTCAACCGGTGAAGCAATCGCCTGCGATACAATCTGCGTTGCGGTGGGGCTGGTGCCGTCGATCGAACTGGTCGATGCGATGCACGGGGCCCGCGCGCTCAATGCCGCGCGCGGCGGCTATATCCCCACGGGCGAGGAAACGGTTTCCGCTGTCGGCAGCTGCGCCGGTCTGGCCGACACCGGGTTTGACCATATTGCTTACCGGATGGACTGGATGCGCGCGCTTTCCGCCATCAGCGCGCCCGATACGATCATCTGCCAGTGCGAGGAAGTGACCCGCGCCGATCTGCTGGGCGTGCAGCCGCCCAACTATCTGGCGCGGCCACCGGCAATGTGCGCCCGCTCGCTCGATACGCTGCTCGCCGATGGCCCGGCCAATCCGGATCAGGTCAAGCGGCTGACCCGCGCGGGCATGGGGGTCTGCCAAGGCCGCCGCTGCCGCGATCAGGTGGCCATGCTGCTGGCGATTGCGGCGGACCAACCGTTCGGCACGATCCCGCTCGCCACCCACCGCGCGCCGGTTCGCCCGATCCCGCTGAAGATCATGGCCGACTGGCATGAAACCCCGGCGATGACCGCCGCCTGGGATGTGTGGTTCGGGATCCCGACCCAGTGGGTGCCGGTGCAGGATATCGGCAGCCGCCACGAGGATGAGCACCGCGAGATGCTTTATACGGGGATGTACAAGTGAGCGGCGCAAAGGTTGTCATCGTCGGCGGCGGAGTCACTGGCCTCAGCGCGGGCTGGTGGCTGGCGCGCTCGGGGGTCAAGGTAACGGTGCTCGACAAGGGCATCGTCGGCTGGGAAGCATCGGGCCGCAATGGCGGCGGCGCATCGCATTACCAAAGCCCGCTGTTCGATGAGGAACATCGCCTCTGGCCGCAGATGGACGAGCTGCTGGGCTATCCGACCGAGCACCGGAAAGACCGCATCATCATTGCCATGACCGAACGGCAGTGGGAGCAATATCGCTTCGTCGCCGAACGCCACAAGCGACTGGGCCACCCGGTCGATGTGCTGGATGTCAAGCAGGTTCAGGAAGCGGTGCCGCTGGCCGGCGACAAATGTTTCGGCGGGGTTCACTATCGGTTCGGCGGCCATGCCAATCCGCAGCGCACCGCCCAGGCCTATGCCTGGGCCTTGCAGGACCTTGGCGGCAAGATCATCCAGCACAATGCCGTCACCGGCTTTGAAACGGCGGGCGGCAAGGTCAGCGCGGTCAAGACTGCCACTGCATCCTATGGCTGCGATAGCGTGGTGGTGGCCGCAGGGCCGCAAACCGCCGCGCTGATGGCGCAATTGGGCATCGATATGCCGCTGGCCAATGCGCGGGCTGAAATGATCATCACCGAACCCGCGCCGATGATGCCGATTGGCGGGGTTGACGGGCACAAGCTGTATGGCCGCCAGACCATGCGTGGCAATCTGGCCTATGGCGGCGGCCCGCATGAGTGGATCGATGTGGGTGCAAATGGCCCGATAGCGCGGCCTTCAACCCCCTTGATGCGCAATCTGGCGAGCCGGCTGGCGGAATTATTGCCCAAGGCGGCGCATCTGAATGTTATCCGCAGCTGGGCCGGGGTGATCGAAAACTCGCCCGATGGCCGCCCGATCATTGATCGGCTGACCAGCCCGGATAATCTGGTGGTCGCCTCGATGTCGGGCGTCGGCTTCGGCCTCTCGCCAGCATCAGGCCATGCGATCCGCGATCTGGTGCTGGATGGAGAGTGCTCATTCGCCGATATCGGCATTCTGGGCCTGTCGCGCTTTGCCACCCTTGAACCTGACTGGCGCGAAAAACGCGGGTGGATGCCGATTGCATGAGTAAATACTCAGCATTGGGACTGTTGCGCGGGGCATTTACCGGTCAGCGCCACTGGCAGCCGGCGTGGCGCGATCCTGAGCCCAAGCCGAGTTATGATATCGTCATCATCGGCGGTGGCGGGCACGGGCTGGCCACCGCCTATTACCTCGCCAAAGTCCACGGGCTGCGCAACATCGCGGTGCTGGAGAAGAGCTGGATCGGCGGCGGCAACACCGGGCGCAACACCACTTTGGTGCGTTCCAACTATCGCCAGAAGCCTCTGCATGATTTCTTCGAATTCGGCCTCAAGATGTGGGAGCATCTTTCGGACGAGCTTAATTACAACGTGATGTTCTCACCTCGCGGCGCGCTGATGCTGGGGCATTCGGATAGCGACATGACCCGGCTGGCCGAGCGCGGTGATGCAATGCGGGCGAGCGGCATCGATGCCGAACTGCTGAGCCGCGATTCTGTGGCAAAGCTGGAACCGCTGCTCGATATGTCGCGCTCTGCCCGCTTCCCGATTGAGGGCGGGTTGACCCAGCGGCGCGGCGGGACTGCGCGGCATGATGCCGTCGCATGGGGCTATGCGCGCGGCGCAGACCAGCTTGGCGTCGACATCATCCAGAAATGCGAAGTGACCGGCTTTGTCCGCCAAGGTGATGCGGTGGTCGGCGTTGAAACCACGCGCGGACGTATCGTCGCGGGGCGCACCGGGATTTGCGTAGCCGGCAACAGCGGCCATGTCGCCGGGCTGGCCGGCCTCAGGCTGCCGATTGAATCACAGACGCTGCAAGCACTGGTGACCGAGGGCGTCAAGCCGATGATCAAGGGCGTGATCATGTCGCAATCGCTGCATTGTTATATCAGCCAGTCGGACAAGGGCGGAATCGTGATGGGCGGCGATCCCGATAATTGGCCAAGCTATGCCCAGCGCGGCCAGCCGATGATCACCGGCCACGCGATAGCCCAGGCGATAGCACTGGTTCCTGCCCTATCCCGGTTGCGCATGGTGCGGACCTGGTCCGGGGTCACCGACATGAGCTTCGATGGCTCACCGATCATCGGCACCACGCCTGTGCCAGGCCTCTATCTCAACGGTGGCTGGTGCTATGGCGGGTTCAAGGCGACCCCGGTTTCGGGCTGGACCTTCGCCCACACCCTCGCGACCGGAACCCCCCATGCACTCAACGCGCCATTCGATCTCGATCGCTTTCGGCGCGGCGATACCATTGACGAAAACGGCGTCGGCCCGATGCCGAACCATCGCTGAGGGGGATGATCCGAGATGATGCTGATCCCCTGCCCTCATTGCGGCCCGCGCGCCCAGGCAGAATTTGTCTACGAGCGTACGGTCGATTCCGTGGTGGCGCCCGATGCTGTGCCAGAAGAGGCGATGGCCAGGCTGTTCACCCGCGCCAATCCGCGCGGACTGGATGACGAGATATGGCGCCATACCTTTGGCTGCCGCGCCTGGCTGGTGTTGAGCCGCCACCGCGTTACCCATGTCATCGAAGCAGTTTGCGCAGTCGGCCCAGAGGCGCTGCCATGACCGGTCCCGCGCGAACTTCCGGCGGTGAAACCGTCAACTTCACCTTCGATGGCAAGCTGTTAAAGGCACGGCCGGGTGATACACTCGCCGCCGCGCTGCTCGCGGGCGGCATCGGTCTGGTCGGGCGCAGCTTCAAATATCACCGCCCGCGCGGGATCATGACTTCGGGGGTTGAGGAGCCCAACGCGCTGGTTACCGTCGGGACAGGTGGCCGCAGCGAACCCAACACCCGCGCCACCGATGTCTTCGTCTATGAAGGGCTCGCTGCCCGCAGCCAGAACTGCTGGCCGAGCCTCCGCTTCGATCTGGGCGCGGTCTTCGGCCTCGTCTCCCGGGCGCTGCCGCCCGGATTCTACTACAAGACATTTTTCGGCTCGGCCAAGCGATGGTTGTTCTACGAATATTTCATCCGCCGCGCGGCAGGCCTCGGCAATGCCCCGACCGAGGCCGACCCGGACCGTTTCGCCCAGCGCGCGGCTTTTTGCGATGTGCTGGTGGTCGGCGCGGGGCCAGCCGGGCTTTCCGCCGCGCTGGAAGCAGCCGAGAGAGGCAAGCGGGTCATGCTGGTCGAGCAGGACCGCATATTAGGCGCGTCACTGATCCGTGATCCGCAGGAAAAGGACGCGGGGTGGATCGACGCCACTGCCGCACGCATTCGCGCCGCAGGTGGCCGGATACTGACCCGCACCACCGCATCAGGCTATTGGGAGCACGGCCTTGTCACGCTGACCGAACGGATCGCCGAGCCAGGACAGGTGCCTGCTAAAGGCGTGGCGCAGCGGCTCTGGTATGTCCGTGCGGCGCAAGTCATCCTCGCCACCGGCGCAATCGAACGCCCGATCGCCTTTGCGCATAACGATCGCCCCGGAGTGATTCTGGCGCAGGCAGTCCGGACCTATGTCCGGCGCTTTGGCGCAGCACCCGGCCAGCGCGTGGTTATCGCGACCAACAATGACGATGCCTACCACACCGCGCAGGCTCTGCATGAGGCGGGGGCGGAGATCATCGCGATCCTCGATGCCCGCCCCGCCCCGGCTGGCGCGGAACAGGCGGCGGGCTTCCCGCTCTTCAACAATGCCGTTCCGTTGTCTGCCAAAGGTGCTCGCCATCATCTGAAGAGCGTGACCGCGCAAATCGATGGCGCGACCAGAACCTTCAACGCTGATCTGCTCGCCGTATCGGGCGGCTTTACTCCGGTGGTTCACCTCCACATGCAAGCTGGCGGAACGCTCGACTGGAACGAGGCCGCGCAGGCCTTCGTCGCCGCCATCAGCCGCCAGAACGTCACCACCATCGGCAGCGCGGCCTCACCCGATCCGGTCTTCACCGTGGTCTCGCCAGCCGATCCGAAGAAGAGCTTCATCGATTTCCAGAACGATGTGACGCTGGGCGATGTCGATCTGGCCTGGGCCGAGGGCTACCGCTCGGTCGAACACCTCAAACGTTACACCACGCTGGGCATGGCGACCGATCAGGGCAAACTGAGCAATATGGCGGCGCTGGGGCGGCTGGCTGAAAAGCAGGCTGTGGCAATCCCCGAGGCTGGCCTGACCACTTTTCGCCCGCCCTATACGCCGGTTACAATGGGGCTGCTGGCGGGACGGTTCGAGCGTGACGCCGGAGCGCACCTGCGGCGACTGGCGCTCTATGATGTCCATCAGGCAAAGCAGCCGATCTGGCAGCCGCTGGGCCACTGGATGCGTCCGCGCGCCTATCCGCTTGGGTCGGAAACACTGGCGCAGGCGTCCCTGCGCGAGGCGAGGGCGGTACGTAACACTGTGGGCATGACCGACGTTTCGACGCTGGCCAAATTCGAGATCACTGGCCCGGATGCCGCCGCGCTGCTCGAGCTGATCTGCGCCACCACGGTGAGCAAGCTCGCCGTCGGGCGCGGGCGCTATAGCTTCATGCTGCGCGAGGACGGCTTGGTGTTCGATGATGGCACTGTCTGGCGACTGGCCGAGAACCGCTATCTGCTCACCAGTTCAACCGGCGGAGCAGACCGGATGGCGACGCATCTTTCGTA
>JANOYZ010000210.1:0-2382 GCA_031429135.1 Novosphingobium sp. | reverse complement strand
ACCGTGGTCATCGGCGGGATTATCTCATCGACAATCCTGACACTGATCGTATTGCAGGCGCTCTACCGGCTTGGGCATAGCCGTCAGCAATCGGCAGTATAAGCAACGCAGTTTTGGAGCAAATCTCCGCTCGAAGGATGCAAAATGGATAACTTGCCTTCATGGAAAAAGGGCTGTCCAATTTATCGGGGAAATCGCAAGGGGGCAAGGATGACGAAGACCAGTAATACCGATTCACCGGTTCACGATACTGCGGCGCAGATTGCACGGGAATGGCTTGATGCATTCGCCGCAGCCATTGCATCGGGCGGACCGGGGTCAGTGGCAGCCCTTTTGACAGACGATGCCTATTGGCGCGATATCCTGGCGCTGAGCTGGGATATTCGGACGTTTTCCGGTAATGAGAATGCCGGCCTCGCTTTGGCTACCTATGCGCGCGACCGCAGACCTTGTGATTTCGTGCTCGACGAGGACAGCGTTCAGTCAATCAAACGCGGCCATATTGATCCCTCCATCGAAGCCCTGTTCAACTTTGAAACCGATATTGGCTTGTGCCGGGGGCATTTGCGTTTGCGCAATTCGAAGGATGGCTCCGGCAAATGGGCTGCCTGGACTGTTTTTACCGCGCTTGAAGACCTGAAAGGGCATGAGGAGAAGGCCGGAAGCCAGCGGCCCACGTTCACCGAATCTTCCGGCGACAAGTCCAGAAAATGGGTGACGGCGGCGGAGCATTCTGCCCATTTCGAAACGAACGATCCTGACACGGTGATTATCGGCGGGGCGCAGTCCGGATTGGCGCTGGCCGCCCGTCTTGGCGCGCTGGATGTTCCGGCATTGGTGATCGAAAAGGAACCGCGCATCGGCGATGTCTGGCGCAACCGCTACGCATCTCTGGTGCTGCACAATCAGGTATGGGCCAATCACTTGCCCTTGATGCCCTTTCCGGAATCCTGGCCGGTTTATATCAGCAAAGACCAACTGGCCGAATGGCTGGAGATTTACACCAACGCCATGTCGATCGCGACGTGGACTTCCACCACGCTGGAACAAAGCCGTTATGACGCGGCAGAACAGCGCTGGCAGCTGGCACTGCGGCGCGGTGACGGGTCGATCAGCATCGTCCGCCCGCGCAATGTGGTGCTCGCAACCGGCGTTTTCGGCGGTGCGCACCGGATCGATTTGCCGGGTGCCGATCACTATTCGGGACAGCTGCTTTATGCCGCCGAATATTCGGGCGGGGATGTGGCAGACAAGCGGGCGCTGGTCGTCGGATCGGGCGCCTCTGCCCATGACGTGGCGCAGGAACTCAATGCCGCCGGCGCCAGCGTAACCATGCTGCAGCGCGGCTCGACCTGCATCATCAGCCTCGATCCGGGCACAACCTTGGCCTATTCGGCCTATCGGGAGAATGGCCCGCCGACTCAAAAGGTCGATATGCTGAGTGACTCGATACCCCATGCGGTGCTGGTCGAGCTTCACAAGGAGATGACCAAACAGGTTATCGAGCTCGACAGGGAGCTCATCGCCGGTCTCAACCGCGCCGGCTTTGCCACCAATAACGGGGAAGAGGATAGCGGCTTTCTGACCAATTTTCACCGCCGGGGCGGCGGCTATTACATCAATGTCGGCACATCCGATCTGATCGTCAGCGGCGCGATCACGGTGAAGCACGGCACCACGATTGCCGGATTTGATGGCAAGGCGGTGCAATTCGCCGATGGTTCAGCGGCGGAATACGATCTGGTCGTGATCGCCGCCGGTTATGACAATATGCAGGAATCGGTGCGCGCGATCATGGGCGAGGAAGTCGCGGAAAAAGTCGGCCCGGTCTGGGGGATGGATGACCAAGACGAGCTGCGGGCGATGTGGAAACAGACAGGTCAGGAAGGTTTCTGGATTGCCGGAGGAAGTCTCCGGCAAAATCGCTCGTTCTCGAAATTTCTTGCACTGCAGATCAAGGGGCGGGAGCTTGGGCTGGTTTGATGCCTGTTCATTCACGACCACTGGCCTGAGAGCCCGATTCAAAAGTTTCTCAATGAGTTAAGGGGTTTGCGATTCTGCGGGTGAGCATTCGAATGCTGGCGATGGTGGCCCATGCGGTTGAAGAAGCGATGGTTCGCTCCCAGTCCTTGGCCAGTCGGCGGCAGCGCCCGAGCCACGCGAAGGTGCGTTCGACCACCCAGCGCCGTGGCAATAGCACAAAGCCTTTGGCGGTATCGGAGCGCTTGATGATCTCCAGCGTCCAGTCGCCGTGCCCCTTGTGCGCTTGCCTGAGCTTGTCGCCTGCATATCAGTCCAGGCCATGTGGTTCTCCTATCGTCTCGATAACGACGGTGAATCACAAACCACTGGTATCGCTCAACTACTTTCCGTTCGGGCTCT
>JANOYZ010000209.1:0-14285 GCA_031429135.1 Novosphingobium sp. | reverse complement strand
CGCTCAGGCTGAGCTTGTCGAAGCCCTCACGCTAACTATCCCCGCAGCCCCGCGCGCTGTGTCTTAGCCTCCATCGCCACCATCAGACTGCCGCCCAGCTCGGCCCGCGCCCAGACGCCATCGCGCGCACCATCGTCCAGCGCGGCGCTGGCCAGCGCGGAAAAGGCGGTCAACCGCATGCGGTCGCTGGGGTGATTGCGGGCGAAAGTCTCAGCCAGATCATGCGATTCCGCCCCCCCCAAAGCCACCGCAATGCGCAGGAAGGCATCGCTGGAGCCATGGCTGATAATTCCGCCCACAGTCCCCGCATCGGCATCGAAGCGATACTGATCGAGCCAGCCCATCGCCGGATTGGTGTGCATGATATTGAGCGACACCGAGAGCTCATCCGCTGGCAGCTGGCGGTGGACATCGTGGTGCGCACGGTAAAGCATCAGCTTGCCCGGATCGAGACGCTGCCGCCCCATCGGCTTCAGCGCCACCGGTTCGCCCTGCCAGCCGGAAACCTCGGCATATTCATATTCGTAGTAATCGCTCCAATATCCCGGCCCGAAATAGCCGAGTGTCAGGAAGTGGAAATTGTGATCATGCGGCATGTCATAGAAAAACGGCGAGTTGCCGCTGGCTTGCAGCAGGTGATCGTCCTTGCCCGGCCAGACATTGGCGCGCAGGAAACAGTTGCCGCGGTGGCTGGATAACATGATCGATTGCGGCCCATAGGCTTGCCCGGCCGGTTCCTCACGGTGGCGCAGTGCCAGGTTATCGACCAGCAGATCGCCCAGAAAGCTCTGATCATTGCCCAGTTTGCGCAGCCACGCAGCGCCGTGCGCCAAGCTTTCCTCATCCAGCGGATCAAAACCGCGTGAGGCCAGCACATCGGCGCATTCGGCAAGCCCGCAGCTGGCTTCATCGGCAAGATCGATCACGCGTGGCACAGTTCAACCTCCGCCAATTGCGGATAGGCTTCGAGCAGCTGCGCCCGCAGCGCACCCGCCGGAACTGCAAGCGGATCAGCTCCCGCTCTGGCAATCGCCGTCAGCGTCCAGAACCCCGACTTGGTATCAAGCCCCAGACATTCCCGCAGCGCCTGCCAACGCAGCGAAGCGCCATGCGTCTCATCACGGGCAATCTCGGCAAGCAGGGGTGCGGCATCGATGCGGCCCATCTTGCCGAGCAGCGCCACCGCCACCTCGTGCCGGCTTTCACGCGGGGTGGCGCTTGCCTGATGGAGCAAGGCTCCACCCTCCAGCGCATATGCGCGCTTGGGCTGCATCAGATCATGGCGGCGCTGCAACCGCAGCATCAGCAATGCACCATCGACCTGATCGAACAGCAGCGCCTCACGCCCCGCCTCACGGCCCAGCGCCAGACCGGGAGCGAATTCAAGCCGGTGCGCGATGATCCTCTCGCCATTACGTTCGATCAAACGGCCATGACCGCATCCGGCGATCACCACTTCCCATTCCTCGGCCGGGGCAAAGCTCACCGAAAGCGGTGCCGGACGGCAGGCAAGTCCCGGCCCGTCGATCGCCACCAGAGTCAGCAAGGCCTCACCCTCGCGGGCAAGCACCAGACTGGACATCACCCCATCGGTAAAATGGCGCAGCGGCACAATGCCAAGCGGCTCTGCGATCAGCACTTTGGCAAAGGCGGCAACCAATGGCGCGGCCAGTGATCGTGCCAGATCAGTATCATCGCCGAACAGCGCGGCAAGTTCACAAGCTTCGGAAAGCGCAGCGCCTTTTGCATAACGGCTGAAACAGTCCAGCACGCCTGCGACCCTGGGTTGCGCCTGCCAAGCGGCGAGCGCCGCGGTGAGCCCCTGTTGCGCGCAGAACTGCCTGCCGGGCTCGGCTTGCAGCTCTGCGATTTCAGGTCTCATTTCCACGGCACTGCCTAATCTTGTGTTTCGCATGGTGAAGATCAGCCGGTAAGCCCCAGACTGTGCAGCAGATCATAGAGGAAAACCATCAGGACGACAATCTCGTCACCTGATGATTGCGCCTGCCCGCCGGGAAGCAGGCTGCCGAAGATGCCGGTCATGGTATCGAGTTGCGGAAGCGAAGCGACGTCAATTTTGGGTAACAACATGGCAAAACCCCTAAGCAAAGCGGGAGCCCGTTGCCCCGCGCGACTCAAGTGCCGGGAGGTGGCCTGTGACTGAAATTAAAACATTGTAATCGCAGCTGCGCTCTGGCCATTTCGCTCAGGAAAAACGCAGGGTTACAGTGATGCCTGCGTGATCAGGCGCGGCTTGACCGCTGGCGATCAGCTGCCGCGTGGCATCGGCGCGGGCGCGGTTCAGCACCGCCTCGGGAACTCCCGCCTCAAACGCCAGCAGATCAGCCGCGCCCAGCAGCCGCGCTTCGCGCAAGGTGAGGTCATCGGGATCGCCCGAACGCAGGCGCAGTTCATGCACTCCTGCCGTCAGCGGCTCGGCACTTGTGAGCCAGCTTTCCACCCGCGCTGCGCTCGACTCATTCAGCGGATCGAGAACTCCGCCCTCACTCAGCGCGCTATCCAGCGACCGGCGGCGTTCACCCATATCGGGAAACCGGGTGCGCAAGGCCTCACGCATCGCCCCCAGCCCCTCTGCCAATGCGCCGAGCGAGGCAGGGAGCAGAGCTTCCAGCCGCAACCGCAGCGCCTTGGCGAGGCCGGCAGAAACACCGCCAGTGCCAACAGCGACCAGCACCGGTCCGCGTTCGAGCAGGCTCGGCACGGTGAAATCGCAAAGCTCCGCCCGGTCGGTGACATTGACCAGCAGCCCGCGCGCCTTGAGCCGCGCTGCCGCTTCGTCGGGCTTGGTCAGTGCGACAAAGGCCAGTCGCGCCTGCATGTCATCCTCGCCCACGATCACGCCGCCCGCCCGCTCGATCAGGTGCCGTTTTGCCTCACCCGCCTCGCCCTCACCCAGCAGGATCACCGGCTGGCCGGTGATCCGGTGGAACAGGGGCAAGCTTCCGATCATGCTGAACCTGTCGAACTTTCCAGCCACACCGGCACATGCTCGGCGGCGAGGATCGTGGCCGGATCGATCCGCTCGGCCACCACCGCCCATTTCGCGCCATCGACCATCACCTCGGGCACCAGTGCGCGGCTGTTATAGGTATTGGCCATCGTCGCACCATAGGCTCCGGCGGTGCGGAATATGGCGAGATCGCCCGCCTGCACCGCATCAATATCGCGGCCCATGGCAAAGGTGTCGGAACTTTCGCAGATCGGACCGACGATATTGGCGATCATGCGTTCGCCTGTTGGCATGACAGCAGAAAAATCATGCCAGGCATCATACATTGCCGGGCGCACCAGATCGTTCATCGCGGCATCGACGACGACAAACGGATGGTTCGCCCCCGGTTTCACCCGGATCACTTCGGTGAGCAGCACCCCGGCATTGCCAGTGATGACGCGGCCGGGTTCGAACATGATCGTGGCCTGCCAGTCGGCGGTCACTTCCGCCACCATCGCCCCGTATTCGGCTGGCCCCGGCAGGACTTCGCCCTCGCGGTAAGGCACGCCCAGACCGCCGCCGAGGTCCATATGGCTGACCAGATGCCCCGCGCTCCGCAAGCTGTGCATCAGCGCGCCCATCTTCAGGAACGCCGCGCGCGAGGGATCGAGGTTGGTGATCTGGCTACCGATATGCACCGCCAGCCCGCGCATGGTCAGGCCGTCAAGGCAAGCCAGCCGTGCATAGATCGCGCCTGCCTGATCATAGGTCACGCCGAACTTGTTGTCGGCCTTGCCGGTCGAGATTTTCGAATGGGTCCCGGCATCAACATCGGGATTGACCCTGAGCGCCGCGACCGCCTGCTGGCCTCGCGCCACAGCAATCGCCGCCAGTTCGATGCCCTCTTCTTCGCTTTCAAGGTTGAACTGGCCGATCCCGGCTTCGAGCGCCGAGACCAGTTCGGCCTTGGTCTTGCCAACGCCCGAGAAGACGATATCCGCCGCCGGAATTCCCGCCGCCAGCGCGCGCCGCATCTCGCCTTCAGAGACAACATCGGCGCCATAGCCTTCGCGCGCTAGCAGGCGCAGCACCGCAAGGTTGGGGTTGGACTTGACGGCAAAGGCAATGTGCTTGTGGGCAATGCCCGCCAGCCCTTGCGCAAAGACACGGGCATGGCGCTCCAGCGTGGCGCGCGAATAGACATAGACCGGCGTTCCCACCGCTTCGGCGATGGCAGTCAGCGCCACATCTTCAGCGTGGAGCACGCCGTTCCTGAGTTCAAAATGGTCCATGGGTCGGTTTTGCTCGGTCAGCCTACGGGAGGCAAATCATAGGGATCGTCTTCGCGGTCTTCCGATTTCTTGCGCAGTTCGATGCTCCGCTCGGGTGTGGCTTGCGGGCGCGACTTGAGCAGATCCTCGGCGGTCGGCTGGGTTGATCGGCCGAGCGGCGCAGGCGGCAGCACATGGCCAGGCTTGGGCTTGAGATCGGCGGTCTGGCCGCAGCCAGCCAGCAGAGCGGTGAGTGCCAGAAGGGGGAGAACGATCCTGCGCATGATGAGCCTTATTCCATTCCGAGTGCCAAGCGCGCCTCGGCCACCCGCTTCCTTACCTCGCTCGGCGCGGTTCCGCCATGGCTTGCGCGCGCGGCGACCGATGATTCCACCGAGAGCGCGGCAAATACCCCGTCATCGATACGGACATCGATCGCCTGGAGGTCTGCCAGCGGCAGCGCATCGAGCCCCACCCCCCGGCTTTCCGCCAGCTTGACCGCCGCACCGGTGATGTGATGCGCTTCACGGAACGGGATATTGGCCTGCCGTACCAGCCAGTCGGCAAGGTCGGTCGCGGTGGCATAGCCGAGTTCGGCAGCAGCGCGCATCCGCGCGGCGCGGAAAGTCGTCTCCTCGACCATGCCGGTCATCGCGGCAAGGCACAGGGTGAGCAGACTGGCGGCCTCGAACACCGGCGGCTTGTCGTCCTGCATGTCCTTTGAATAGGCCAGCGGCAGCCCCTTCATCGTGATCATGAGGGCAGTCAGGCTGCCGATGATCCGCCCCGAATGGCCGCGCACCAGCTCGGCCGCATCGGGGTTCTTCTTCTGCGGCATGATCGAGCTGCCGGTTGATAGACTCTCAGGCAGGGTGATAAAACCAAACGGCTGGCTTGCCCAGAGGATGAATTCCTCGGCCAGCCGTGACAGGTGCAGCGCACATTGGCTCGCCGCCATCAGGTAATCGAGCGCGAAATCACGGTCGGACACCGAATCGAGACTGTTGGCGGTCGGCATCGCAAAACCCAGCGCCTTGGCGGTCATCTCACGGTCGATCGGAAAGCCGGTGCCTGCGAGCGCCGCCGCACCCAGCGGACACTGGTTCGCGCGGGTGTATGCATCGATAAACCGCGAACGATCACGCTGAGTCATCTCGTAATAAGCCATCAGGTGATGCCCGAGCGTCACCGGCTGTGCGATCTGCAGGTGGGTGAAGCCGGGCATGATGCTGTCGGCATGCTCACCCGCACGGGTAACGAGCGCAACTTGCAAGGCACCGAGCGCCGCATCGGCCTGGACGCAAGCCTCACGCACCCAAAGTTTGAAGTCGGTCGCCACCTGATCGTTGCGGCTGCGCGCGGTGTGCAGCCGGCCTGCCACCGGGCCGACCAGTTCGGCAAGGCGGCTTTCGGTGGTCATGTGGATGTCTTCAAGATCCCAGTTTTCGGGAACGCCATTGGCTTCATATTCCGCAGCAACCGCATCAAGCCCGGCGGAAATGATCGCTGCATCCTCAACCGAAACGATGCCTTGTCTGGCCAGCATGGCGACATGCGCCTGTGACGCAGCGACATCTTGACGCCACAGCGCCTTGTCGAACGGGATCGAGGCGTTTATCTCGCGCATGATTGACGAGGGTCCGCCTTCGAACCGTCCGCCCCACATCGTGTTTCCCTTCTGGGAATTGGAGCTCACCTTGCTGTTATCCCGATCACTCAAGCTTGCTTTCCTCGGCCTGGCCCTGACGGCCCCGGTGCTTCTGACTGGTTGCGATAGGCAAAGTGACAAGGCGGCGCAACCGGCGGCTGCTGCCAAAGCGGATAGGGGCGCCGAAGCCAGCACTGCGGCAGGCGAAAGCGGCACCGCACTAGATCGCAGCCACAAGGGCAGTCAGCTGCCCGATATGACGCTTGCGGATATTGCCGGGAAAAAGCTCAATCTGGCCAGCCTGAAGGGCAAACCCTTGTTGATCAACCTGTGGGCGACATGGTGCGCGCCCTGCGTCGCCGAACTGCCGCAGCTCGACAGGCTTGCCGCCAGTGGCAGGCTCAAGGTGCTCACAGTCTCGCAGGATAGCGGCAAGCCGGAGGAAGTGGCGAAGTTCCTTAAAGATCGCGGCGTGACCCGGCTGGAACCATGGCTCGACCCGGAGAATAATCTGATCGCGCAATATAACGCTGGAACACTTCCGACCTCGGTTCTTTATGATGCCACAGGGCGCGAGGTCTGGCGTTTTGTCGGGCCAAGGGATTGGGAGAGCCCCGAAACTGCGGCATTGCTGGCCGAGGCGGGTTAGTGCGCCTTGCTGAAGGCCTTGCCAAAAACAGCTTGTGCTCTGAAACTAACCATATGATATAAAATATTTATATCTGAAATTCATGTCATCCACAAAATCATTTATCGGAGTCTAAGATGGCTGGAATGAAACTGCGGATCGCCCTGATTCTGGCGAGCGCCTTGACTGCTTGTCCTGCCTTGTCTCAGGAAGCCCCAGCCCCAGCCACCAGCACACTCGAAGCCCAATTCCAGAACCCGCCACAGTCTGCCCGCCCGCGCGTGTGGTGGCACTGGATGAACGGCAATGTCAGTGAAGAAGGCATTGCCAAGGACATGGCGTGGATGAAGCGCGTCGGCATCGGCGGCTTGCAGAATTTCGATGCCAGCCTGATGACACCGCAGATCGTCGATAAGCGGCTGGTTTACATGACGCCCGAGTGGAAGCAGGCCTTCCGCTTCACCGCGCAGGAAGCCGATCGGCTGGGGCTGGAACTGGCCATCGCCGCCTCGCCCGGCTGGTCGGAAACCGGCGGGCCGTGGGTGCCGCCTGCCGATGGCCTCAAAAAACTGGTGTGGAGCGAGACCGAAGTTACGGGCGGCAAGCGTTTTTCCGGCAAGCTCGCTGCGCCGCCTTCGATCACCGGGCCGTTCCAGTCTGTGCCAAAGCAGCCGGGCATCGACGAGATGATGGCCGGTGAAAAACCCAAGCACATACCATCGCATTATGGTGAGGTTGCGGTGATCGCCTATCCGGTCGCGGCACCTGCCAAAATGCCTCCCGTCGTGATCAAGGACGGCGAAGGCAATCTGCTGCAAGCCGCATCCCTTGGTGATGGCGACACTGCCAGTGGCGTGCAAGTGGCACCCGGCAAGGACGGTCGCCGCCCCATGCTGGTACTGTCCTACCCTGCACCGCAGACCGTGCGTTCCGCCACGCTGTTTATCCCCGGCGCCTCGATGCTGTTCTCCCCTGCACTTTATGGCCCGAAGCTTGAAGCGAGCGACGATGGCACGAATTGGCACGCCGTGGCCAATATGCCGCTCAGCTCTGCTTCGACTTCGGTCAGCTTTGCGCCGGTAACCGCACGACAGTTCCGGGTGATCATGGGCCCACCCCCTGCCAATGAATTTAGCCTCTCCGCACCGGCTCCCGGTATCGCCATGGGAGACATCTTTGCCCGCTATGGCAATCGTGGGGAAGTCAAGCCGGTTACTGTCGGCGATTTCCGCCTTTCGTCTGAAGCCAGCGTCGATCTTGCCGAATCCAAGGCAGGTTTCCATGTCGAGAATGATTATTACAAACTCAGCAAGGGCGTGCCCGATACCGAAGGCGTCTCGCCTGACAAGGTGATTGACCTGACCAGCCGGATGAAAAGCGATGGCTCGCTCGACTGGACCCCGCCGCGCCTGCCGAACGGCGGGGCATGGCGGGTGCTGCGCTTGGGCTCTTCGTTGATCGGTACCGAAAACCACCCTGCTCCCAAGGAAGCAACCGGGCTGGAAGTTGACAAGTTCGATGGCCCCGCAGTCCGACGTTACCTTGAACATTACATCGGCATGTACCGCGATGCTTCGGGCGGACTGATTGGCAAAAAGGGCGTGCAGGCGATCCTGACCGACTCTATCGAAGTGGGCGCGGCCAACTGGACTCCGGCGATGATCGCGCAGTTCAAGCGGCTGCGCGGCTATGATCCGGTGCCGTTCCTGCCTGCACTGACCGGCGTGATCGTCGGCTCGCGCAGCCAAAGCGATGGCTTCCTCTATGATTACCGCCGCACGCTGGCTGACCTGATGGCCAGCGAGCATTACGGCACGGTCGCCACTGTCGCGCATGAGCACGGCCTCAAGGTCTATGGCGAGGCGCTCGAAAACGGACGCCCATCGATTGGCGATGATATGGCGATGCGCCGTCATGCCGATATTCCGATGGCGGCGATGTGGACTCACAACCGCGAGGAAGGCCCGCGCCAGAACTATATCGCCGATATCAAGGGCGCGGCCTCGGTGGCGCATATCTATGGGCAGAATCTGGTTGCGGCGGAATCGCTGACATCCGCCATGAATCCGTGGGCCTATTCGCCAGCGAGCCTCAAGCGGGTGATCGATCTGGAATTCGTGCACGGCGTCAATCGTCCGGTAATCCACACCTCGGTGCATCAGCCGAGCGACGACAAGTTCCCCGGCCTGTCGCTGTTCATCTTCGGCCAGTATTTCAACCGCCATGAAACCTGGGCGGAAATGGCCAAGCCCTGGGTCGATTATCTCTCGCGCAATGCCCTGATGCTGCAGCAGGGCCGCAACCATGCCGATGTCGCCTATTTCTATGGCGAGGAAGCACCGTTGACCGCGCTGTACCAGAAGCACCCGGTGAAAGACGCGCCGACTTCCTATGCCTATGATTTCATCAATGCCGATGCGATTACCGGCGCGCTGAGCAATCAGGGCGATGAACTCGTCACTCCCGGCGGGGCGCGCTACAAGGCGCTTTATCTTGGCGGCACCGCAAACCGGATGACACTGACGACCCTGCGCAAGCTTGCGGCGCTGGCCGAAGGCGGAGCAACGGTCATCGGCCTGAAGCCCGAAGGCAATCCGGGTCTTGCTGGCGATCCGGGCGAATATGCGGCGCACATCGCCAAACTGTGGCCGGGCGGCGAGATTGCCCCGGTTGGCAAGGGCCGCGTCATCGCCTCGCAAGATATCGAGGCCGCGCTGGCCAAAATCGGCATCGCCCCGGACTTCCGCTTCACCGGCGGGCAGGATGGGGCGGCAATCCCGTTCCTCCACCGCAAGCTTGCAGATGGTGACAGCTACTTCATCGTCAACCAGAAGGATCGTACTGAAACCATTGAGGCGCGCTTTCGCGTCTCCGGCAAGGCACCTGAGCTGTGGCGCGCCGAAACCGGCACCTCAGAGCCGCTCAGCTACCGCACCGAGAACGGCTATACCATCATTCCGCTGACGCTGCGCGGTGATGAATCGGTGCATATCGTGTTCCGCCGGTCCACACTGGCCGAATCACGGGCGATCGAGCAGCGGGAACCGGTGACGCTCGCAGAACTCTCAGGCGGGTGGAATGTCGCCTTCCAGCAGGGCCGGGGTGCTCCGGCAACAGCGGCCTTTGCCAAGCTCACCCCGCTCGATGAAAACGCCGATGCCGGGATCAAGTACTTTTCGGGTATCGCCAACTATGCGCAGGATTTCACCACGCCCAAGGGCTGGATAGCCGGGCAGCCGCTGTGGCTTGATCTGGGTGAAGTGCGAGAACTCGCCGAAGTCACGCTCAACGGCCAGCCGGTGGGCAGCGTCTGGCATGCGCCGTTCCGCCTCGATATAAGCGCAGCGGCAAAGCGCGGCAAGAACCGGGTCGAGATCAAGGTTGCCAACCTGTGGGTCAACCGCCTGATCGGCGATGCGCAACCGGGAGCGCAGAAGATCACCTGGACGGCGATGCCAGCCTACCGCGCCGATGCTCCGCTGCGCCGCTCGGGCCTGATCGGTCCGGTGACTCTGCTCGGGCAGGGGAAATGACCGGCATTCCGTTCAGCTACGAGGTTGAAAATCCCGCTTGGTCTGGGAGTCCCGTGGTGGGCGCTGACGGGCTCGAACCGCCGACCCTCTCGGTGTAAACGAGATGCTCTACCAACTGAGCTAAGCGCCCCCTGATCAGGAAGTGGCGCTTCTACAGCCACGGGCGCACGGGTCAAGCGGGCTTTGTCAGCATCATCACCAGCGCACGTGCCGCAGTGGCAACATCGGTCCAGGTCTGCTCGAAACCGGCTTCATCCCCATAATAGGGATCGGTAACCCCCTGCCCTTCGCGGCCCTCGACCAGATCGAGCAGGAGTGCGAGATTTGCGCGGGCATCGGGTGGTGCGATCCGCTCCAGTTCGCCAAGGTTGGCGTGATCGAGTGCGAAAATGTGCGTGAAATCAGTGAAATCGGCGTTCCGCACCTGCCGGGCGCGGTAATGCGCTATATCAATGCCGTGGCGCTGCGCCGTGGCCAGCGCGCGCTGGTCTGGCGTATGGCCGGCGTGCCAGTCTCCGGTCCCGGCCGAATCGATCATGACATCAAGACCGGCGCTTTCCGCTGCCTGACGGAACGCAGCTTCAGCCAGCGGTGATCGGCAGATATTGCCAAGGCAGACGAACAGGATGGCAGGCTTGATTATCATTGCACTTGCTTAGAGCAAGAAACACCAAATCAGAACACTCCTCATTGCGAGCGAAGCAATGACGAAGGCTGGTTCCGATAATTCGTAAGAGAATTAAGGCAAAGTTGCTGGCTTGGGAGAGGTTGGAGAGTGAGGGGAGAGGTTGGAGAGTGAGGGGAGAGACTGGCTGCTGGACCTTAACAGCCAGCCCCTCCCCCGGTGCCATCCCCCAAAGGCGAGGGGCGGGGGATGGCGGCAGAGAATTAGATCGGTTTGACGTGGACGATGGCCTGGCCGATGGCGCTGGCCGGACGGGCGACGCCTTCATCAATCATGTCGAAATAGCGTCCCATGGCGTCGGCTGCCTTGTCACTCAGTTCGATGAAAGCGCGGCGGCGATCAGCCATATCTTCCACCCGCTGAAATATTCCGACCTCACACATCTGGCCGATCCAGCGCAGTGCCGTGGTCGGCGGGACGGCGGCGGCAATGCACAGCGAAGTCACCGACACGCGCTTCATCTCACCGCGCGCGGCGGTAAGATCGAGCAGCATATCCCAAGCAGGATCGGCAAACAGTTCAGCGTCAAAACAACGCGCGCGCTGCTGGCGCTGGCGGATGATGCAGCGCACCAGACGCGGATCGGGCAGCGGCGGCCGCGCCTTTCTGACCAGCGGCTCGTCGTGATCAGGCGCACCGGCAAAAGCAAAGACAGGTGCCTGCACCAGCGCCGATGATCCGCCAATCCGGCCAAGCTGGGTGGCGATCTGGCCGACCTGCTCGGTCAGGCGGAGCAAGGCGAGGCGATCTTCTTCCGCCATTTCGCGCAGGCGGCCCCGTGGTGCCAGCGCCCGGGCCCGGCCGAGCGCCATGACATAATCGCTGCGGCAGGGATCGACCAGCAATTGCGCGCCCGATTGATCGAGACAGCCAAAAACATCATCAAGCGCCTCAAGCGTGGTGGAAACGATCAGCTGAATTCCGGCCTGAGCCGCGCGCATATCCAGCCGGGACAGCGCGGCAACACTCGTCGCATCAGCCGAGGGACAATCGACCAGCACCACTTCGCCCAGCGGATGGGCATCGCCTTTCAGCAGGTGTTCGACCGGCTGCGCGGCGGTGACGTGAAATCCTGCGCTGACCGCATCTTCACGCAATTGGCCGAGCACATGCGCCCGATCAGCAAAGATCGCGAGTGACAGCATGACTCCGGCATCATTGGCGGCATCATAGGCGGCTTGCGAATAGGCGAAAGGTGCCTGCACCATTGTTCCGACTCCGTTCTGATTTGAACAAAATTAGAACAAACAGAGTTCATGTCAAGAAGCTTCTTTAAATGATCCCCTGACAATCCGACTCAGTGATACAGCCCGGCTCAGAGATAATGCGCGAGGGGAGCATAAAACTCCCCTCGCGCATTCGAGTCAGTTATTACGTCTAATGGCCTTCGTGGCCCGCTGCGGCTTGGCCAGTCGCATCATGCTTTTCACCGCAGGTCATCTTGCCATCCTTGTCTTTCTTGCAGCAACTGCATTCCGGTTTGGGAGTGGCGACCGGGGCATCAGCGGCAAAAGCAGCTGTCGAAATGGTCAACGCAATTGCGCTGATAATTACTTTTTTAAACATTGACTTGCTCCATATAAAACAGTTGAAAATCTGGTTTCAGCCATTTTGCGGAGGCGGTGTTACGGGAGGCGCAGCCCAACCGGCAAAGCCATTGCTCCCATCCGGATCATGCTTCACTCCAGTAATCATAATTTTGGACAACACGGCGCCTGATGGCAATGCCATCGCCGGGCAAGCGATCAAGCAGTCCAGTCCGTTATCCTGCGAGTGCGGCGGCGCTTTTGGCTGCTCTGCCATGCCTTCACAGGCCTTATCTTCTTGGATATGCATTGGCGACGCCATTGCCGGGTCGCAGACGATCGCTGCGCGGAGGAAAATGGCAATGACCACCACCATCTGCATGACCATCTGCATGAATAGTCTGGCTGAGGCCGATCTTCGCATAAACCGTGGCTTAGCTCCCGCCGCCAAGGGAGGCAATGCTATTTGAAGAGCCACGCCCCACCCCTCAATCGACAAACGGATCGCGCACCAGGATCGTGTCCTCACGCTCGGGCGAGGTCGAAACCAGCGCCACCGGGGTTTCGATCAGTTCCTGCACGCGCTGGATATATTTGATCGCCTGTGCGGGAAGGTCCGCCCACGAACGCGCGCCCGCGGTGGTGCCGCTCCAGCCTTCCATTTCCTCGTAGATCGGCTCGACGTTTGCCTGATCGGCGGCGTGGCTGGGGAAGTAATCGAGCACCTTGCCGTTCAGCCGGTATCCGGTGCAGATCTTCACCATGTCGAACCCGTCAAGCACATCAACCTTGGTCAGCGCGATGCCGGTGACGCCCGATATGGCGCAGGATTGGCGCACCAGCACGGCATCGAACCAGCCGCAGCGGCGCTTGCGGCCCGTAACCGTGCCGAATTCATGGCCGCGCTCACCCAGCCGCTGGCCGGTGGCGTCTTCAAGTTCGGTGGGGAACGGCCCGGCACCGACGCGGGTGGTATAGGCCTTGACGATGCCGAGCACGAAGCCGGTGGCATTGGGGCCGAGGCCCGAGCCTGATGCCGCCGTGCCGCTGACCGTGTTCGAGCTGGTGACGAAGGGATAGGTGCCGTGATCGACATCGAGCAGCACGCCCTGCGCGCCTTCAAACAGGATGCGCGCGCCCGCTTTGCGCACGGTGTTGAGCCGCTTCCACACCGGCTCGGCAAATTGCAGCACCGACGGGGCGATCTCTTTCAGATCGGCGATCAACTGCGCGCGGTCCACCGGTGGCTGGCCGAAACCAGCGCGCAAGGCATCGTGATGGGCGCACAACCGGTCAAATTGCGATTCGAGCGCGTCCAGATGCGCCAGATCACAGACGCGAATCGCGCGGCGGCCGACCTTGTCTTCATAGGCGGGGCCGATGCCGCGTCCGGTGGTGCCGATCTTGCCAGACCCTGCCGCCGCCTCACGCAGGCCGTCCAGCTCGCGGTGGATCGGCAGGATCAACGGGCAATTATCGGCGATGGCGAAATTGCTGGTGTTGATGACCACGCCCTGCCCTTCGAGCTTGGCGATCTCTTCACGCAAGTGCCAGGGATCGAGCACCACGCCATTGCCAATGATTGACAGTGTGCCGGTGACAATGCCCGAAGGCAGCAGCGAGAGCTTGTAAACCTGCTCGCCGACAACCAGCGTGTGTCCGGCGTTATGGCCGCCCTGAAAGCGCACCACGGCATCGGCGCGGCTGGCGAGCCAATCGACGATCTTGCCTTTGCCTTCGTCGCCCCATTGAGCGCCGATCACGGTTACATTGGCCAATGGAAGGCCCTTCCTCGAGACATGGAAACCGTGCCGCGCACTAGGGTAAGCACAGGCCAAGGGCAAGACGTGGACGTGACTATCTGCGACAATTCATGACTGGTTTAGCCAGCGCAGTGAATTAGGTCACAGACCCGTAAACAGGATTCACAAATCTGCTGAGTTGTAATTCAGTGTTCCCGGAAGGGAGACTGGACATGGCGCGGTTTGATTTGTCGGGTTTCGAGTGGTCGGTGATCGAGCCTTTGCTGCCGACGAAGGTT
>JANOYZ010000208.1:0-6793 GCA_031429135.1 Novosphingobium sp. | reverse complement strand
ATCTGGCGCACCGAAAACAGCCTCTATTGCCGCGCTGCATATCTCGGGGAGAATTTCGCCGCTCCCTATGGATCGACCGCCAGAGCCAGTGACCTCACCGGCCTGCCCCCCGCCTATATCATGGTTGGCGCGCTTGACCTGTTTGTCGATGAATGTCTGGCCTATACCGGACGCCTGATCCGCTCGGGCGTTTCAACCGAGCTCAAGGTCTATCCGGGCTGCTTCCATGGCTTCCGCTTGGCCAGAAAGGCGGCGGTCAGCCAGCGTGCAGATCGCGATAGTCTTGAAGCACTGCGCCGGGCCTTCGCCCGATGACCGCTCCGCTCGATAGGGACAAACTTCTGGCTTATGCGATCCCGCAGGCCCACGATGATTATGATCCGCGTGATGCCATTCTCTATGCGCTGGGCACAGGTGCCGGCCTCAGCGAAGAAATCGACGAAACATCCCTGCTGTTTGAACGCCAACTGCAAGTCCTGCCCACCATGGCACTGGTTCTGGGAACGCCCGGCTTCTGGCCGATGGACCCCAAGACCGGGCTGGACTGGCTGGGTATCCTGCACGGCGAACAGCGGCTGAAATTGCACGTGCCGCTCGATCCCTTCGGGACGATGATCGGTGAAACCATGATCACTGATCTGGCAGACAAGGGCCCCGGTAAAACCGCCATGATCCAGGCGGTCAAGCAGCTGAAGACACCGGGCGGAACTTTGGTTGCCGAAGCCACCGAGGTCTGGGTGGTTCGTGAAGCGGGTGGCTTTGGCGGCGCGCGTGACTTGCCGGGGGATGCCCTTCCCCCCACACCGCAGCGCGATCCCCACTTCGAAATCACCCTGCCGACCTCGCGCGCGCAAGCTGCGACCTATCGCCTGTCGGGTGATCGCAATCCCCTGCACATTGATCCGGAGACTGCCCGCAATGCTGGGCTGGAACGCCCCATCCTGCACGGGCTTTCAACGATGGGACTGGTGGCTCGTGCGTTGATCCACGCCTGCTGCCAGGGCGAGGCACAGCGCCTGCGGGAGATTGCCCTACGCTTCACCGCGCCGGTCTATCCCGGTGACACCATTCGCACGCAAATCTGGCAGGAGGGAACAACCCTGCAATTCCGCGCCGATGCCGTTGAGCGCGCTGTTCGCGTGATTGACAACGGGCTGGCCTTAGTGGCCGATCAATCGTCCTTCTGATCCACCGGGGTCATGTTGCTCATGAAGGCATAGAAGTCCGGCCCCAGTTCGGGCAGCTCCATCCCCAGTCGTTCGGCAAGGTAAAGCGTCATGAAATTGGCGTTGAGTGACTTGTTCTCCGCCGGGATGTTGCCGACGCCGACCTGCCGGTCAAAGGCACCTACCACTACCAGAGCCATGCGCAGGGCTACGACCACGTCGTAGTAATCAAGATGCTGTGCCTTGCGTCCGGTGGCAGCTTCCCAGATGGCGATGCTCTCATCGCGTGTCGGCAGTCCTGCCAACCGGGCCACGCCAAAGCGGCGGCTGAACAGGTCATCAAAATAGAGCCACCAGGCGAGATCGAGTTCGGACGGTCCCATCGCCGCCAGCTCCCAGTCGATCAACCCGCTGACGCTGCCATCGGCAAGGAACATGACATTGGACGGCGTGCTATCGCCCCATAGCACGTTAACCGGAGTATCCTTTGGTTCATGCACGCGAATGTAGGCAATCGCCGCATCGACAGTGGGCATCACCCGGTCCTTGCGGCAGCCTTGATACCACGCTTCGATATGGCCGAGGTACTGATCAAGCCCTGGCTTGCCCCATTCGGCGCGGGCCAGAAAGGCAAAGCCATCGGCCTGCCAGTCAATCTTGCTCAGCTGAGCGAAGGCCTCGATAGCATTCTTCCATGTCGCGCCGCGCTGGGCGGGCGTCATGTCGGCAATCCAGCCGGTGCTGTTGTAATTGGGATTCTGCGTGGCTGACTGGCCTTCGACCCGGCCCATGATCAGGAACGGATTGCCCAGCACCACCGGATCAAGCTCCATGCCGATCCAGTCGGGCACCGGGGCCAGTTTCAACCGGTCGAGCCCCGCCATCATCCGGCCCTGCAATTCCAGACTGGAGCCGAGCACGACCTCCAGATCGGTCGGCTGGCGGCGCACCACCAGCGTGCGAGATTGCGCACCTGCGGCGTCATCATACTCGACATCGACAAAGAAGATTTCCGCCGAGAACCCCGATCCCAGAGCCACTTCCAGCGGCCTTAGCCGGACATTGCTCCAGCCCGCCACATTGGCTTCCAGCCAATCACGCAGGCGGGCCTGCACTTCATCCGAGGCTAGTGTCATGTCAGAACCCCTTTGCCGCCAGTGCCCGCTTCAGTTCGGTGGTCAGCGGCCCCATGTCCTTGGGTCCGGCACCGTGGAGCAGCACTTCATCGGCTCCGGCATCAAGATAGGTCATCAGCTGATCTGCGCAGTGCGCTGCCGTGCCGACTGCGGCACCTTCATCAATCCACGACTGGGGCAACAGCTGGCCAACATCGACCAGTTCAGCCCGCGTATAGGCCTGATCGGCGGGCTTGCCACCCAAGCTGGCAATCTTGGGATGGGCGCGAATCTGATCGAGCACGCCCTTGTCCCACCCATTGATCTCGACAATCAGATCGCCAAAGCCGGGCAATTCGAAATAGGTGATGGCGCGGCCGCGCACCACGGCGTCTTCCTCATCCTTGGGCAAATCAGGCGCAACGATAGTGTTGTGATATATCCGCACCGACATCGGATCGCGCCCTGCCTTTTCAGCGGCATCGCGCACGATCTTCGTGCTGTTCGTTACGCCAGCAGGCGACACGAATGGATGCAACAACACGCCATCGCAATGCTGCCCGGCGAACTCCAGACTCTTCGGGCCGATGGCGGTGAAGATGATCGGAGGTTTGGGGCCTTTGTGCATGTCGGTTAGCTTGAGCGAGGGAAACTTGCCCAGCAAGCCATCATAACTGACTTCCTCGCCATCCCATAAACGGCGAAAAATGCTGATGTAATCGGCCAGCCGCTCCATGGTGATGGCAGGAGCCCCCATCATTTTCATATAAGCGGGCACGGCGCGGGCGAACATCACACTGAAGCGATTGTCGCTCATCGCCTGCATCATGTTGGCAATGCTGGCGGTGACCAGCGGGTGGCGCATTGTGGCGTAAAACGTGCCGTTGATGCGGATGCGCGAGGTTGCTTCGCTGACCGCGCCTGCCAGTACGGCTGGTTCCTTCAGGGCAAAGCGTTCGGAAATCCACACTGCCCCCAGCCCGATGCGCTCTGCCTCCAGCGCTTCATCAATCCCGCGACGCGGATCATCGACGCGGCCTGGCAGGATATAGGTGCCGAATTTGTCAAACAGCGCCTGCGCACCTGGCTCTTGCATCATCTGGATCATCCTTGCGCGGTAATCGCGATTGTCGGTATAATCCAAGCTCGCCACAAACAATCAACCTGCCAGAAGGCAGGGTGCTGCATGGTGGTCTGTGCGGCAGACCGACGATCAAGGAGATCGCCATGGACGCGCTGAACGATTTGCTGGCCATCGAGGACATTCGCGCGGTGAAGGCGCGCTATTGCCGCTTGCTGGACGGCAAGGACTGGTCCGGATTTGCTGCGCTGTTCACCGAGGATGCGGTGATGGATGTGCGTGAGGACACCGGCAATCCGCCGATTACCGGGATCGCGGCGATCATCGCGCAAGTGCGCTTTGCCGTCGATGATGCCGCCACCAGCCATCAGGTCCACACGCCTGAAATCACGCTCCTCAGTGAGGACGCCGCGACTGGTGTGTGGGCGATGCAGGACAGGGTCGTCTGGCAGCCGGGCAAGTCCCCCATCCCCGGCGTCACTTCGATCACCGGTTATGGCCAGTATCACGAGAGCTACCGGCAAGAGGGGGGCCTGTGGAAAATCGCCGTCCTGCGCCTGTCACGCTTTCATGTGGATATGCACACCGGCTAGAATGCTCAATCCCACTGCAATTCCAGCGCCGGCACAAAAGTGATGTTGCCGACAAAATAACCCACTTCAAATCCATCCTTGAGGCGGAATTGCGGGATCGCCTTGAGAAACACTTCGAGCGCCGTTTGCAGCTCAAACCGCGCCAGATGCATACCCAGGCACTTATGGATGCCGCCGCCCAGCGCAACATGCGCCGCCTTGCGGTCAAAACGCACTTCGGATGGATTTTCGTGCAGCTTGGGGTCTTGATTGACCACCGGCGTGGCTACCGAAACATAGTCGCCCGGCATGATCTTTTGCCCATGGATCTCGATCTCGCGCGCGGCGATGCGGAATGCCGTCACCGGGCCATAGACGCGCAGGAATTCCTCCACCGCCAGCACGATGCGCTCGGGATGGTCGCGCAGTTCCTGCTGCTGCGCTGGATAGCGCGCGAGGTGGGTGAAAATATTGCCCAGCATCGTCGTCACCGTATCCAGCCCGCCAAGGAACAGGTTGAAGCAGTGGCCGAGCACTTCCTCATCGTTCCACTTGCGGCCGTCCTCCGCCTCGTGATCGAACAGGCGAGTGATATAATCATCGCGCGGGTTGGCGCGGCGATCGGCAATCTCGAACTTCAGGTATTCCACGGCCTTGCGCACAGCATTGCTGCGCACTTCCCAGTCATTGGAATGGAGCATCTCCTTTTCCCAGACGAGGAATTCCATCATCCGGTCTTGCGGCAAGCCCAGCAGATCGAGCACGATATAGATCGGATAGCGTTCGGAAAATTCGTTGATGAAATCGCAGTCCTTGCGGGTCCGGAACTTGTCGATCAGATCGCTCGCCCGGCGGCGCAGATCGCCCTTCATCGCCGCCATTTTCTGCGGCGAAAAAGCTGGGTTCAGCGCCTTGCGGTAAAAGGTATGCATCGGCGGATCGACTTCGGTCGGCACTACCAGCCAGTTCTCGCCAATGGATTGTGACCACTGGCCCATACCGTTCTTGGTGTAGTTATCAGCATCGCGGAGCATGGTCATGGTATCGTCGTACCCGGTCAGCAGCCAGCCTGGTTTGTCCCCCGGAAAGATGTTGGTGACATAGGTGATTGGCCCGAGCGTGCGGTGCATTTCGGGGATCAGGGTTTCCTGCGGGCAATCCTTCACCACTTCGCGGGCGAAATAGGGCAGCCGCATCGCCTTGTCGGCGGGAACGTGGGACGGAAGGGTGTCGGTGCTCATGACTTGGCTCCAGTTACCAGATGATGCGCATCTGGGCGGCAAGGCGGCGATTGCGCAAGGCAATGGCGCGCTCCTGCGGGGTTACACGCTTGGTATCGGCGGGCAGGTGTTCCATGACGTCCGCCAGTTTGATCTTCTTGATCGATGGCATCGGCTTCTCGCTGGCTTCGAACCATCGGCCTTGTATCGCGCCGCAAGGATAGCCTGACGTATCGAGCCAGTTATGTACGCCGGGATCGCGTGCGGAAATGATCGTGCGAAAAATTCCGTCGCTATCGACCACGCCTTGCTTATCGTTGAGGCTGGCCTGATTGTTGTACCAATCGGTCGTTTCGTAAAGCTCATTGGTCAGGATGATCGACCAGTAGCGCGTTTTGGCAGGCACCTCCACTTCGGTGATGAGCGCCTCATCATCGGCCAGCTCATAGGCACCTTCGTAATAGAATTGCCCGGCAAGTCCCGACATCTGTGAGACATCGAATATCTTGAGCGCATTGAGGTGCCCTTGCGCGCGCAGTTCCTCGACATGGGTGGAAAAGGCCAGTGCGCAGACGCCGACAATGCCGGGAATTTCGCCAAAGGCATGGTGCAGCGTTTCGGCGGAAGGCCGTCCCTTGGCTTCATCCACATCCAGCCGTGCGATGCCGAAACGCGGCTCACGCTCCACGCCCCAGTCGCAGCCGACAATGCGGACCATGAACTTCTCGCAGAGCGGATCAAGCTGCCGCCAGTCACCACTGTGCCCGGCAGGCCGCTTGTGTGAAATCACCAGCTCAAAATGACCATTGGCATCGAGCGTCAGAGTGTCGAAATCTATCTGGCCGAGCAACGGATGATGCTTGCCGGTGCGCAGCGTATCTGGCCCCATCTGCGCCAGGATCACCATGCGCACTGTGCCGCGATCACCCTTGATCACATAAGCGCCGCCCTTTTCGATCAGGCAGGCCTTGTAGATTGTGTCGGCATTGGGCTGAAAGATGTTCTGCGCGATGTTGAGTTCTGGCACGAACATCGGATGACGCCGGTCCCCGACCAGTGCATCGGTGGTCGCCCGTGTCACCCCGGAGAGCAGCAAGCGCATTGATTCCGCCATGATCTGAGGATCGCCGCGCAGCCGTTCGGGCACGCGGGCGCGCATGGCATCGCCCAGCGGACGCAAGGCGTCGATCAGCTTTTCCCATTCGCGGCTATCGCCTACCATATCCGGCATCCCAATTCCGTTCGCGCCGTTCTTGCCAATCTCCGCGCCAAGCAACCTGCCCGATGGCAGGTGGACGCTGAGCACCCCGGCCCATGCTGCCAGCCGCAGGAGGCTTCGGCGACTTATGAAATCCAGTGACATGATGCTCGATGTGACCTCGGCTGCAGGCCTAACCGGACAGACCTTCATCGCTGCCACGCTGCACCTGCCAGACGGCATGGACGAACGGCCTGCGCAGCTGATCTTCGCCATTCACGGCGGCGGCTACAGCCGTATCTACTGGCATCCCCCTTTCGCGGATGACAGCTACAGCTTTGCCCGCTGGTTCACCGATCAGGGCAAAGCGGTGCTGGCGATCGATATGCTGGGTATGGGCGAAAGCTCGCGCCCCGAACCGGAGAGCAGCCTGAGCGGCGC
>JANOYZ010000207.1:0-17231 GCA_031429135.1 Novosphingobium sp. | reverse complement strand
CGACATAGGGATTGCCGCGCATCTTGCAAAAACCGGTGGCGGTTTCGATGGCTTTCAATGCGGTCTGGTTGAGGCGCCCGAATAATGCCCCGCGGCTGATCTCAGTCATCTGGCCGATGCCCCTTTTCTCATGCTTGATTTGCGAAGATGCGCGTCTGCGCGAATGATCGAACTGCTCGGCTGCGCGGTGGTGCGATGGGATTTCCCGCGCTTTTTCCCGGCACTGTCACCGGCGGTTTTGACCCATGTCGTCCAGCCCAGACGGCTGCGTCCATCAAGCCGCGCAGCGGGAGCATCGGCATCGGCAATCTCGACACAGAGATCCCATTCCAGATGAGTCGGCTTGAACGCCTCAATCGCCTCGGCAGCCACCATGAAGCGATCACCCCCCGGCAGCATGGTCAGATAATCGCGCCAGGAGTTGGCGCGGACGGTGATGCGGAAGGCATCTGAGGCACTCAGCACCTTGCGGCCCAGCACGGCATCCCCGCCCAGTATGTTGAACGCGCGCGAAAGGCGGGTGCGGTCCTCGGGTTCAAATTCACGCCAGCGGGGGACAAATTCGGTGACTTTTACCGGCTGGCACAGCAAGTGGCTCAGCCCGTCTTCAATGGCAACGGCGCTGCGCAAGCCGGAAAACAGCCCCGCGTAGTGAACGCGCGCACGGGCAAAGAAGGCGCTGTGTTTCTCTGCACCATCGCCGGCGCCAGAGAGTGCCGAGAGCCAGGCCGAAAAATTGTCATCGCCGGGCCGGTCAGCATGAGCCACTGGCTGCGATTGTGCCCAGGCGCGGTAAAACAACTGGAGCATACGGCCTGAAACCAGGTTCAGCCAGTCACCGAACGGACGCTTTTTGGCGTGGCGGCGTTCATAAATGGCAAATTCGGTCAGATGAGTCGGCAGCGGTCCCATCGGGCCCAGCAGCCCCAGCCAGTGGCCGCGCAGCTGCGGACGCCCTTTTTTGGGCTCAAAGCTTGCCAGAGTGCTCGCCTCGAAACCCAGGCTCGGCTCCTGCGCCAGATCGACGATCGACTGCTCTGGACGCTTGCCTTTGCCCACCCGCGGCTTGTTCGCAGCGCGCGCTTCCAGCTGACGCACAACGGCGAACAACCCCGCGCGCCGCAGATCAATTCCTCCGAGCGAGGCCGGAGCTTCGAGCGAGGTTTTACCTTCGAGCGAGGTTGGGCTCAGATCGTGTGCCGGCGGCCGATTCGTGCGGGCCATTTTGCCACCACTCCTTCCCCAGGCGTTTCAACGATAGTCTCGGTAAAGCTGTTGATTGTCGCAAAGTCTGACAAGAACCGCTCGACCACGGCCGAAAACAGGAACAGGCGACCGTTGTCATAAGAGCTATCATCAAGGCTCAAGGTGATCCGGCTGCCGCGCGCGATGGCCATCTGGCCATGCCCGGGAACCCGCCGGACGACCGGGCGCGAGATGACGCCGGTGATGCCATCAATCTGACGCCGCATCGAGGCATCGTCACGCCGACCGTAAAGCGCAAGGTGATCGCGCAAGGTGGAAGGATCGTTGCGCCCCTCAGGTG
This sequence comes from Novosphingobium sp., assembly GCA_031429135.1. Taxonomy (GTDB): domain Bacteria; phylum Pseudomonadota; class Alphaproteobacteria; order Sphingomonadales; family Sphingomonadaceae; genus Novosphingobium. The sequence goes on along the minus strand of JANOYZ010000207.1, from coordinate 15,685 downwards.
CCAGTGAGGCGTAGTTGGGGGTGAGATGCCCGATCACCCGCCAGGCACCATCATCAAGTCCCAGCGGCGGGCGCGGTTTGGACGGGTTGCTTAAAGCGGAAACGGTGCGGACCGGACCACCCGGCGGAGCAAAGTGCTGGGTGCCGCGAAAGGTCAGCTCGCCGGCAAGATCACGGTTGGTCACCAGCGCCCTGATCGCCAGTTCCTTGATATCGTCCAGCCGCTCGGCATTGCCCGGTGCGGTGATCGACAGCCAGGTTTCGGTGCCGATGTAATCGCCGCGCTTCAGCAGCTTGCGCCGCTTGGTCGAAAGCTTGCGCATGGCCAGACGCGGGACATAGAAAATCGCATCGTGCCAATCATACAGCAGCGCGCCGAGCGCATAGAGCGGTGCCACCGGGCGCGGTTCGCTGTCATCACGCAAGTGCGCTTCGACATTGAGCAGCCGGTAAACCTCAAACTCCAGTGGCCGGGTGCGATCAGGCACGACATGAAATTCATGCTCGGACGGCGAAATCTGGACGCGGCCAAGCTGCTTTTCAAACAGGTTGATCGCCGGGGTGGCGAACAAGCGGAAGTTATTGGGCGATAGCGCGCCGGTCAGCACATCGGATGATCGATTGAACAGCAGGACAATATCGCAAGCCCCGCCCTGCGCCTCGGCAAAGGCCTTTTCCAGACCACGCAGGCGGGCGAACATGAACCGTTCGGGGCAGGCAAAATACTCGGTCAGCAACCGGTAGCCGCGAAACGAACGTTCCTCGGCTGGCAACAGCGCCTCATCATCGGCAAAGCCGACCTGCTCGGGCATCGGCAAGCTGACCGGACGTGCCGAGGCGGATGCCGCCGGACGCGCCAGCACGGCAACCGTTTCGCCAATGAACTGCCGGTAAAGCTCGCCGGGCACGGCTTCCGAGCCATCGAGGTAAATCGGCAGATCGGTGATCGTCAGCTGTTCGAGCGGGGTAGTGCCCGTCGCTTCGAACCGGATCCGCACCCCGGCCTCGGCCCGCACGTCAGCCGCCGCAGCAAAGCTCGCCACTGCTGTGCGCGAGGACAGATATTCGACTTCGCTGATCCTGATCGGATAGAGCATGACCGCATGGCCGGTGCGAAAAGTAACGGCAGCATCGCCGTGTTCGCTTGCAGTTGCTACCAGCTCGGTTCCGCGTGGTATCTCATAGCCTTCGGCCAGCACCGGATCGTTGTCCTTGGGCTCGATGCCAGCGATGCAGATCGAGGGGGTTGGCGCGAGATAATGCGGCTGGATTGCCGCCAGCAGGTGCTGGGTAAATTCCGGAAACTGGTCAGCCAGCTTGAGCTGCACCCGCGCGCCGAGAAAGGCCACGCCTTCGAGCAGGCGCTCGACATAAGGATCAGGATCGTTGGGAGTCTTGAGCCCCAGTTGCTGCGCGGCGGTTTCGTGCTCCTCGCCAAATTCGCGCGCACCTTCGCGCAGGTAGGTCAGTTCCTCGTTGTAAAACTGGAGCAGCCGGGGATCCATTACGTCACTCCCGGACAGTGACAGCCGCGCTGTCCGATTCGACGTCCGTGCGGAATTTTACCGGGATGGCGCGCACGGCCGACGTGATATCTGCCTGAATAACATAGGTTATCGCGTTCTCACGCTCGATCTGCTCGGAAATCTCGACTTCCAGAGTCGATTCATCAATCCGCGGTTCAAAGGCGATGATGGCAGTGCGGATGTCGCGCGCGCGCTTGAGCACAATGCGGCTGTTGAGCGATTTGCCGGCAAGATCGGGCACCCCATAGTTCAGCACGCTGGTTTTCACCTGGGGATAGTCATCCAGATCGATCACCGATCCCAGATTGGTGGTGTTGAGCAGCCAGGCCAGTTCGCGCCGCACCGTCGCCCGCAATGCTTTTTCGGTAAACCGCTGGCCCTGCGTGATCGAAAAGCTGCGCAGCGTATCACGCCTCTGTTCGATCTGGTCCATTTCGGCACCCTGCAATCCGCCGATTTCGTGCCCGGCAAGCAGCTTGTCGAACAGGGTGGAGTTCAGCCGCCCGAGCCGCTCGCTTTCAGCCATCAGTCGAACTCGATCTTGCGGAATTCCAGAATCCCGCAATCATCACCTTCAGAGAATGTCCAGAGACGCTGACCCGAGCCCTGCTGGCCCCAATCCTGATCGATCCAGTTGGTTATCCGGCCAAGCCGTTCCAGCCCATCACTGGCGGTTTCGCTGCCGGGATACCGTGCCGGAAGGAAAGCTGCGGCCGAATGCCCGGTGCGGAACTCGATTTCGACCGGATACCAGATCGTGTCGCGCAAATCCTGCGGTCCTTGCGATTCAATCAGCTTCACCGTGTCGAACGGCAACAAGCCATATTTGCCACCAAGAATAACCTCGAAAGTCGGGCCAAACCGGCTATCGGCATCCGCCATCCATTCAAACCGCCGTTCGCTGCCGGTTCCCGGATCGCAGGTGCCGGGCATGTCTGGCGACAGATCAAACGCCTCATCGCGCAGGGCTTCAGCGGCCTGCGCTTCACCGCGCGCGAACAGGGGAATCGAGCGGGCGATGCCTTCGGCCCAGCCGCCCTCTCCTGCCAGCAGCGGCAGTTCGGCCAGACCGGCAAATACCGCCGCCCGCTGCTTTTCGGCATCGATCGCCTGATTATAGGTAACTCCCAGCATCTGCGCCTGGGGGGAAAGCTGGGTCAGGGATTGCAATTGATTGCGCGCCTTGTCCCACTCGCCATTCAGGCTGAGCAACTGGAAGAGGAACATGCGCAGGCTCTGGTCAGCAGGATTGGCGCGCACAGCCTCCACCAGAGCTGCGCGCGCACCATCTACATCCCCCTGACGCAACAGGGCGTCAGCATCCGCCATTCTCAATATCCCGAGCGGCCGATCAGACCTTCTCGTTCTTCTTGAGGTTCCAGCCGAACTTGACCACGCCGCCCAGCGTACCCTGAGCACCCTGTTCCTTGTAGTCGAACTTGATTTCTTCAAAGTTCAGGCTGACGACTTCGGTGGGAACCCCGCCGTTAGCGCCGGTATTGGTGATGTTCGACACCAGGATGTTGGTCAGCGAAATCTTGTAGAACTCTTCCTGCTTGCCGCCGGCCTTGCGCACGGTGAGCACACCGCCCTTGATATGCTGGCCGCTGGCGCAGGCCTGCATCAGCGCAGGGGTTGAAGAATCAGCCATCTTGTGGACGGTGATATCCTGGAACGAAACCTTGCCGGCCCCGCCGCCGCCGCCTGCAGACCATGAGCCGCCGTTCTGCAAACCGAAGCTGAAGCTTTCGATATCGATCTCGCCCTTGTGCTTCGAATCCTTGGATTCGCCTTTGATCGTCTCAAGCTTGAGGAAAATGTCTGGGGTCATTGTACCATCTCCTGGTGGAATCAATTGGATCAGTTGCGAACCCGTAAGCTATTCAAATAATTGGCTATTCTGCGTAGCCCTTAAGTCATCCGCCGGCATTGGGCAGGCGGGAAACCATACTCAACGAAACATCCATGCCTTCAAGCTGGTAATGCGGGACAAACATGAATTTGCCGATGTAGTAACCGGGGTTTTCCTCGTCGGGGATAACCTCGATCCGGGCATCCTTGAGCGGCAGCCGCGCCTTGGTCTCTTCGGTCGAGCTGTCTGGCTGGCCATCGATGTAATTCGCCACCCAGCGCGTCAGGTCTTCCTGAATCTGGTTGCCGGTGCGCGTTCCGCCGATCCAGTCGCGCACCATGCACTTAAGATAGTGAGCAAAACGGCAGCTGGAGAAAATGTAAGGCAGACGTGCCGACAGATTGGCGGCTGCGGTGGCATCGGCATCATCATAAACCGCCGGGTTATGCACTGTCTGCGCCCCGATGAAGGTCGCCTTGTCGGTGTTCTTGCGGTGGATCATCGACATCAGGCCTGCACGCGACAGTTCACTCTCACGGCGGTCGGAAATGGCGATCTCGGTCGGGCATTTCATGTCGACCCCGCCATCATCGGTCGGGAACATGGCAGTGGGCAGCGATTCAACCGTGCCGCCGCTTTCAACACCGCGGATCCGGCTGCACCAGCCCCAGGTGCTGAATGCCTCGGTAATGCGGGTGCCCATCGCATAGGAAGCGTTCACCCACAGGTGCTGATCGTGATCACCGGCGGTATCCTCTTCGAAATCGAACTCATCGACCGGCTCGGTCTTGGCACCATAGGTCTGGCGGCCAAGAAAGCGTGGCATGGCCAGCGACAGATAGCGGCTGTCGGTGCTGTCACGGAACGAACGCCAGGCGGCATATTCGGTCGCGTCAAATTGCTTGGCGATGTCGCGCGGATTGGAAAGTTCGGTCCAGCTTTGCATGCCCAGCAGCGCCGGAGCAGCAGCGGCGACGAACGGCGCATGTGCCGCCGCGCCAACCTTGGCCAGACCCTTCATCACCTCAAGATCAGGGGCGGAATGGTCAAAGTAATAGTCGCAGACGATCGAGCCATAGGGCTGACCGCCCAGCTGACCGAATTCCGCTTCGTAGATTTTCTTGAACAGCGGGCTCTGGTCCCATGCCGCATCGCGGTACTGGCGGAACATCTTGTAGCATTCGTCCTTGCCGATGTTCAGCACGCGAATCTTGAGATCTTTGCCGGTCGAAGTGTTCATCACCATGTAATTGAGGCCGCGCCAGGCGCTCTCAAGCGACTGAAAATCGGCGTGATGGATGATCTCGTTGACCTGATCGGTCAGCTTCTTGTCGATCGCCGCCCGCAGCTGATCCATCGTCGAGAAGACATCATCGCCAATGATCCGCGAATCGGCCAGCGCCTGCTGCGCCAGTGTCGCGACCGCAAGGTCGATGCGGCTGGAGCGCTCTTCGGTGTTGGGTTTGAATTCCTTGCGCAGCAGTGCTGCGAAATCGTCGGGCGCAAACTCGGTCTCGGTTGCTGCACCAGCTGATTGGGCCTTATCGGTGGGCATATGAATCTTCCCTAGGAACTTGAACTAAGCAGGCGCCGCGCGCCCGGAAACGCTAAAACTATTCGGCAGTGCCACCAGCATCGGACCCTGGCTTTGCGGCAGCAAGAGATTTCATCAGATCTGGATCCTTGAGCAATTTGTCGAGCAGATCCTGTGCGCCATCCTTGCCATCCATAAACAGCATCAGATCGTTGACCTGCTGACGTGCCTCAAGCAGCTGGGCGAGTGCCGGCACCTTCTGGGCTATCGCACCGGGTGAAAAGTCTTCCATCTTGTTGAATTCAAGATCGATGGCGAGCTTGCCCTCCCCGGTCAGCGTATTATCGACATTGAAGGCCGCGCGCGGCTTGATTGCGCCCATGCGCTGATCAAAATTATCCATGTCAAAATCAAGGAATTCGCGATCGTTCAGCGACTTGCGCTCAACCTTGCTCTTGCCGGACAGGTCGGACATCACCCCCATGACAAAGGGCAGTTCCACCTTCTGCTTCGCGCCGCCGGTCTCAACCTCATATTCAATGTGAACACGCGGGGCCCGATTTTCCTTGATGAAGCGTTGGCCACTCTTTGCCATCGTAGTTCTCCGACAATTACGCCTAATTACGAGGGAGCAAGTATGACTTGATCCCAATTGCTCGCTAAATGGTCATCACCAGCTGCCATCGCCTTCGGGCTCTGGCGACTCGTCTTCTTGAGTTATAGCTGACCCGTTATCGCCCCAGTCAGCGGTTTCTGCGACCTCTCCCCCCTGACCTTTCAAAACCTTCATGGCTTCTTCAAGGCTGCCCGGGGCGATGTCTGCAAGAACCGCCATGAAATCGAGGCTAATCCACTCCCTTGCCCGACGCAAGACAAATGGTACCGGGCTTCCCGGCTCATACTGTGCGTAATAGGCACAGATCGCATCCATGGCGCTGATCACATCATTCCGGCTATTTATCGCACCAGAATAGTTTGCGCCGTTACCTGAACTCGAGTCGCTGGACATTGCCTCGCTCCGGGAGGTTGCGGTGTCATTACCGCTAGCACCACCTACTTTAGAATCACCGCTTTTTTGCGGCACACAGACGGCAATTGCCCGCTTCATGCGCGCCAGCACGTCATAGGTCGGCTTGAAATTTGTTGCCGTATCGCCATCGGCATTTGCTGTCAGCGCCGCGTCCACGCGGCGTATCGCCTGTTCAATTTCGCCAAGCCCGGCAATCGCCTCGGCCAGACCGTCGGCACCGATCGCTTCGATCGCCATGCGGAATTCGCCAAAGCCTGCCGCCTTTGCCCCCTTCTCGCGAAAACGCTCAAAATCAGCGCCCGAAAACGCGCCAAGCCGGGCGTGAGAAACCAGGGGCATCCGTTCAAACGCGCCAAGGAAATCGCCGATGCGCACCAGCGATTCACACGGAGTCTTGCGGCCAATAAAGCCAAGATCATCAAGCTGCGGATGCACATCCGCCCAACGGTCTTCCAGCAATGCTGCAAGCAGAACCGCGCCATCAACCACAAGTTCGAACTGGCCAGCCTGTGCTGCGGCACGCATCAGATAAACCGGCAGCCACAAGTCGCGCGTCACCTCGGCCTGCGCGACGATCAGGGCGATCGTTTCCTGCCATTCCGCAGCGGAATTCTGCGATGCGGCACCATCGCTGACAGACCGTTCAAACGCGAGTTCGATCTGTTGCCGGTTAGCATCGCCGTAGAGGTCTGGCCCCGCAGGCTGATCGTCCGAGAGCGGCGCAACCAGCAAGGCAATATCCAGAGCCATCAAATCTCCCCCACCAAGTACCCGTGTTGCGATTATGGGAGCTTTATGATCTCAACACGCCGGTTCTTGCCATCGATCCGGTCAATCCCCTGAATCGGCCGCTGGAAGCCGTAGCCCTTAACATCAAGCTGAGAGCGCTTCACACCGCGGGCAATCAGCAGATCAACCACTGCCTGAGCGCGCTTCATGGACAGCTCCTTGTTCTGAGCGACGCCGCCGACGGCATCAGTATGACCGGCGATTTCGAAGCGGTAGGCACCCCATTCCTGCGGGGTCAACGCGCTATAGAGCTCACTCGCCTGCTCAAAAGCGACGTCGTCAATATCCCACGACGCCATCGTGAAATTGATGAAAAGATCGCTGCTTTTTATCGGGGTGATGGCCAGCTTCGGGCCGCCATTTGCGCCCGGCTTAACCGTCGGCCCCCGCTTGACGTTGGTGAGGCTTACTTGCTGGGCGCGAATTATCTTCACCCTATCAGTTTCAACTCCGCCCGTCCGCGTGATCCACGCACGGTTTGGCGGGATCGGCTTGCAATCATCCAGCAGCTCGCAACGGATCTGCTGCGACGACTTGACTTGTGAGATTGCGGAAACCGGCGCTTGTTCTGCCGATAGCGACCCTGCCCAGAAAGCAGTCGCAAAAACGAGAATTGCTGCTTTGGTTCGCATAGTCTAGCCCCCTGAAATATCACGACTCAATGATAGTTGAATTGCGTTTGCGCTAAGTAAGCCTTAATATGCCTAGTGCCATCTGGTAGCAATGCAATTTTAGGCGCATGCAAGTCGCGATCACTGCGGGTGGACAGGACGGTGCCAACACTGGCAGAACACCGGAGCAGAACACCGGCAGGTTTACACCGGCAGATTACAGGGGGGTATCCATTGGCCGCCAGCAAGCGACAGACCAGCTTGAGCTTGAAGCTGGCCGGAAACGGCGAAAAGCTGCGGCTCGTTCGCCTCGATGCTTATGAAGGGATGAGCGAATCCTTCATGATAACGATCGACGTACTGGCCAAGACTGAACTCGAACTGCTGCCCAATCTTGGCAAAGCGGCATCGATTGATTGCCAGCTCGATGGCGAACATCAGCGGTATTTCCATGGAACCGTCATTGACGGCCGGTTTGTGGAAGAGGTGCTGGGTGAAGGCCATGTCTACCGCCTGACACTTGCCCCGCTGGCCCAGTTTCACGAACAGGGCAGCAATTACCGGATTTATCAGGGGAAAACCGTAATCAAGATCGTCGAAGACGTGCTTGATCGCTGCAAAATACCCCACAAGGTCGTGGCAACCGGCGGCAAGCGGACCCTCGCCTACTGCGTGCAATATGGCGAAAGCGATTTTTCCTTTGTCAGCCGATTGCTTGAAGAAGAAGGGCTTTATTACTTCTACAAGCACGAGGCTGCGGCACACCGGATGATCATCTGCGACAAGCCGAGTTCACACCGGACGCTCCCTGCCGGCAATCTGCATTTCAATCCCCTGAGTGATTCTGTGGCCATCGCCGATTCACAGGCCCGGCCTGGTGTCGGAGCTGGTGGATTTGTCCAGTCCTGGCACGAACATGCTTCGTCGGGGGCCGAGGCCAAGGTCACTATGCGGGACTATGACTTCAAAAAGCCCCGCCAGCCGCGTGAGGCTCAGGCCGAAGAGCGCAAGGCACATGATGAAGATGCCATTGAAATCTATCGCTGGCCGGGCCGTTATTACGAAGAAAGCGATGGCAAGGCGCTCAGCCATATCCTGCTCGAATCGCGCCGTGCGCAGCGTTTGCGTTTCGAAGGCACCAGCCGCTTTGCCGGGATTCAGCCGGGCTTTGTCTTCAAGATGGATCGCCATCCCTCTGGCCGGTTTAACCGCAAATATCTGATCACCGGGGTGCGCAGTCAGCTCTCCAGCGAGCACTATCGCTCAGGCATGTCGGGTGGTGAAACGCTGATCGAGTTCTTCGGCATCCCCGATGACGTCCCCTTCCGGGCACCGATCGTCACCCCGCGTCCAGTGGCCAAGGGGCCGGAAACCGCAGTGGTCACCGGGCCTGCGGGTGAAGAGATCCACGTCGACGAATTTGGCCGGATCAAGGTCCAGTTTCATTGGGACCGCAAGGGCAAGCTTGATGACAAAAGCAGTTGCTGGCTGCGGGTGTCGCAAACCGGCGGCCTTGGCAACATCATCATTCCGCGCATCGGACACGAGGTGCTGATCGATTTCATCAACGGCAATCCTGATCGCCCGATCGTGGTCGGCCGGGTGTTCAATGCTTCGCACATGCCGGTCTATCCGCTGCCGGGCAACAAGACCCGCGCAGTATGGCGCACCAAGACCTACAAACAGACACGCGGTTCGGCGCTGGGCGATGCCGAATCGCTCGATACCGGCATGCCTGGCGCCAATGAGTTCCGCTTCGAGGATGCCACCGGCAAGGAAGAGCTTTTCATTCACGCCGAACGCGATATGAATTCGCGCATCCGCCGCAGTGAAACGCACCATGTCGGCAAGGATGTGGAAATCAAGGTTGGCAAGAACCGCACTGAAACCGTCGGCGTCAACGAAACCATCCTGATCAAGGCCAATCGCTCTGAAGAGGTCAAGGGCACTGAAACGATCAAGGTGATCAAGGATCGCAAGGTCAACATCGATTCCAACGACACGCTCAAGGTCAAGAAGAAGATCATCATTGATTCCGGCACCGAGATAGAAATCTCGGCCAAATCCAAGATCACCATTACCGTTGGCGGCAGTTCGATCACCATCGATCCAGCCTCGATCAAGGTAGCGACCAAGCTGCTCGACATGAAGGGGCAGGCCACCGCAAAGCTCAGCGGTGCCTTGACCAATGTCGAAGCCAGTGGCGTCCTGACCGCCAAGGGCGGCGTCGTGTTGATCAACTGACATGGGAACTATGGCAATCTGGAGCCGATCTAGCTGGACCGATTCGGGCCATATTCTGGCGATGATCGATCCCTCATCCCCGCCCGGCGAAGCCAGCGGTCGGCCGCTGCATGAATGGCATGCCCATCTGGTGGAGACTGGCGATCTTGACGGCGCAATTGATTTCATGGCCCATGCCCTGGCCCGCTATGACTGCATTGTCTGGGCAGCGCGGGCGGCCATCGCCATCGGCGCTATCGACCGGTCTGACCCGCTGGCTGTTACCGTGCTGCAATGGATCGACAACCCCGAGGATTCGTTGCGCCGCGCCGCCGGTGCCGCTGCGGAAACGGTCAAAGCCGATACGCCGGTAAAGCTGCTGTGCCTGGCGGTCTATGTCTCGGGAGGATCGCTTGCGCCTGAAGACATGACAGCTGTGCAGCCACCACCAGAGATCTGCGCCACGCTTGCCGCAGCGGCATTGTTGCTGGGTGCGCACAATCAGCCAGACCCGGATGAAGCCATGCGTCAGGTTCTTGAATTCGGCGAAGCCATGGTAACTGCGCAATGACCACTGGTTCGAGGGTTGGTTGGGCAATGCAGGTTGTGGCAGGGAGCTTGGTGCCGTGCCGCTAACCCTGTCTATCCGTAACAGTCAGGCACTGGAAAACGGCTCGCCGATATCGCTGGTGCTTGATCGCCGGGGTGCGCGAATCGGCCGCACCCCGACTTCGGACTGGTGCCTGCCCGACCCGACGCGGTTCATCTCGTCGAGCCATTGCGAAATCCGTTTTGCGGGCGATCAGTATGAACTGGTCGATCAGAGCACTAACGGCACCTTCCTGATCGGCCAGGATATTCGTGTGCCCGTCCCCTACACCATCAACCACGGTGATGTTTTCGTCATCGGCAGCTTCGAGATAGAGGCCTCGCTCGATCAGGCCTCTGCCGCCGCCGCCGCCGTGCGCAATGCCGAACCGCATATGCCGCAGTGGCAGGGCTGGACCGCCGCCGCCTCCGGGCAGGACACCCCGCCACAGGCCAGCACCTCGAATTGGGGAGCGCCGCCACCGGCCTCGGCGATATCGGGCGATGGTCCGATGTCGCAGGCCTGGGCTCCCCCTGCGGTTGCTGTTTCTGGGGCTCCCCCTGCGGTTGCTGTTTCTGAGGCTGCTCCGGCAAGCGGTGGCTGGGGAGCGTCCGCCCCTCCGGCTGCCTCCGCACAGGCACCTGCCGCGCCATCGGCATGGGACATAGCCCCTGTCACCCCCGTCACTCCGGCATCGGACTGGTCAAGCCCGGCTGCGCCCGCAGCACCGCCGGGAGCAGATGATATCTGGGGCAAATTTGCTGACAGCAACGTGGTGGATTGGTCGCGCGGCGGGTTTGGCACGCCTCAGCCAGCACCGATACTGGCGGCTCCCGAACCGTTCCCAGCAGCTTCCCCTCCCCCAGCCCCGCCTTCGCAACAGCTGGCACCCCCGCCACAGGCCGCGCCGCAACAGCCTCCCCCGACTGCACCTGCCATTCAGACTCCGGCACCAGCAGGCATCGGTGCCGGGCTGGCCCAGATGTTAGCCGCTGCCCGTGTGAATCCCGCCGAGCTCAAGCAAGGCGAGGCCGAGACTGCCGCAATCGCCGGCGATTTGCTGCGCCGACTGGTGGCCGGCCTGTTCGTGATGATTGAGGCGCGGGCGCGGGCCAAAAGCCAGATGGGTGCGCAAGGCACCAGTTTCTCGTCTGATGGCAACAATCCGCTCAAGTTCGCCCGGACGCCCGAACAGGCACTGCTGCAACTGCTTAACCCGCCCGAACGCGGCTTTCAGCGCGCTGATCAGGCGATAGAAGACGCTTTCAAAGACTTGCAGGCTCACCAGATGGCAACACTGCGCGCCATGCAAGGCGCACTGCGCGCCACACTAGACCGGTTCTCACCCACCGCGATCCGCGCGCGGGCCAAAGACAAAGGGCCGCTGGGCAAGATCCTGCCGGGATCGCGCGATGCCGCATTGTGGAACGCCTATGAACGCGAGTTTGGCGGCGTCGTCCATGGCTCGGATGAAGCCTTCATGGATATGTTCGCCAAGGAATTCCGCCGGGCTTACGAAGAAATAGCGCAGCAACGCTGATCCTGATCAGCGCGCCGGTGCCGCGTCGGGCTGCTCGTTGACCGATTGATACCACGCCATCTCGGACTTCCAGCCACGCTGGCGCGCCTCGGCAAGGAATTTCTGAGCCCAGTCGGGTCCCATCGCTTCTGCCGGGCGCGTGAGCAGAGCTTTGTCAAAAGGACCGCGCCCCACGATTAGCACAATCCCGGACCAGCCGGAATTGGTGGTTGGCAAATTCAAGCGATATCGCTGATTGCCAAGATCTTCCAGCACCGGAGGTTTCATATCCTTGAAGCCGACTGAAATGAGATCCATTTGTCCGTTATCAGCCACGCCCATCACCGCAAGATCATCCTTGGTCAATCCGGTCATATCGATCTCGATGACGGCCTTTGCTGCAAGAACACCCGCATTCCCGCCCCAGCTGCCGTCCAAAGGCGCCATTTCAAACTTCGGCAGTGGTACAGACAAGTGCCCGACACCAACTGATCGCACCTGTCCGAACGCTTCCAGCGGGCCACAAAAGCTTGCGGGGACCGGGGCGATGTCAGTGTAGTTCACCGAAACTCCCGTGATCCCCGCTGTTTTCATCATGGCTTCAACCTGCGCCATGGCCTCGGTTGAGCGACCCGACACACCTTTGAGCGCGACTGCCACCGGAGCAGCGCCGCCACCATCGATGGATTCCACATCAAGCCAGCTGCACGGAATCTTGGTAAGCCCGCTGGACAGCACCGTCCGTGCAGCTGCCGCCTTGTCCACCGGCTGTACGCTGCGCGATACTGGGTCGGAATCAAGTCTGGCTGCTTCATCAGGAGCATCGCTGCTGCCCCCCGAAAATGAAATCACCACGGCAACAAGCACCAGCAGACCGAGCGCACCGCCGCCAGCCATCATAACTCCGCGCGGTTCCTTGAGCTGCGGCGGAATTTTAATCCGGGCGGCAAGATCATGCCAGAACGGCTGACCTGCCGGTGTGCGGCCCGCGCCCCGGCTGCCTTTCGATTCGGCTACGGCCTTCCCCTGCCCCCACAGCACCAGCCATTGCACCACCTCATCCATCGAGCGCATTCGCTTGGCCGGATCAGCGGCGAGCATGCGTTCGAACAGCGGCAGCAGGGTCTTGGGCACCGGTGACAGATCCGGCCCGGCGCGGCGCTTGTCGACAGCATCGACAATCGTCCCCCCCATATCGACATCCCGCCCGCGCGCCACGGCGAGGATTGTCAGGCCAAGGCTGTAGATATCGCTCCACGGGCCAACCGAGCGGCCATATTCGCCCAGTTGCTCAGGCGCGACATAGTTGAGCTTACCGGCAAAACCATCGCCGACAATCGTCCCCGAGCTGGGATCAAGATCCTTGGCAATGCCGAAATCGATGATTTTCGCCCGTTCGAGCACCCCGCCTTCGAGCAGGATGTTATCGGGCGAGATATCGCGGTGGATCGCCCCCATCGAATGGGCGACGCCCAGCCCTTCGGCCAGCCGCCGGATCAGACCTGCGAGTTGCTGGGGTGTGGCCTCTATCTGCTTGAGCTGATCGGACAGATTGGGGCCGTCGACGAATTCGGTGACGATGTAGAAAACGCCGAGCTGCGGTTCCTGCGCCATGGTGCGATACTGCACCAGCGCCGGGTGGCTGAGCCGGGTCAGTGTGCGGGCTTCCTTGAAGAACATGCCCTGCACCGCCGGATCAGCAGCAAGGTGCGGCAAGATCACCTTGATCGCCACCCGCTCTTCGGAATAGTTGACGTTCTCACCTTCAAACACTTCGCCCATGCCGCCACGCGCGATCGAACGGCGCACCTGATACAGGTGATTGAGGATATCACCGACCTTGATCCGCTGCGCTCCGCCTGCGGGCATGGGCGGGCTCACGGGCGCGGAGACAGACGGGTCGGGTTTCGCAGGCGGGTCGGGTTGTTGCGGCGGCAGGCCGGTTCCCGGGCTATAGATCGTCCGTTCAGGATCGGCGAGCGGACCATCGTCCTCATCGTTGCCGTTCATTGTGCTTCTCCGCTCAAGACCAGCAGAGTCGGCTCATAGGCGGCGACAAGCGTGACCGTAACATTATCGGGTGCGCCGCCGGCCAGACATTCGGCAATCAGATCCTCAGCCGCCGCCGAACCCGATTGCGCCAGGATTGCCGCGATCCGATCATCTGAAACAAGCCCGTGCAGGCCATCGCTGCACAGCAGGAAGAGATCGCGCGGCTCAACCATATCGCGGATCGCATCGATCTGCAGCACCTCCTCAACCCCCACGGCTCTGGCCAGCACATGGCGCATGGGATGCTCCAGCGCCTCTTCAGGCGTCAGCAATCCGCGATCGAGCATGGCCTGCACTTGCGTATGATCCTGCGTCAGGTGAACCAGCTGTCCGTCGCGATAGACATAGGCCCGGCTGTCCCCGGCCCACAGCACGGCGAATTCATCATCCCGAATGACCAGAGCAACGAAAGTGGAGCCCATCTGCGCGCCATCTTCAATCGATCTGCCATAAATTTCGGCATTGGCGGCATGAACCGCGTCCGAAACGCACTCGCAAGCGAGTTCCAGCGTTTCGGGCACCTGTGCCTGGGCAACGGCGGCAACAATCGTCTGCGAGGCATAGCGTCCGTTGGCATGTCCGCCCATCCCGTCTGCGACCACCCAGACGCGGGCTTCGGGAAGCGAGAGCAGACTGTCCTCGTTCTCACTGCGCACCTCACCAACATGGGTGGTGGAATAATCTTCGATTCTGAATGCAGGCTTCATTGCGCCAGCTCCACCATCTTGGCGATAACACCCTGCGGGAATCTGCCCGCAATAACCATAGCCGCGCCATCTTCCGACAGAATGGCCCATTCAGGTCCATGCGGAGACCATGCCACAGCTTCGGCGGAAATTTCCTCCGCTATCAGTCCATCCGCATCCTGCTCGTCGGCAAAGGCACGGCACATGGCGCTAAGGCAGCCTGCTGAAAGCGCGGCGGCACCTGCGGCATCGGGTGCGGGTATCGCCATGATCAGTGGAAACCGCCGACCGGCACGGTCCTGCGAGGCGCACAGCGCACCACCAGACCAGCTACCGTTCGCATCACAATCGACAAAGTTCCATGCCGGTGAAATATCGTAACCACTTTCAAATTCATCGCCGAACTGATTGCGCGCAGCTTCCATTTCCTGCGCAAGCCAGGAGTCGAGCCTGTCACGCACCGCATAGTCCATCCCCCGTGCCACGAAATCCCCCAAACTTGGCAGCTTGCCGAAGAGCCACCGCCCTACAATGTCGTCGGACACCGAAAGCTCCATGGAACGGTGCCGCGAACAAAAGGGTTTTGCTCGGTCGGGAAAGTCAGCTTTAAAGCAATCGTGCGGGTGCCCGTGCCGAAGGTGCTGAAATAGGTGCCGCCGCGCTTTTCAAAACGGGCCTCGTCCATCAGGCGGAACAGCGCCCAAGGGCCGTCAGCATTAAGGTTGAGCACCTTGCTGCCTTGAGAAAACAGCGTCAGTGAGGCCTGCGGCACATTGCCTTGCGCTGACCATGACACCGGACGCTCACCCGTGGTGCCCTGATCAAAGCGATACTGCGTGCTGCCCACCACCAGTTCAGCCGAATCGACGCCGGCCCCGAAAGACTTGACCTCAACCTTGACCACCATCCCGCCCATCAGCATGTCGCGCAGCTGCCGGGCCTTGAAGAACTCCTCGGGCGAGCTGGGTGACAAGCTGGCTGTCAGATCGTTTCCCGCGCTCCACCGCCACACCGGGCCGCTGGTATCCAGCAGCGGCATGACCCGCTGCTGCAAAAATGCATCCATCGTGCCGCCCATACCGAAGACCTGCTGGACATCGACCAGCGAGGCATTGGCCGGATTGGGAAAGAACGGATACTTGTCCTTGGTGGCGAGTTGGCAGGCAGGCAGCACCGAACTGGTGTAGCCATCGGTGATCGCTCCTTGCGCAGAGCTCACCGAGGCGGTCTGCCCGCCGCTCATCACCGAATTGATGAAGCCCTGCATCTGCGGCG
>JANOYZ010000206.1:0-1806 GCA_031429135.1 Novosphingobium sp. | reverse complement strand
GCGCGCGACGCGGTGCTCTATGAGGTTGCCGTAGCCTATAACCGCCCGTTCCCGATGGCAGGCCTGGCGGGATTTACCAAAACGGTAACGCTCAGGTCTGAAACCGTGCTGCGCAATCAGCCCTATAATATCCAGATGGGTATCCCGACCACGAGGACCTGTTCATGAAGCGCCTGATCGCCAAACTTCGTCAGATACGCGCTGAAAAATCAGGGCTGGCGGCGGTTGAATTTGCCATTTGCCTGCCGTTCCTCATGATCGCCGGTGTCACCGGAACCGAACTCGCGTGGTACACCATGGTCACGATGCGGGTGAACCAGGTCGCCATGCAGGTTTCTGACAATGCCTCGCGAATTGGTGAGACATCGACTGTGACCAGCCGCAAGATCTATGAAAGTGACATCAATGATCTGTTGATCGGTGCCAATCTTGATGGCGGCAGCATGCTCAAAATACTGAACACCGGGCGCATCATCATCAGCAGTCTTGAAGTCAAGAACACCAATCAGCAGTACATCCGCTGGCAGCGTTGCAAAGGCCTGAAGAATGTCACCTCGTCCTATGGCATTACCAATGATGTGCTCACAGGTGGCATGGGACCGACCGGCCGCAAAGTCATGGCAATCACCGGTGACGCCGTTATCTTCGTCGAGGTCGTTTATGATTATCAGCCGCTGATTACCAGCAGCTTCATGTCCAACAAGACCATCCGATCGATCGCTACCTTCAATGTGCGCACCAGCCGCGATCTTTCGCAGATCTACAACACGCCGGTTGCGCCGATATCGAATTGCTCAACTTTCAGCGCGAGTTGAAGCTTAGCGATAGCAGACCTGCTTCACCGCCGCGACAATCCGCGCGGCGTCGATGATCGCGGCCTTTTCCAGATTGGCGGCATAGGGCAGCGGCACGTCTTCATTGCAGACCCGCAGCACCGGGGCATCGAGCAAGTCGAACCCGTCTTCCATGCAAATCGCGATCACCTCGGCAGCAATGCCGCAGACCGGCCAGCCTTCTTCGGCGATCACCAGTCGATTGGTCTTGGCCAGGCTGGTCAGCACAGCCTCCCTATCGAGCGGACGCAGGGTGCGCAGATCGAGAACTTCGGCATCGATCCCTTCCGCCGCCAGCTGCTCCGCCGCGTCCAGCGAGAAGCCGACAGCGATCGAGTAGGAGACGATGGTAACGTCCTTGCCCTCGCGCACCAGGCGCGCCTTGCCGATAGGCACGACGTGATCGTCCTCCTCGGCCATATCAAAGGTGCGGCCATAGACCAGTTCGTTTTCGAGGAAGACCACCGGATCTTCGCTGCGGATCGCCGCCTTGAGCAAGCCCTTGGCATCGCAGGCATCATAAGGCGCGATGACGATCAGGCCGGGAACGCTGGCATACCACGGTCCATAGTTCTGGCTAAGCTGCGCACCAACCCGGCTGGCGGCACCATTCGGCCCGCGAAACACGATCGGACAGCGCATCTGGCCGCCTGACATATAATTGGTTTTGGCCGCAGAATTAATAACATGATCAATCGCTTGCATGGCAAAGTTAAAGGTCATGAATTCAACGATGGGCCTGAGCCCGCCCATGGCTGCACCCGTGCCGATGCCGGCAAAGCCATATTCGGTGATCGGGGTATCGATCACCCGTTTGGGGCCAAATTCCTCCAGCAGGCCTTGGGTCACCTTGTAGGCACCCTGATACTCGGCAACTTCCTCACCCATGACGAAAACGCGGTCATCGCGGCGCATTTCTTCGGCCATGGCATCGCGCAATGCTTCGCGCACGGTTGAGGTTCTCATGTTCGAG
>JANOYZ010000205.1:0-3123 GCA_031429135.1 Novosphingobium sp. | reverse complement strand
GGCGGGCTGGTCGCCGCCGCCTTGACCGAAATCGCCGGTTCCTCTGCCGTGTTTGATCGCGGTTTTGTCACCTATTCTAACGAATCCAAGCAGGAGATGCTCGGGGTTTCGCCTGACATCATCGATACCTTCGGCGCGGTTTCCATCGCCTGTGCCTGGGCAATGGCGCAGGGTGCTTTGAAGCGCAGTCATGCCGATGTTGCCGTAGCGATCAGCGGCATTGCTGGTCCCGGTGGTGGTAGCCGGGAAAAGCCTGTCGGCACGGTCGTCTTTGCCCGCGCAATCCTGGGCGAAGAAGAATCCGATGCTGAAGAGCGCCGCCTGTCATCCGATGAACGCTCTGACGTTAGACTTCAGGCGGCGTTAGTGGCGCTCGAACTGCTGCTGCCGTAAAGTTCGCGGGCGCGCTTTTCAAAGGCGGTGACCATCTTGCGGAACGCCTTGTCGAAATACTGGCTGGCCAGCTTTTCGAACAGCAGATTACGGAAGCTGAATTCCACCTTGAAATCAATCTCGCATTGCTGTGGGCCGAGCGCGCGGAAGGTCCACACATTGTCGAGATCCTTCAGCGGTCCATCAACATAATGCACCCGGATATCCTCGGCCCGCCGCTTTTCAACCCGCGAGGTGAACTTCTCACGGATGGCGGAGAAACCGACCAGCATGTCAGCGATCATCTCGGTTTCGCTGTCAGATCGGACCCTTGTTGCCACCACCCAAGGTAGAAATTCACCATAGCGCGCAACATCGGCCACCAGATCAAACATCTGCTCGGCGCTCCAGGGCATCTGCCGGACCTGATGGAGACTGGGCATCAGCGCGCCTTGACGAGCTGAGCCTCTCGGGCAGCCCGCATCTGCTGGAAATCGTCACCGGCGTGATAGCTCGAACGGGTGAGCGGGCTCGCCGCCACTTGCAGAAAACCCTTGGCACGGGCAATCGCTCCATAGGCCGAAAAAGCCTGCGGGGTGACGAATTCGATCACCTTGGTGTGCTTGGGAGTTGGCTGGAGATACTGCCCCATGGTGAGGAAATCGATGCCGGCGCAGCGCATGTCGTCCATCACCTGATGCACCTCGAGCCGCTGTTCACCCAGCCCCAGCATCACCCCGCTTTTGGTGAAGATCAGCGGATTGTGGCGCTTCACTTCCTCAAGTAGGCGCAGCGAAGCGTAATAGCGCGCACCAGGACGGATCATAGGGTAAAGCCGGGGTACTGTCTCCAGGTTGTGGTTATAGACATCGGGCCCAGCAGCGACGATGGCCTCCACCGCTTCACGCATCTTGCCGCGAAAATCGGGGGTGAGAATTTCGATGGTGGTTGACGGTGTCGTCCGGCGCAACGCCTCAATCACCTTGACAAACTGGCCAGCCCCGCCATCGGCAAGATCATCACGATCGACCGAGGTGATGACGATATGCTCAAGACCCAGCTTGGCCGCCGCTTCGGCGACATGCTCGGGTTCTTCGACATCAACCTTGCGCGGCATGCCGGTTTTGACGTTGCAGAAAGCACAGGCGCGGGTGCAGACATCGCCCAGGATCATCACCGTGGCGTGTTTTTTGGTCCAGCATTCGCCGATGTTCGGGCAAGCCGCTTCTTCGCAAACGGTATTGAGGTTAAGACTGCGCATCAGATCGCGCGTCGCCGCATATTCGCGGCTGGTCGGTGCCTTGACACGGATCCAGTCAGGCTTGCGCTGACGTTCTGACGTGGCAGCGGGGGCGGTTTCAAGATCAGTCATTGCTGGGCCATCTAGTCACCTTGCGGGCGCTTGCCAATGGCAAGGTCGCAAGCCTTGCAATGATTTGCGGTTGCGGTTAGCAGCCAGCCCATGGACTTCGCGGCGCTCTCGACCTTTACTTCGCCGGTCATTCTGTTTTTCCTTCTCGGACTGCTGGCTGCAGCTTTACGCTCGGAACTCGCTATCCCGGAAGCGATGGCCAAGGGCATGTCGCTATATCTGATGGCCGCGATCGGCCTGAAAGGCGGGGTTGCCGTAGCACAATCCGGAGTTGACGCAGAAATTGCGTTTGCCTTGCTCGCCGGGATTGTAGCCAGTCTATCAATACCCCTGCTCGCCTACTCGGCCCTGCGCCATTTCGCCCGGCTTGACCAGATCAACTCCGGTGCCGTCGCGGCGCATTATGGTTCGGTCAGCGTGGTGACATTTGTTACTGCCAATGAAGTCTTGGATGTCCTGGCCATGCCGCCCGCTGGCTATATGGTGGCAGTTCTGGCCGTGATGGAAACTCCGGCTATCCTCTCCGGCTTGTTGCTGGCACGCAAGGGACAACAAAGTGCGGACCATAACGGTAGCGAATTGTGGCGTGAGGTTTTCCTGAATGCATCGGTTGTGCTTTTGCTAGGCAGTTTCGCGATCGGTGCGATCGCCGGTCCCAGGGGCTTCGAAGATGTAAAGCCTTTATTTGATAGCGGTTTCAAGGGCGTGCTTTGCTTGTTCCTGCTCGACATGGGCCTTATCGCCGCACGACGGTTGCTGGAAGCCCGCGCCCTGACGTGGCGGCTCGCAGTGCTGGCCATCGCCTTTCCGCTGATAAACGGGACTCTTGGCGTTGTGGCAGGCACAGCTATCGGACTTGATCCGGGCTCTGCAGCAGTCTTTGGCGTCCTTTGCGCCAGCGCCAGCTACATCGCCGTGCCGGCGGCGATGCGTCTAGCTTTGCCTCAGGCTGATCCCGGCATTTATCTCAGCATGTCGCTTTCGCTTACTTTTCCGTTCAATATCCTATTCGGTATCAGCCTGTTCGCTGCTCTCGCGAACTGGTTGGCCAGAGGCTGAGGCCAGACCATGATTGAAACTGTCATCCGCAAGCGGATAGAGATCCTAGTCGATAGCCCACTGGTTCGCCGGGTTACTGCCGCGATAAGCGCGGCCGGAATCAGCGGATGGAGCGTACTTCCGGTAACATCGGGCAGCGGCCGGGATGGGCGATGGCATGAAGAGCGCGTGACCGGGGCGGATAAATCACTCGTCCTGTCGATCGCCTCGCCGGAAAAAGCTGCCGTACTGGCAGAAGCATTAGCTCCGATACTCACTAGCCATGGCCTTTTACTGACCATGTGGGATGTTGAAGTGATTCGCGGAGAGCGCTTCTGATG
>JANOYZ010000204.1:0-5309 GCA_031429135.1 Novosphingobium sp. | reverse complement strand
CTGACTCGCAGAAACACCGGTAAACCGCTCGTAATGCCCCAGATCGAGGTCCGTCTCGGCACCATCGTCGGTCACATAGACTTCGCCGTGCTGATAGGGGCTCATCGTCCCCGGATCGACGTTGAGATAGGGATCAAACTTGCGGATACGGACGTTGAATCCGCGCGCTTGCAGCAGTGCCGCAAGGCTTGCCGCCATCAGACCTTTGCCGAGCGAGGAAACCACGCCGCCGGTAATAAAAATGAACCGCGCCATGGGAGTTGAGCCTTAAGCGCATGTGGGGGCCAAGGGCAAGCAGCCCTTCACGCAATCCACAGCTGGGAGCGGAAAAATACGATGGACGCCGCGCCTCAGCGCAGCGACGGATCAGCTTAGGGCTTTGCCGGTGCCTGAGCAGGCGCAGCGGCAGGTGCGGGATTAGCCAGCGGATCAACTGGTGCAGCCGGGGCCACCGGATTATCGCGCTTGAGCGAGGTATCAATCGTG
Organism: Novosphingobium sp.; assembly: GCA_031429135.1. GTDB lineage: Bacteria > Pseudomonadota > Alphaproteobacteria > Sphingomonadales > Sphingomonadaceae > Novosphingobium. The sequence goes on along the minus strand of JANOYZ010000204.1, from coordinate 4,823 downwards.
CGCGATGTGCTTTCTCCCGTTGCCAATGCCGCGAGTGAGATTGACAGCACGACAAATGTGATTGCCAGGATCGCGGTGAAACGCGTGAGGAAGTCAGCCGCGCCGCGCGCAGACATCAGCCCCGCCGGACTGCCGCCGACGCCAAGACCGCCGCCATCAGACTTTTGCATCAGGATGACGCCGATCAGCATCACGGCGACAATTGCCTGAAGGACGGTGAGAAAAAAGAACATGGGCAAATCCGAAACGGGAAACGTGCCGCGCATCTAGGCGCGCAAGCGCCAAGGTGCAAGGCCAAGGGCCGGGTCTGGCTTAAATTCAGCGATCACGAAAATCAGATGGCACGAAAATCAGATGGCCTGATCCGTGCCCGCCGCAGCGATAATTGCCACGAAGCTGTCCGCCGTCAGGCTCGCCCCGCCAACCAGTGCCCCGCCAACGCCTTCGGCGGCAAGCAGGTCTGCGCCGTTCTCGGCATTGACCGAACCGCCATAGAGTATGCGCACCGTTGCGCCTTGCTCGCCATAGGCCGCTTCGATCCGCCCACGAATGGCCAGGTGCATGGCAACAACGTCTGCCACTTCGGCAACACGGCCGGTGCCAATCGCCCAGACCGGCTCGTAGGCCACCGAAACCTTGCCCTGAGCGGCATCGGTAAAAAATTCGGCTGAGGGCAAAGAGGCATCAACCTGCTCACCAACAATTTTTTCAGCCTTGCCAGCTTCGCGCTGAGCAAGTGTTTCGCCAACGCAGACAATCACGCCAAGACCTGCCGCCAGCGCCGCCTCAGCCTTGGCCTTCACCATGTCGCTGCTTTCACCGTGGTCACGGCGGCGTTCGCTGTGGCCGGTAATGGCGAAAGTTGCGCCGCAATCGGCGAGCATGGCTGCGGAAGTGTCACCAGTATGCGCGCCTTTGGCTTCAGCGTGGCAATCCTGCCCGCCGACGCCGATGGCCTGCACTTCTTCCACCATGGCATGAAGCAGTGTGAAAGGTGGTGCCAGCGCGACCTGCACCCCGGGATAACGGGCCGCAGCGCGATCTATCGAGCGTGCTTCGCTCAACATGGCGCGTGTGCCGTTCATCTTCCAATTGCCGACAATGTAGGGCCGGGTAGGCATAATATTCTATTAACTCCCTGAAATCATTACGGCATACGCGAATCTATCACTTATGCTGCACTGCAAACATTGAAGCCAGCTAGGCCTTTGCCATAGTCCTTGTCAAAATCATCTGCGACGAGTTGAGAGAATTGCTTCGTTGTGCGCCCTCTATCTGTCGCTCCCGCCCGTCCCGTTTCACCGAGCCCAGTTTCACCAAGCATTGCGAAGCGCCGCAACGCGCCCTAAAGCCGCGCCTAATGCGGTGCCCTTCCGGCCCGCAAGTCAGACAAGCGGCTGGGTAATGCTCGAATTTTTCCGTAGTTTAATGAAATCAAAAATCGGCGTGGCGCTGTTGCTGGCCTTCCTCGGCATCATCGCATTCGCATTTGTCGCCGGAGATATGGCCAATCTCGGCGGGGTTGGCAGCGTCAATGCTGGCGATAAGGTCGCAACTGCCGGTGACCGCACCGTCAGCGCCAGCGAAGTCGAGCGGACAACGCGCTCCGCGCTCGAATCCATGCGTCAGAAAGACCCCGGCCAATCGATGAAGAGCTTTATCGCTGGCGGCAATCTCGACAAAGTTCTCGATTCGCTGATCGACAATGCCGCCGTCGCTGCATTCGGTCAGCGCCACGGCCTGGTTGCAGGTGATCGCCTGGTCGATAGCGAATTGCTCAAGGTTCCCAATTTTCGTGGCACCAATGGCAATTTTGATGCCAATGTCTTCCGCTCGGTGATCCAGCGCGAGGGTTATACCGAAGCAAGCTTCCGGCAGCTGATTGCTGATGAACTGATCTCCAATCAGGTGCTTCGCCCTGCCTCGCTGGGGGGGCGGGTGCCGCAGGAAACCGCGAACCGCTATGCCGCCATTGCCTCGGAATCGCGCGAAGGTGCCATCGCCTTGCTGCCCGCTGCTGTGTTTATCCCCAAAGGCGAACCCAGCGCCGCAGAACTGACCAAATATTACACTGCCCACGCCGATGCCTATATCAGGCCAGAGCATCGCACGATACGATATGCCGTGTTTGACGAAGCGGTGATGAAAAGCGCGCCCGCTCCGACCGACGCCGAAGTGGCCGCGCGGTACAATGCCGCCAAGGCCAGCTATGCGGCCAGCGAAACACGCAAGCTCACCCAGCTGATCGTGCCGACAGAGGCTGCCGCCAAGGCTATTATCGGCGAGTTGGGCGGCGGCAAATCCTTCGATGCTGTGGCGCGAGGCAAAGGTCTGCTACCCCAGGCAATCGCAGCGATTACCAAGGAAGCTTACCTGACGCAGAGTTCTGCTGCTGTCGCCGATGCGGTTTTCTCTGCGTCGCAAGGCAGCAACGTTGGTCCGCTGAAAGGCGGTCTTGGCTGGCATATCGTCCATATCGATGGGATCACCCGCAATTCGGGCAAGACGCTCGATCAGGCGCGTGATGAGATTGTCGCTCTGCTTTCGGCGGACAAGAAACGCGCAGCTTTCGCTGATTTTTCGGCGCGCATCGAAGAAGAGTTTGACGGCGGCGGTTCGCTCTCCGATGTCGCCAAAGAGCTGGGCGTGACCCTCAAGGACAGCTCCCCGCTGACCGCCGATGGCAAGGTTTTTGGCAAGCCTGAACAAAGCGCACCAGCAGAACTGCTGCGCGCAATGCAAGCCGCCTTTGCCGTCGACAAGGAAGGCCAGCCGCAGCTTAACGAGCTGGTGCCGGGGAAAACCTTCCTGATGTATGATGTTGCCGCCATCGCACCCTCTGCCCCTGCGCCTATCGCTGAAATCAGGGCGCAGGTAATGGCCGATTATTTGCTGGAAAAAGGCGCAGCAGCAGCCAAGATTGCGGCCCTGAAAGTTGAAGCCGCTGCGAAGAAAGGCACTGATCTGAGCGCCGCCATGGCCGCGCTTGGTGTTCCCCTGCCCCCGGTTGATCAAGTCATCATGCGCCGCGCCGAGCTGCGCAGTCCGGGAAAGGCAGTCCCGCCGCCACTGGCCTTGATGTTCGCCATGGCCAAAGGAACGGTAAAGGTGCTGCCTGCTCCGAATAACCGTGGCTACTATGTGGTTGCGCTGAAATCGATCACGCCGGGTCAGGTTGATCCCAAGGATCCTCGCCTTGCCGAACTGCGCAAGGGGCTGAGCTTTGCGGCAAGCCGTGAATATCTCGATCAGCTGCGCACCGCGATCCGCAACGAAGTGGGTGTGAAGAAAAATGCCGCTGCAATCTCGGCGTTATCTAAACTGCTGACTGGCGGCAATTGACCCGCGCTGCTGGCAGACGATGAGCAGCGCCCGCCCCGAAAACTGGCTCCAGGCCGAAGTCCAGCTGCGCGAGGGGAGCCCCGCGCTGATCTGGCATCGGCTGATCACCGATACGGAAACCCCGGTAGGTGCGGCGCTCAAGCTGATCGAGCCGGGGCGTGGCGACTTCCTGCTCGAATCGGTACAGGGCGGCGAAGTGCGCGGGCGCTACAGCCTGCTCGGGCTTGATCCCGATCTGGTGTTCCGCGTGCAGGGCCATGGGGCCGAAATCAACCGCCAGTGGCAGCAGGATCGTAGCGATTTCGTCTCACTTCCAGGCGATGCACTGGCAGAGCTGCGCGCACTGGTTGCCGCCTGCCGCATCGATGTGCCCGATGAATTACCCAAGGCGCTGGCCTGTCTCGTCGGATATTTCGGCTATGAGACTATCGGACTGGTCGAGGCTTTGCCGCGCGCCGCCCAGAGCGCGCTGGAACTGCCCGACATGCTGTTCGTGCGCCCCAGGCTGATTCTGGTGTTTGACCGTTTGTCTGATGCGCTGTGGTGCATTGCCCCGGTCTGGCCTGAATCTGCTGCACCTGAGGTGGTGCTTGCCGCCGCCGCAGAGCGGATCAACGAGGCGCTGCGCAAGCTGGCCACCCCTGCCCCCGCGCTGGTGCCCGATGCCACACTGCCCGAGCCGGTACTCACTCCGGTTCTGCACGAAGGCCGCTATCGCGAGATGGTGCTACAAGCGCAGGACTATATCACTGCGGGCGACATCTTTCAGGTGGTGCTCGCCCAGCGCTTCACCACGCCATTCACCCTGCCGCCTTTCGCGCTTTACCGCGCGCTGCGGCGGGTCAACCCCTCCCCCTTTCTCTATTTCCTCGATCTGCCGGGCTTCGCACTGATCGGCTCAAGCCCGGAAATCCTCGTGCGGGTGCGCGATGGTGAAGTAACAATCCGGCCGATCGCTGGAACCCGCCCGCGCGGAAAAACGCCCGCCGAGGACGACGCCAACGAATCCAGCCTGCTCGCCGATCCTAAGGAACGTGCCGAGCATCTGATGTTGCTCGATCTTGGCCGCAATGATGTTGGCCGCGTGGCGACCAAGGGCAGCGTCAAGGTCACCGAGAGCTACACTGTCGAGCGTTACAGCCACGTCATGCACATCGTCAGCAATGTCGTGGGCGAGCTCGATACGGCCAAGCATGATGCCATCGACGCGCTGTTTGCCGGTTTCCCGGCAGGCACCGTTTCAGGAGCGCCCAAGGTCCGCGCCTGTGAAGTGATCGCCGAACTTGAGCACGAAACCCGCGGGGCCTATGCGGGCGGTGTCGGCTATTTCGCCCCCGACGGCTCCGTTGACAGCTGCATCGTGCTGCGCACCGGCATCGTCAAAGATGGAGTGCTGCACGTTCAGGCCGGCGCTGGAATCGTCGCCGATTCTGTGCCCGAATACGAACAGGCCGAATGCGAAAACAAGGCCGGGGCGCTGA
>JANOYZ010000203.1:0-8747 GCA_031429135.1 Novosphingobium sp. | reverse complement strand
GACGCGGTTGGTGTAGAGCAGCTTCTGGAACACTGCGGGGTGTGGGGCATTGGCGATCACGGCGCGCGTGACCCGGCCCGTGCCCTGACCCATCAGCGCCACCCCCCAGGCAATCGCGCCGCCCCAGTCATGACCGACAATGGTAAAGTCCCCCACCCCCAGCGCATCTGCCAGCTGAAACACGTCGCCGATCAGCTTGCCGGATGCATAGGACGCCACGTCCTGCGGTTTGGACGATCCGCGATAACCGCGCTGATCGGGCGCGATGCAGCGGAAGCGGTCAGAGAAATGGGCGATCTGGTGCCGCCAGGTGCGGTGGCTTTCGGGAAAACCATGGAGAAACAGCAGCACCGGGGCATCATGTGGCCCTTCGTCGATTACATCCAGTTCGATGCCATTGGCCAGTTTGACGCGTTTCATTCTTGGGGTGCCCCTTCATCTGGTGCCAAAGCCTTGATCGCCAGTGCATGGACCCGCTGGCCAGGAATGTCGCCCAGTGCTGCATTGACCATGCGTTGCCGTTGCAGTCGCGTTGCACCGGCGAAAACGGCGCTTTCAATCTCGACAGTGAAGTGTGATTCGCCGCTGCCATCGTCGCCCGAATGGCCAGAGTGGCGCGCACTGTCGTTGATCACAGCGAGCTGGCTGGGGGTAAAGGCGGCGCGAAGCAGAGCTTCGATTTCTTGAGCTAATGGTCCTGTCATGGCTTCACTTCTAGCGCATCTGTCGCCATGTGGAAGACCGTGAAGCATGATCGATTCCATGGCCGCATTGGCGGGGTATCACGTGGCTGTGACTGGAACGGCTGCAACGAGGCGGGCGAATTCCGCGCGCCGGGGCTGCGCTCGGGCAGTTTTGACGGGCCGGGCGACTATCGCTGGTTCTGTCTGGACCACGTCCGCGAATTCAACGCGCGCTATGACTGGTTCGATGGCATGAGCGCGGAGGAGATCTGGAACGCGCAATCGCCGCTGTCTGGCTGGGCGTCAGAAACCCGCGCTTTTCGGCCCACAGCAAGCGTCGATGCCACCCCGCACTGGGCTGATTTTAACGACCCGCTCGAAGCTATTGCGTCGCGAGCGCGGCTCAAAAAACCAGCCGCGCGCAAGGATGGCCGCCCGATCACGCCGGACGAGCGCCGCGCATTGGACACGCTTGGGCTGCCACTCGATGCTCACCGCAAGGCGTTGCGCAGCCGCTATTCTGAAATGGTCCGCCGTTTCCACCCTGATCGGAACGGCGGTGACCGCAGCTATGAGACCCGGCTGCAAGGTGTGGTCGAGGCCTATCAGTTGCTCAGGAAATCGTCGGTTTTCGCCTGACGGGTCAGGTCAGTTCACCGCCTTCACACAGTGTTTTCAGCTGATCGGCGCAGGCACCCCAACCTTCGGTGAACCCCATTTCCTCATGTTTGCGCAATGCTTCTTCGGTCCAGTGGCGGACACGGGCGGTATAGCGCGTTCCATCACCCTCGGCTGCGATCTCCCAGATGCCGAGCATGAATGGCGCGGCAGGTTCCAGATCGCCGACAATCGCGTCGGTGAAGGCAAAGCGTCGTCCTTCGTCCCACACCAGTACCGTGCCGGGGTGCATCTGAATTTCGCCATCGGGGCCATACATCGTGCAATTGGCACTCCCGCCTGCCTGCCGTGAGAGATTATCAAATTCGGCGCGCCATGGCCTGGGACACCACCATTCCTCGATGCGATTGGTCATCACGTCCCAGACTTTGGCAGGCGGCGCGGCGATGAAGCGGGTGATGGAAAGTTCGTGCATGGTTTGCTTCCTGTAGGTCTTGTGGTTCAGTGCCGGTCCGGTGCGCCGAACATAACTCCGGTCATTTGCGCGACTCCTCGATCAGGGCATTGTCGATGGCCTTGGCGGCCTTGTAGGCGGGCCGTGCCTGCAATCGCTCGGCATAGGCGACGAAGGCTGGTTGCGGCGGGATGCTGCCAAAAGTCAGTCCCCAATCGACCTGACTGCCGACATAGACATCGGCCATGGTGAAGTGATCGCCGCAGACATAGTTGTGCGTCATGAAGTGGCCCTCAAGCGTAGTCAGTGTGCGATCAAAGCTGCCAAAACCGACCATGCCCTCGCGCCCCTCAGGCACTTCCCAGCCCATCGACTTGCCGATGATCGCTGATTCGACCGGACCGGCGGCGAAGAACATCCAGCGGTAATAGTCTGCCATCTGCGCATCATTGGGCAGCAGGCCCGATGCTGGCTCCATCTCGGCGAGATAGGCGCAGAGCGCCGCGCACTCGGTTACCACCCGGTCACCATCGGCGGTATGGTGGATGAGTGTTGGCACCTTGCCCATCGGGTTGGCCTGGGTGAGCGCGGCGGGCTTGTTGTCCCAGGCGACCAGCACCTGCTGGTAATCGGCCCCTGCCTCGTGCAGCGCCCAGCGGGCGATCTGCCCGCGCGACATCGGATTGGTGAAGAAGGTGTAGTCAGCCATGGCTCAATCTCCTTTGTGGCCTACGGCCCTTTCAGCTCAACAACCGGAGCGAATCCGCCGAAGATCATCCGTTTTCCGTCAAACGGCATGGGGTTTTTGCCAGGGTCCATGCGCGAATCGTTGAACGCGGGATCCTGCATCTTCTCGTAAGCCACATCGCGCGACGCCTTGTCCGGCCATTCGATCCAGCTGAACACGACGGTTTCGTCATCGGCTGCCTGAACCGCCCGGTGAAAATCGGTGAGTTTGCCTGTTGGCACATCATCACCCCAGCATTCGAGTACGCGGATTGCCCCCCATTCGATGAAGATAGAGTCGCAGCTGGTGGCAAAATCGATGAATTTCTGCCGATCGGCAGTCTTCACCGGGATGACAAATCCTTCGATATAGCTCATTGCTGCGGTTCCTCGGTTCAGGGCCGGAAAGTATGCCGAAATTGCGGCGCAGGTGGCGCGTTTTCCTGCCTTGCCAGCAGGCTTCGCTATAATGCCTTAGCCATGTCGTCTGATTGTATGCTGACATCTTACGCCTGTTAACAGCTTGTTTGGCTTGACAGGATAAACACAGACCATGCGGCAGGTACAATTGTTTTTCTGCATGGTTCTGGGGCTTCTGCTGGTCACTCTGACGAGCGGGACCAGCTTGGCGCGCGAGTTGCCAATCCAGTCCTGCGTGGCCAGGCTTGCTGCCGGGCAGAGCGCAGTTTCACTGGCCGCCCAGCCTGAGAAATTCGATTGTAACCTGGCCCATTCCGTGAAGGGTTCAGGAAACTTCGCTGTCCAGCTGCGGTTTGCGCCGGTTCAGCCGGTGGTCGATGATCCGCTGGTACTGCGCACCGCCAGTGTCTGGCAGGACGCAGAATTGATCCGCTTCCGCTTTGCCGATGGCAGCGAGCAGAGCCTTGATTTCACTTCGCAAACAACATCGCGCTACCTCACAGTGGGCGCGATCATGGAATTCCCGATACCCAGGCACAGCGCGCCGCTGAACGCGATCATTATCGAGACGCAGGGTTCGGCCAATCTGCACGGGGCGGTGCAGGGGGCCGTGATTTTACCCAGAAGTGAAGCGACTTTGACGAAGCTGTTGCTGGTCGGGCTCTATGCCGGATTTGCGGGACTGGCACTGGCGCTGTTTGTCTACAATTTGTCGTTGTGGGCGGCGATGCGGCACCGGTTTCAGCTCTATTACTGCTCGATGATCGCTGCGCTGGCGGCCTATACGTTCACCTCATCAGGCGCACTGATGCTGATCGCGCCGTGGATCGAGAACAATGACCGGCTTCGCCTGAATTACATTCTGCTGGCGATTTCCGGGATCACCGCGCTGCGGTTCATTCGCAATTTTTTTGGAGCCGCAGTCTGCGGCCCGCGGCTGACAATTGCGATCCGCTGGTGTGGCTATGCCGCCCTGACTTCGGCTCTGGCGTTTGTCATACTTGCACCGTGGCAGGTCAACCTGCTTGACCGCGTCTATGCCATCGGCATGTCGAGCCTGCTGATGACGGTCTTTCCGCTGCTGTTCAACGCCTGGCGATCACGCAATCGCTATTTCGGACTGTTCATGCTGGCATGGTCTGCGCCGATCATCATTTCATTCCTGCGCGTGGCGCATGGATTCAACCTTATTCCCTACTTGTTTCTGCTGGATAACGGCAATCTCGTGGCGCTGTCGATCGAGGCGCTGCTAAGCTCATTGCTGATCACCGCGCGATTGCGTGAACTCAGCCAGGAACGCGATCATGCGCTGCAAGGCGAGAAGACGGCGCTGCATCTGGCCGGCACGGATTCGCTTACCGGTCTGCTCAATCGCCGGGCCTTCCTTGATTTCGCCATCGGTAACCGGTCGCGACAACGGCTGATGCTGATTGATCTTGATCACTTCAAATCGGTGAATGACCGGGTCGGTCACGAGGCTGGCGATCAGGTGCTGGTGGCGGTGGCGAATGCGATAGAGGCCTGCCGCCCTGCGCGTAGCCTGGCCGTGCGGCTGGGCGGTGAGGAGTTTGCCTTGCTCATTCCGCGCAGTCTGGCGGAACAATGTCTGCCTGAAAAACTGCTTGAAGCGGTGCGCAGCCAGATCATGCCGCAAGGCTTGAAGGTGACGGTGAGCATCGGCTTTTCCGATGGTCAGGTTGCTTCTGAAAGCGACTGGAAGCGGCTTTATCGCCTGGCCGATGCCGCGCTTTATCGCGCCAAGGCCGATGGCCGCGATCGCGCCTGCCGTGCCACCAATTTCAGCGGGGTTGCTTGAAAGGTCACACGTAAAGCTTGTTGCAGCACAGCGCCTGTGGCTCTAGGCGCTTCTTGTCATGAGCCAGATTCCCAACATTCAGCCCGATAGCCGCGAAACCACGGTCCTTGCCGCGCCTGATCGCGAACTCGATGTGCGTGAGCACTTCGGCATCGATATCGACATGAAGGTGCCCGCCTTCTCCGAAGCCGATGAACGTGTGCCTGATTTCGATGACTCCTATGTCTTCGATCCGGACACCACGCTGGCGAACCTGGCAGGCTTTGCCTTCAACCGCCGGGTCATGGTGCAGGGCTATCACGGCACCGGTAAATCGACCCACATCGAACAGGTGGCGGCACGGCTCAACTGGCCGTGCATCCGCATTAACCTCGATGCCCATATCAGCCGTATCGATCTGATCGGCCGTGATGCCATCGTGCTGCGCGATGGCTTGCAAGTAACAGAGTTCCGCGAAGGTCTGCTGCCCTGGGCATTGCAGACCCCGACGGCGCTGGTGTTCGATGAATATGACGCTGGTCGTCCCGATGTGATGTTCGTCATCCAGCGCGTGCTGGAGGCTGAGGGAAAGCTCACCCTGCTCGATCAGAACCGGGTGATCCGCCCCAACAAGTGGTTCCGCCTGTTCTCCACCGCCAACACCGTCGGCCTTGGCGATACCTCAGGCCTGTACCACGGCACTCAGGCGATCAATCAGGGCCAGATGGACCGCTGGAACATCGTCGTCGGCCTCAACTATCTGCCCGCTGCGGTGGAGGCCGAGATCGTGCTCAAGAAGTCCACCGGCGTTGCTGAAGATATGGTCCAGAACATGGTCAAAGTGGCTGATCTCACCCGTCAGGGCTTCATGAACGGTGATATCTCCACCGTGATGAGCCCGCGCACCGTGATCACCTGGGCACAGAACACCGCGATCTTCAAAGACCCGGGTTTTGCGTTCCGGCTGTCGTTTTTGAACAAATGCGATGAGACCGAACGGATGCTGGTGGCGGAATATTACCAGCGGGTGTTTGGCACCGAATTGCCGGAGAGCGTGGTCGGCAAGGGCTGAGGTTTTCACACTTGCAGCGCTAGGGCTATGTGGTAGCTCTGCGCCTGTCTAATCAATTAAGGGAGGTAAATCTGCTATGGCGAATTCGCTCAACCGTCGTGATCTCATACTTTCCGGCGTTGCCGCTGCCGGGGCGATGACTGTTGCTTCAAATGCCTCTTTCGCAAGTGAACCAGCACACGCTCATGCTGCGCCAGGCATGACCCATCAGCAATCTCTTACCCGGTTGATTGAAGGTAATCGCCGTTTTGTTTCAGACAAGCCAAACGGCTCGGATATCACGACGCGTCGCCGGCTTGACCTTGCCAAGGGGCAGGCACCCTTTGCCGCGCTGGTCGGTTGCGCTGATTCTCGTGTCGGACCCGAGCATCTGCTGGGTGCCGGGTTGGGCGAACTGTTCATTGTCCGCACGGCAGGCAATTATGTCGATGATGCGGGCCTTGGCTCGCTCGCCTATGCGGTTGCGGCGCTCAAGGTGCCGCTGATTGTTGTCATGGGGCATGAACGCTGCGGTGCGGTCGATGCGGCGCTATCGGTAGTCGAGAAGAACAGTCAGCTACCGCCGGTGCTGTCACGGATGGTGGGGCCAATCCTGCCTGCGGTGATAGCCGCCAAGGCAAGTGCAGCAGCCGGAGACAATATTCTCGACGCTTGCATCGCCGCCAATGTTCGCCGGGTTGTTGCAGGTCTGCGCAATTCTACCGATCCGATATTTGCCGCGCCTCTCGCAGCAGGAACCTTGCGCGTGGTTGGCGCACGTTATGATCTGGATACTGGCTCGGTGGATTTCTTCGATCTGGGCTGACGGTGGCTCGTTATTTGCCGCAATAGGCCGCCTTGGTGAATGCACCCACTGAGGCGGCCCGCTGCGGTTACGGCCCTTCACTGCGCCAATACTAACCAGCGCCGTGCGGTAAACCTGAACCAAAGAAGCCGTCCATGCTGAGCTTGTCGAAGCACTGCACTTTTCTTGTTGCCCCACATCCGGCCTCAAGAATAAAGGCAGTGCTTCGACAAGCTCAGCATGGACGGGGTTCGGAGTGCTTCAGATCTCCAGAAAACCGCTCTAACCAGCGCGGTTTTACGCGCCCGGCACCACCAGATACTTCTCACCCGTCGCCTTGGCATTATAGGCCATCGCCACATCTTTGGTCAGCATTTCTTCCAGTGTGATCTTTGCTTTGTAGTGGCTGGCGAAAGTGGTGGTCAGACCGCTCAGCACCTGGCTGCGCAGCCGCATCTGACCTTCCGGCCCAATTTTGGCGAGGAACGGCATCAGCAGCCAGCCGCTGACGCTCCAGGTAAAGCCGAAACTGCGGTTGAGCACGGTGGGGGAGAGGTCCAGCATGCCATAGACATAGATCTGCTTCGCCGTATTCGAGCCATAACGGTTATAAGGATCGCCCTTGCTCGCCACCTGTTCCATGGCAGTCAGCAGGGTACTGGTCATGCGCCCGCCGCCGATGGCATCGAAGGCGAGATAGGCCCCGGTGGCCGCGATGGCATCAGTCAGCTGACCGATGAAATTCTCGTCGGCTGAATTGACGATATGTTCGGCGCCAATCGCTTTCAGGATCGCGGCCTGCTCGTCAGACCGCACCACATTGACCAGCGGAATGCCCTCTGAGGCGCATAGCTTGACCAGCATTTGCCCAAGGTTCGATGCGGCAGCGGTGTGGACGATGCCGGTGAAGCCATCGGCCCGCATGGTTTCGACAAAGCCCAGCACGGTGAGTGGATTGACGAAGGTGCCCGCCCCCTGCTCGGCGCTGATATCGTCCGGCAGCACCAGACAGCCGCGGGCATCGACCAGCGCATGGCTGGAATACGACTGGCCCGAGACCAGCGAAACGCGCTTGCCGATCAGCGACCGGGCATAGGCATCATCGCCCGCTGCGATAACCGTGCCCGCGCCTTCGTTGCCGACGGGCAGCTCATCGCCGATCCGGCCTGCCATCGCGCGCATGGCTGGCTCGGGCATGGGGGCGACGATCTTGCCGGGGGAGTAGCTGGCATTGGCGAGATCCGCCGGACCGAACAGCATGGCAAGGTCCGATGGATTGATCGGCGCGGCCTCGATCTGCACCAGCACTTCGCGGCCGGTGGGATCGGCGAAGGTGTGATCGGTGAGTGTCACTGTCAGCATCCCATCGGCAGCGAGGGTCGAGGTGATCTGCTTACCTGCGGTTGTCATGTCATGCTCCTGATCCCAGCCCAACTCTGCTCACCATGAGCTTGTCGAAGGGCTGTACTTTTCTTTGACCATAGCGCCCCGCCCGAAGAAAAGAACGGTCCTTCGACAAGCTCAGGACGGGCGGGTTTGGGGCTAAGTTTCGGGATAACGCGCCGCCACAAAATAGAGCCCCTGCGGCGGAGCATTAAGGCCAAGTGCGTTGCGGTCACATGCCGTCAGGGCTTCTGCAATCCGTTCCTCGTGCCAGCGGCCCAGCCCGACCAGCACCAGACAGCCAACCATTGATCGCACCTGATGATGCAGGAAGCTGCGCGCCTCTGCCTCGATCAGCACATGCATGCCTTCGCGGCGCACGTCCAGCCGGTCAAGCGTTTTGATTGCAGATTGTGACTGGCAATGGACCGAGCGAAAGGTGGTAAAATCGTGGAGGCCGATCAGCGTCTGCGCAGCGCGGTGCATCGCCGCATCATCCAGCGGCTTGCCCACCAGCCAGGCCCGGTCCGCCTCAAGCGTCAGCGGTGGGCGGCGATTGGTGATGCGGTATCGATAGGAGCGGCGAATACAGGAAAACCGCGCATGCCAGTCATCGGGCACGACCTCGCAGGCCACCACCGCAACGGGGGCAGGGCGCATCAGCGCATTGAGCGCTTCCATCAGCCGGAACGGGGCGATCTGCTTGGCGATATCGATATGCGCACGCATGGCCAGCGCATGGACCCCGGCATCGGTGCGCCCGGCGGCATGCATGATCACCGCTTCGCCGGTAATCGCCCGTGCGGCATCCT
>JANOYZ010000202.1:0-7123 GCA_031429135.1 Novosphingobium sp. | reverse complement strand
ACTGCGCGCGGCCGGGATCGGTGCCTCCTTCAAAGAGCACCTCACCCTGCTCGAGGCGCTTGAGAAGGACGTTATCGAGCAGACGCCCGAGGCGTTCTATTATCTCTCCCGCGCAACATACGTGAAGGACGAGGGACTGCTTGACCGGTTCGATCAGGTGTTCGCCAAGGTCTTCAAGGGCGTGATGACTGACTACGGCCAGAACCCGGTCGAAATTCCCGAAGACTGGCTGAAGGCTCTCGCCGAGCGTTACTTCACGCAAGAGGAAATGGAGAAGATCAAGGCGCTGGGATCGTGGGACGAGATCATGGAAACGCTCAAAAAGCGGCTCGAGGAACAGGAAAAGCGCCATCAGGGCGGCCACCAATGGGTCGGTACCAACGGCACATCGCCGTTCGGCCACGCCGGTTATAACCCGGAAGGCGTTCGCATTGGCGGTCCGGGGCAGCACGGCCGCGCGATCAAGGTGTGGGAGCAGCGCGAGTTCAAGAACCTTGATGCCACCCGCGAACTTGGCACCCGCAACATCAAGGTCGCGCTGCGCCGCCTTCGCCGGTTCGCGCGCGAGGGTTCTGCCGAGGAGCTTGATCTGGATGCGACCATCCGCGGCACCGCGCGGCAGGGCTGGCTCGATATCCGCATGCGGCCCGAGCGGCACAATGCGGTGAAGGTGCTGCTGTTCCTCGATGTCGGCGGATCGATGGACCCGCATATCAAACTGGTCGAAGAACTGTTCAGCGCCGCCCACACCGAGTTCAAGAATCTCGAGTTTTTCTACTTCCACAACTGCCTTTATGAAGGCGTGTGGAAGAACAATGCGCGCCGCCGCAGCGAGCGGACTGATACCTGGGATATTCTCCATAAATATGGCCACGACTACAAGGTGATCTTCGTCGGCGATGCCGCGATGAGCCCCTATGAGATCAGCCATCCGGGCGGATCGGTCGAGCACTTCAATCCCGAGGCCGGTGCAGAGTGGTTGCAGCGCGTGTGCAATACCTATCCGGCGACCATCTGGCTTAACCCGACGGCGGAGCGCCAGTGGGACTATTCACAATCCACCCGGCTGATCAAGGAGCTGGTCGGTGGTAATATGTATCCGCTGACGCTCGATGGGCTCGATGATGCGATGCGCGAGCTCACGCGAAAAAAGCATTGATATTTCAGTAAAGTAGTAGATCCCGCGTTTTCTCGGTCCAGGATATCTCATCGCGCTCTGCCAGAACTTCGAGATCGCCGGGTTCAGCTGCGAAATCGTCGACCCATTCGCGAAGTGATGGACCGCCGTTGATCACATCGATTGCCAGCCGATCAAATTCATATTCGTATGGGAAATCGCGCCACAGATCGTAATCAGGATAGAGCCTGCGGATCGCCTTGAAGGCCAGTGCCTGCAAGCGCCATGGCCGGAATTTCTGATGCTCATAGAACTGCCCCTCGGCGTGGATCATCAGCCCGTTGCACAGGCTTTTCGCGTACTTGTGGAAGGTCGGCTCGAACCAGCATTCACGCAGCGCGCAGCCCTTCATCCACTCCGGCGAAAGCCGTGTCATCTCAATTTGCAACGCCCTTGCATCGAGGTTGCAAGCACCGAACAACACCTCCAGCGGCCGGGTTGTGCCCCTTCCCTCACTCAAGGTTGTCCCTTCAAGCATCACGGTCCCGGCATAGGCCCGCGCCATATTCAGATTGGCGGCGTTTGGACTGGGGTTGATCCACACCCGATCCTGCGGCCAGCCGAAGCCGGGGCCAATCCCGGGCTGCCAGTTTTCCATCGGGATAACCCGGTAATCGACATCGAGTTGGAAGTGTTCGATGAACCAATGCCCCATCTCGCCCATAGTCAGCCCATGGCGCATCGGCATCGGCCCGGCACCGACGAAGCTCTCCTGACCCGGCACCAGCAATGTTCCCTCCACCGGGCGGCCAGCCGGATTGGGCCGATCCAGCACCCAGACCTCCTTGCCATGCGCCGCCCCAGCTTCGAGCAGATAGAGCAGCGTGGTGACGAAGGTGTAGATGCGGCAGCCGAGGTCTTGCAGATCGAACAGAAACACATCGGCAGTGGACATCATCTGCCCGCTGGGGCGGCGCAGCTCTCCGTAAAGGCTGAAGATCGGGATGTTGTAGGCCGGATCGAGCGCGTCTGGCGTTTCGACCATGTTGTCCTGCTTGTCGCCCTTCAGCCCGTGCTGCGGGCCGAAGGCGGAAGTGATGTTTAGTCCCGCCGCAATCAGCGCATCAAGCGAGTGGGCGAGGTTTTCAGTGACGGACGCGGGATGCGCGACAAGGGCAACGCGGCGACCCTCAAGCGGTTGGCGCAAGACGGGGTCTGCCAGCAGACGATCAATGCCGAATTTCATGGTTGCTCAGGTGCCGCAAGCGTGGCCGCGAAGCAAGTAGGGTGGTGGAAATCTGGTTGGCCGGACGGGTGAGCCAGCGCCCAGTAGGACTTGGTGCCGTCGGTTTCTTCGATCACTGCGGAGAGGGCCAGCCTCAATCGACCGGGCGGTATCTGTCCCAAGTCAATATCCGCTTCGAGCGAAAAGCTGCCGCCGGTTGCTGTAAGCTCGATCTGTGGGAAAACATCAGTCTCAAGTGGTTTCATTCCCTGGCGATAGGAATCGAAAGCATAGATTGCCCACTCGGTTGATGGCGAGATATTGAATTCGAAATATCGACCATCGTCGCACATCAGGAACATCTCGAAGCAGGTAGTGCGCCACAGCTCGTCGCGGCGCATGGGCGAGGCCCAAGGTGGTAACAACAATTGCTTCGATCCTTTGACTGTGAACTCAATGAGAACTTCGTTGTGATCGGTCATCCAGATGAGAGCATTGACGGCACACACTTGAGAGGGCGGCGTATCGGGGTGAGGTCGCAAAGAAAAGTACAATCCTTCGACAAGCTCAGGATGGACGGGTTGAGGGGATTCCGTTTCCCCTTTCTCCGTCTTTGCTGAGCTTGTCGAAGCATTGTCCTTCTGCTTTGACAACACTGAAATGCCTTCCCAATCCCCGCGAATAAGCGCCAGCTTCTTCGCTCGTGACCAGCCTTTAATCCGCTTCTCTGCCGCTTTTGCATCATCGCGCGTTTGAAAGCTGTCAGACCAGACCAGATCTACTGGCAAGTGATCTGCTGTGAATCCGGGGATCAAACCGGATTGATGCTCGCCAATGCGGCGATCAAGGTCATCGGTATGGCCAACATAAAAATAGCCTCCTCGGCAATGCAGCATATAGGCAGAAAAGCTCATCGCATGGGGCTAGAAGAAGTGCGGTCCTTCGACAAGCTCAGGACGGGCGGGTTTTGAGGGGTTCGCCATTACCCGTATCCCTGAGCTTGTCGAAGGGCTGTCTTTTTCATCCGCGCGTGCTAACCGCCACCACGCCATGACATACAATTCAACCCTGCTCCGCCTGCTCGATGAGCGCGGCTATATCCACCAGCTGACCGATGCGCAGGGGCTTGATGCCCTGGCCGCGAAGCAGATCGTGCCTGCCTATATCGGCTTTGATGCCACCGCGCCATCGTTGCATGTTGGCTCTCTGGTGCAGATCATGATGCTGCGGCGGCTGCAACAGGCCGGGCACAAGCCGATTATCGTGATGGGCGGCGGCACTTCCAAGATCGGCGATCCTTCGGGCAAGGATGAAAGCCGCAAGATGCTTTCAGGCGATGATATCACGGCCAACATCGCCTCGATCCGCACTGCATTTGAACGCCTGCTGACCTTTGGTGACGGCCCGACTGACGCCATCATGGTCGATAATGACGATTGGTTGAGCGCGCTGGGCTATGTCGATCTGCTGCGCGAGGTTGGCCCGCATTTCACCATCAACCGCATGCTGACCTTCGATTCGGTGAAGCTGCGGCTCGAACGCGAACAGCCGCTGACCTTCCTCGAATTCAATTACATGATCCTCCAGGCCTATGATTTCCGCGAACTGGCGCTGCGCCATGATTGCCGGTTGCAGATGGGCGGTTCGGATCAGTGGGGTAATATCATCAACGGCATCGAACTGACCCGCCGGATGGAAGGCCGTGAAGTTTTCGGGTTGACGACACCGCTGCTGACTACTGCCGATGGTGCCAAGATGGGTAAAAGTGCCGCTGGTGCCGTCTGGCTGAATGAGGCGCAGCTGCTGGCCTGGGACTTCTGGCAATACTGGCGCAACGCGGATGATCGCGATGTCGGCCGTTTCCTTCGCCTGTTTACCGATTTGCCGCTCGATGAGATCGCCCGCCTTGAGTTGCTACAAGGCAGCGATATCAATGCGGCCAAGGTGGTGCTTGCCAGTGAAGTGACCAGATTGTGTCGTGGTGATGAGGCGGCAAAAACCTGTGCATCGACGGCGTCGGCGACATTCGGTTCTGGCGGTATCGGCACGGATCTGCCGGTCATTTCGCTCCCCGTAGACGGTATCAGCCTGATCGAAGCACTGATCGGTATCGGATTTGCGGCCAGCCGAGGTGAAGCAAAACGCCTTATTTCAGGCGGCGGTGCGCGGGTTGATGGCGTGGCGATTACTGATGAAAATCACATGATTATAGGTGGTTGCGAGACTCGCATCTCGTCCGGCAAGAAGAAGCATGGGGTGCTGCGCCCAGCATGATCGGGATCTGACCCGGCAATTGTTTGCCGCCTAGTTTACTCTTTTTTCGCCATTAACCGGCAATATGCTGCCTTGGACGCGAAAAGGAGCAACAGGCTGATCATGTCGGTAGGAGCACAACTTACGGTCACCGACATGCGCCGCGCGGCGCGTCACCCGGTAGATTACCCGGTAATTGGCGAACACCGCCGTCTTGGCGACGTGCATATGCACATCGTCAACCTCTCTGCACATGGTTTCATGGTCACTGGCGGCGTACCGCTGAGCCGTGGTGAGCGGGTCGTGATTCGCCTGCCGCAGGTTGGCCGGATCGAGGCCCACCTGATCTGGATTGCCGAAGACCGTGCTGGCTTTCAGTTCGAGCGGATTATTCGCGCTGATGAGTTCCTGCCGCTGATCGATACGCTTCAGCCGAACCCACGCTTGCGCCGAGACCGCTGACCCAACTGGTATAGCTGACATTTAACGAGGCCAATCAAGCCTCGGCTTGGCAAGCTGCACGCACCCTGCCATCAGCATTGGCGTGAAAGAGCCAACCTCCCCGTTGCAAATCGCCGACTACCGGCTGTTCTGGCTGGCCCGCTTCGCCTCGGTGATCGCCACGACCGGGATTGCGGTGGTGCTGGCCTGGCAGGTTTATGATCTGGCCAGAAGCGACTATGGCATGTCGCCTGAACAGGCCGCTTTTCAACTGGGGCTGATCGGGCTGGTCCAGTTTCTCCCCATGCTGTTGCTGTCGCCGATTGCCGGACTTGTCGCTGATCGCTTTGACCGGCGCAAGGTTGCGGCCTTTGCCATCGGCATCGACTTTTTCATGACAATCATGCTGGCCTTAGGAACAGCTTCAAACACGCTGACCTTGAATGCGCTATTTTTGCTGGCGGCGATGCACGGCACGGCGCGGGCATTTTCCGGCCCGGCAACGGGTTCGATAGCCCCGAATATTGTCCCGCCAATGCTGATCCCCAAAGCGGTTGGTCTGAATTCGATGGCCTGGCAGATTGCTTCAGTCACCGGGCCTGCTCTTGGTGGCATGAGCTATGCCTTGTCTCCAGCCTTGCCCTACTGGTCTGCCGCCGTGCTGCTCGCGATCAGTTGCATCAGCATTCTGGCGATAAAGCCATTCGGCCAGCCCAAATTAGCGCGTGATATACATCCGTTTCGCCAGATCGCCGATGGCTATCGCTATGTCCGCAATGAACGGCTGCTGCTCGGCTGTGTGACGCTGGATCTGTTTGCCGTTCTGCTGGCTGGAGCAACGGCGCTGCTGCCGGTCTATGCCCGCGATATCCTCCATGTCGGCCCGACAGGGCTGGGCCAGATGCGGGCGGCTCCGGCGATTGGTGCGGCGCTGGTGGCGCTGGCGCTGTCAGTGAAGCCGATTGAACGCAACGTCGGGGTGAAGATGCTCTGGGCGGTGGTGATCTTTGGTGCGGCCACAATTGCCTTCGGACTATCACGGAACTTCATGTTTTCGATGGTCGCATTGGTGGTGCTTGGCGCAGCAGACATGGTTTCGGTCTTTGTCCGCAGCAGCCTGGTGCAGCTTAACACGCCCGACGAGATGCGCGGGCGGGTGTCCTCGGTGTCAGGCCTCGCTATTTCTGCCTCGAATGAACTGGGCGAAATGCAGTCTGGCCTTTTCGCCGCGATGATCGGCGCACCGGGAGCAGTTGTATTTGGCGGTGTTGCCGCCATAGTCATCACCGGAATCTGGGCGCGGATATTTCCGGAATTGCGCAATTCCCGCACCTTCGCCCCGCACTATCGTCAAAAGGAGTAAGCGACATGAAAGCGGAATCAATCCTCGCCACGATCGGCAACACGCCGCATGTCCGCCTCTCGCGCCTGTTTCCGGATCACGAGGTCTGGGTGAAATGCGAGCGCGCCAATCCGGGCGGCTCGATCAAGGACCGGATCGGTCTTTCCATGATCGAGGCGGCAGAGCAGGATGGCAGCCTCCAGCCGGGCGGCACCATTGTCGAACCGACATCGGGCAATACCGGGATTGGCCTGGCCATGGTCGCGGCGGTCAAGGGCTACAAGCTGATCCTCGTCATGCCCGAATCGATGTCTATCGAGCGGCGGCGGCTGATGCTGGCCTATGGCGCTTCATTTGACCTGACCCCGCGCGAAAAAGGGATGAAGGGCGCGATTGAGCGGGCAAGGCAGCTGGTTGATGAAACTCCCGGCAGCTGGATGCCCCAGCAGTTTGAGAATGCCGCTAACATCGAAGCGCATGCACGAACAACCGCACAGGAGATTCTCAAGGATTTTGAGGGAACGCCCATCGATGTGCTGATTACCGGTGTGGGTACTGGGGGTCATCTTACCGGCTGCGCCGAGGCGCTCAAGAAGTCGTGGGCGGGGATGAAGGCCTATGCGGTCGAGCCGACGCTCTCGCCGGTGATCTCGGGCGGCCAGCCTGCGCCGCATCCGATCCAGGGTATCGGCGCTGGTTTCATCCCGGGTAACCTCCACACCCAGTCGATTTACGGGGCGATCCA
>JANOYZ010000201.1:0-2151 GCA_031429135.1 Novosphingobium sp. | reverse complement strand
GCAGGAGGATCTCGGTCATCGGATCGAGGCCCGAGCGATCCTTGAGCCGCAGCCACCAGCACAGTTCCGGGCGTTTCTCGTCGCTGCGTGGCAGAGCGAACCTCACTTCAAAATTCTCGCCAATGAACACCGGCTTGAAGGTGTGTGGCTGATAGACCTTGGCCACCTCGGGCGCGATAAGACCTGCAGGTGGCGGGCAATCATTGATGTGCAGCGTCGATTCCACCGGCCCCATGAAAACGAAAGTGGCGGTGGTCACGACGTCACCCTCGCGCGTCAGTTCCGCGCAGATCCAGGTGGCGTTCTTGCCCTTGCGCAAAACCCGCGCCCGCACCTCGACCACACCGTAAACCGGACCAACAAAACTGAGGACGGCGGAGCGCAAGGGCGCAAGTCCTTCGCCGCCTACCCGCAGCGCCGCAGACAGCGCGACCGCCGCCGAGAAGCCGCCATAGGCCGTGCGGCCCTGATGCCATGTTTCGGGAACGCCGAGCGCAAAACCGCCGTCAAGCGGCTCAGTGATCGCAATCAACGAGGCAAAGCTCATTCCAGTTCGAGAATGATCGCGTCCACCGCCAAACTCTCACCGGCAACAGCGTTGACCTTCTTCACCGTCGCCGATTTTTCTGCGCGCAGGATGTTTTCCATCTTCATCGCTTCGACCACCGCAAGCGGCTGCCCCGCCTCAACCGCATCACCTTCCTGAACATGCAGCGCCACCAGCAGACCCGGCATCGGGCAGATCAGGAAGCGCGAAAGGTCTGGCGGTATCTTTTCGATCATGTGGCTGGTCAGATGGGCCACGCGCGCGGGCAGAATATCGACCTTGTGGATGGTCCCGCGCGTCGTCATGCGCAGGCCGGTGCGGGTTATCGCCAGCTTTATGCCAATATCCTCGCCTTCAACCTCAGCCTCGATCAGCTGATCGCCGGGGGTATATTCCATCACGAGATCAAGCACAGTGCCGTCAACCGTGATTTCATCCTCGTCGAGTGCCACGGCAAAAAGCTTGCCGCCAATCTTCACGCTCCACTCAGATGGTGGAGCAAGATGGGTGGCCAGCTGACCATCAACCTGACGCGCGCGGTCTGATCGGGCGGCGGCGATGAACCCGGCGACGGCGGCCAGCTTGGCCTTCAGTTCGTCAGACGTGGCCGCGCCGGTGAAGCCATCAGGATATTCCTCGGCGATGAAGCCGGTGGTCAGCTCGCCCGAGCGAAAGCGCGGATGCTGCATGATGGCGGAAACGAAATCGATGTTATGGCCCACCCCCTCGATCTCGAAAGCATCGAGCGCGGCGATCTGCTTGTCCGCTGCTTCGTCGCGACTCTTCCCCCAGGTCACCAGCTTGGCGATCATCGGATCGTAGAACATCGAGACTTCACCGCCTTCATAGACGCCGTCGTCAACGCGGACGCCATCAACACCGCGGCGACCGTTTTCAGCACCATCGTCAGTCCAGCCTGCAACTGGCGGACGATAGCGCGTGAGACGGCCCGTCGAGGGCAGGAAGCCGCGATAGGGGTCTTCGGCATAGACACGGTTTTCGATCGCCCAGCCGTCGATCTTGATGTCGTCCTGGGTGAAAGCCAGCTTCTCGCCAGCGGCTACTCGGATCATCTGTTCGACCAGATCGACCCCGGTGATGCATTCGGTGACCGGGTGCTCCACCTGCAGGCGGGTGTTCATTTCGAGGAAGTAGAAGGACTCGCCGCTGTGGTCCGCGCCCGAAACGATCAGTTCGACCGTGCCCGCGCTGTAATAGCCCACCGCCTTCGACAGCGCGACGCATTGCTCGCCCATCGCCTTGCGCATCTTTTCGGTGACGAAGGGCGAAGGCGCTTCCTCGACCACTTTCTGGTGGCGGCGCTGGATGGAGCATTCGCGTTCGTTGAGGTAAAGGACGTTGCCGTGCTTGTCGCCGAGGATCTGGATCTCGATGTGGCGCGGACCTAGGATGAATTTCTCGATGAACACGCGGTCGTCGCCGAAGCTCGCCAGCCCCTCGCGCTTGGTCGCCTCGAACCCTTCGCGGACATCGGCCTCGCTATATGCCAGCCGCATCCCCTTGCCGCCGCCGCCCGCCGACGCCTTCATCATCACCGGATAACCGATGCCATTGGCGATCTCGACCGCGTGTTCTGTGCTGTC
>JANOYZ010000200.1:0-2661 GCA_031429135.1 Novosphingobium sp. | reverse complement strand
TCGCGCATCGTCTCCAGCGCGTGGTCAACCGCTTGACGCGTCGATTGCAACTGCCGCGCGCTCGCAACCTGCTGGGCGCGCTTAGCCTGCTCCGCTGGAGACCAGTCATTCATCGCGATAACTCATGCTCATTCGTCAAATCCGCTCATGCGAACTTGTAGCCGAAGCCGTCGCCTTCCACCGTCACGTTGATCTCCTTCACCTCTTCGCCGCTCATCTGCTTGTTGAGCAGCTCGATCGAGACCTCGGGCAACATCGTGTTGGTCAGGATTGCGTCAATCAGGCGTCCGCCCGATGCCACCTCGTTGCAGCGCGAAACAATCAGATCGACCACTTCATCGGCATAGGTAAAGACGATGTCGTGGCTTTCCGCCACGCGCTTGACGATGCGGTTCATCTGGATCTTGACGATCCCCTTCATCATCGTCGGCGAGAGCGGATAGAACGGCAGCACCAGCAAACGGCCGAGCAGCGCGGGCGGGAACACCTTGAGCAGTTCGGGCCGCAGCGCGGTTGCCAAGGCTTCCGGATCGGGCTTCATCTCCTCGTCCTCGCTCATCGTTGTGATGAGATCGGTGCCGACGTTCGAGGTGAGCAGGATCAGCGTGTTCTTGAAATCGATGTAGCGGCCTTCGGCATCATTCATGAAGCCCTTGTCGAACACCTGGAAGAACATCTCGTGGACATCGGGATGCGCCTTCTCGACCTCGTCGAGCAACACCACAGAATAGGGCCGCCGCCGCACCGCCTCGGTCAGCACGCCACCTTGGCCGTAACCGACATAGCCCGCCGGAGCGCCCTTGAGCGTGGAGACGGTATGCGCCTCCTGAAATTCGCTCATGTTGATGACGATCAGGCTGTCATCGCCGGAAAACAGCAGCTCCGAAAGCACCATCGCCGTCTCGGTCTTGCCGACGCCTGACGGACCGCAGAGCATGAACACGCCCACCGGCTTGTTCGGATTATCCAGCTTGGCGCGGCTGGTCTGGATGCGCTTGGCGATGGCGTCCATGGCGTGATCCTGCCCGATCACCCTTGCGGTGAGCTGATCGGCGATGGTCAGCACGCTTTCGATCTCGTTCTTGACCATGCGGCCCATCGGGATGCCAGTCCAATCTCCGACCACGGCAGCAACGGTATCGGCATCGCAGACGCCGAAAACCATCGGGTTATCGCCCTGAACCTCGCGCATCGTGGCAATTGCAGCATGGAGATCGGCCTTGAGCTGGTCCTCATCGGCAACCGTTTCATCCCCCGCTGCAACCCGAGCCTCGCTCAGCGCATTGCGCGTGGCCATCACCGCCTCCAGCGCGACTTTCTCAGCTTCCCACTTGGCGCTGACCACCTCAAGCGCCGCGCGGGCATCGACGATGGCCTCGTCAATCTTAGGCAGCCGTTCACCCGTGGTGTACTGGCCGCCCGCCTCACGAGCGGCGATCTCGCGTTCAACTTCGAGCAGTTCAAGCTTGCGCGCCCGGTCCTCGACCTGCGCCGGGGTGGCGTGCTGCGATACGGCGACGCGGGCGCAGGCGGTATCGAGCAGACTGACCGCCTTGTCAGGCAACTGCCGGGCGGGAACATAACGCTGCGACAGCTTGACTGCGGCCTCCACCGCCTCATCCAGCACCACGACATTGTGATGCTTTTCCATCATCGGCGCGACCGAGCGGATCATGTCGATCGCCTTGT
Source organism: Novosphingobium sp. (assembly GCA_031429135.1). Lineage (GTDB taxonomy): Bacteria > Pseudomonadota > Alphaproteobacteria > Sphingomonadales > Sphingomonadaceae > Novosphingobium. The sequence continues at coordinate 972 of JANOYZ010000200.1, read as the reverse complement.
CCGTCTCGGGCTCACCAACATCGACGGTCTGGAAACGGCGGGTCAGCGCCGGATCCTTTTCAAAATACTGGCGGTATTCGGCATAGGTTGTCGCCGCCACGGTGCGCAGATTGCCGCGCGCCAACGCGGGCTTGAGCAGATTTGCCGCATCGCCGGTGCCTGCCTGCCCACCCGCACCGATCAAGGTATGCGCCTCATCAATAAACAGGATGATCGGCGTGGTGCTCGCCTCCACTTCGTCAATCACCTGGCGCAGGCGCTTTTCGAACTCGCCCTTCATGCTGGCACCGGCCTGCATCAGACCGATATCGAGCGAGCGCAGGGTCACGCCCTTGAGCGCGGGCGGCACATCGCCATCGACTATGCGCTTGGCAAAACCTTCGACCACGGCGGTCTTGCCGACCCCCGCCTCGCCGACGAGGATCGGGTTGTTCTGGCGGCGACGCAGCAGGATATCGATCACCTGACGGATCTCGGCATCGCGGCCAACGATCCGGTCAATCTTGCCGTCGCGCGCTTGCTGCGTCAGATCGACCGAGAATTTGGCCAGCGCCTCGCCCTCACCCACCGGCCCGGCATCGCCGCCGCCCGCTGCATCGGCGGAGGAGCCGAGATCGGCCTGCGATTTCTCATGGCTGGCAGCGCAGACGCCTTCGAACTCAGCCCCCAGCTTTTCAGCCTGAACCTTGCGAAATTCGCCGCTGATCGCGAACAGGGCGTTGCGCAAGGTTGGTGTCTTGAGCATACCATAAAGCAAGTGACCGGTACGCACGCGGGCCGCACCATATTGCAACGAGGCATAGAGCCAGCCCTTCTCGGCGGCTTCCTCGATCTGCGGCGAAAAGTCGGAAATCGAGGTGGCACCGCGCGGCAGGGCATCGAGCGCGGCGACCACAGAGCGCGCCAGCTCCTCGTCATCAAGGCCAAAGGCGCTGCGGATTGCGGCGATATCGTTCTGCGGATCCTGCAGCA
>JANOYZ010000199.1:0-6338 GCA_031429135.1 Novosphingobium sp. | reverse complement strand
GCTCGGTGCTGATGCTGCTGCGATCGCGCCATGCGGCGACGGCATTTCTCGTGTCGTTTGTCGGTGCGATTGTCAGTTATGCAGCGCAAGCACAGGCTGGTGTTCTGACCCCGGCTATTCCGGCAATGATTCTGGCGGTAATTATTTTCCTGTGGTGGTACTCCCGGCGCTCCGCCGCGCAGGGTATCTTGAAGTAAATCAACGCCGCGCGTCAGCTGCCTTCTGCCGGATCAAGCGCAGGTAAGTGTCAGCCACTGCCTGATTGATCCGGTCCCAGCTGAAATCCAGACTGCGCTGTTCACCAGCGGCACCATGGCGCGCGCGCAGCGCAGGCTGTTCGATGTAGAGCCTGAGTGCTTCGGCGAACTGATGGACCGCGCCGGGGCGGATGAGCCTGCCCGTGACATGATCATCGACCAGACTTTCGCTCCCGGTTGCCGCTGCGGCGACCACCGGCAAGCCGCAAGCCATCGCTTCGAGCGTGACATTGCCGAAGGTTTCGGTGACCGATGGAAAGAACAGCACATCCATGCTGGCGACTGCCGTTGCCAGATCAGACCCGCCTAGAAATCCGGTGAAGGTGGCGTCGGGCAGGCGGCTCTTCAGCCATTCGTGGGCCGGGCCTTCACCAACGATCAGCACGCGGTGAGCAACATTGCGGCGGCGCAGTTCGTCGATGGCATCCGAGAAGACGTCGAGCCCTTTTTCCATGACCAAGCGGCTGAAGAAGCCGGCAACAACTTCGCCATCAGCAATACCCTGTTCGCGTCGCCAGGCCATGTCACGGCGGCCGGGGTGGAACAGCTCGCGGTCTACCCCGCGCGACCACATGCCCACATCATAGTTCATCCGCTGATCGCGCAATACCTGCGCCATGGATTCAGACGGTGCGACCAAGGCGTCACAGCGACGGTAAAACCGGCGCAGGATTGCTTCTATCGCCGGTTCCAGCCAGGCCATGTTGTAATAGCGGAAATAGGTCTCAAAGCGCGTGTGGACCGAGCCCAGTATCGGCAGCTTGCGGTTCCTTGCCCAACTGACTGCCCGGTGCCCTGAGACGTCAGGGGAGGACACTTGCACAACATTGGGGGCGAACTCCTCCAGATCGCGCCGCACCGCGCGCGACAGGCCCAAGGAAAAGCGGTATTCGCCGCGCCCCGGAAAGGCCACCGATGGCAGGCTGAAAAGATCGCCGGTTGCCGGGAATGCTGGTTCCGGGATTGTTGGTGAATAGACGCGCACTGCTGCACCTTGCCGCAGCAGATAGCCAACCAGCCGGTTCAGCGCCTGATTGGCACCATCACGGACATAATTGTAATTGCCGCTGAACAGGGCAATGCGAAGCTCGCTGGTAGCGGTGTGAAGGCCAGACATTGTCGCCGTCCTTTAAGGGCTTGGCGTCGGCTTGGCGAGTGGTCGTTCAATTCAGGGCAAAATGTTCCATAGTGCCGCCGATGGCATGATCGCCGAAGGCGGCGCGGAAGGCCTTGAAATTGTCGCTGTCACGCGCGGCGGTGTGCATTTCCATCGTTTCCCAGTCGACGATAAAGGTGAAATGGCTGGGGTGCTCAATCCCGTGACCAAAGCGCAGGCCAATCACACCATGGCAGGCCGCCAGCGCAGCGAGGCCGCCGCCTTCGCGCATATTGGCCTCGAAAGCAGCTTCATTGCCTGTCGAAACGGTGATGGTAGCGATTTCGGTGATCACGGCAACTCTCCCAAAGTCTGTTCCTATTCGTCATTGGCGCTGAGATCGCTCCGGGCAAGCGACTTCGTCATGGTGATGACTGGGCCGTGATTAAAATAAGCATTGCTATGTTTTACAGCGGCGGCTTTAGGCCCACTATGGCGAATGTGATGACTTGTATCAGACGGACCTTGGCCCTTGGTGCGGCGATCTCACCGCTGCTGCTTTCCCATGCCGCCCAGGCACAACGGGCCGGCGAGAACGCCGTGGCCAACAGTGAGGATGCCTTTGGCACCACAGTCGGCACGGAAACTACCGGGATATATAACGAAAATGATACGCGCGGACTCTCGCCGCTGAAGGCAGGCAATGCGCGGATTGACGGCATTTACTTTGATCCGGTGGCGAACCTGTCGGGACGTCTGCGGCAGTCCTCGGGCATCAGGGTTGGCATTGCCGCCATTGATTACCCGTTTCCAGCACCAACCGGGATTGTCGATAACCAGCTGCGCAGTGTCGGTGACCGGTTCATCGGCAGCCTCGCTCTGACCAAAACGCAATACTCTGGTTATCTTACTGAGCTCGACTTCCAGATACCGCTGATCAAGGATCAGTTAGGCTTGGAGTTCGGCGTGGGCAGCGCCCGCACCGTGACGGGCGACGGCGGAGTGATCCCCAGCGCAGCGATCAGCATCAAGCCGGTACTGCGGATCGGCGGGGGGGAGATTAGCCCGTTTTATGCTGCGACACTGTTGCATGATGTCCACGCAAAACCTTTGTTCCTCACCACTGGCGCTTTGGTTCCGCCGCAGCCCAAACTTGGCCTCTATCTTGGGCAGGACTGGGCCAAGGGCGAATTCTGGATGACCAACACCGGAGTTACTGCTCGCGTGCCGATCACTTCGCGGCTGGCGCTGCGCGGCGGGTTTTTCCATTCGCGCAATTCGCGGCGGCGCAGTTATACAGAACTTATCGCCTTCAGCGCGCCGGGCAGCATGGCGCGCCACCGTATGATTGCTGATCCCAAACAGGAGATCCACAGCTGGAGCGGAGAGGCGCAGCTGGCGCTCAGGCTGGGCGGAACAGAACAACTGAACCACCGCGTTATCGCCGGTTTCCGGGCGCGCGATCGCTATACCGAATCCGGTGGTTCTGACAGCCGGGACTTCGGCAACTTCGATATTTACACCAACTATCCCGAGCCGGAAGCAACATTCACTTTCACGAATGTCAACGCTGGCCGGGTCAAGCAATCGTCGTGGTTGCTGGGCTATCAAGCGCGGCTCGCTAGAGTTGGTCAGGTCAACCTGGGATTACAGCGAGCGCGCTATCGGGCCAGCTTCCGCGATGCCCGCAGCGGTATCATCAGCACCAGCCGTGATGATGCATGGCTCTACAACGCCGCCGTCGCGGTTGAGCTTGCCAAAGGGCTGGAAGTCTTCGCCGGCACCCAGAAGGGGCTTGAGGACAGCGGTGCAGCACCCGATAACGCGCTTAACCGCAATGAACAGCTGCCCACCACCCGTTCCACCCAATATGAGGGCGGGCTGCGCTGGAACTTCGGCAAGCACCACCTTGTGGTCAGCGCCTTCCAGATCACCCGGCCCTATTTTTCCTTCGATGCCGCCAATCGTTATGCCGAGCTGGGTGACGCGCGGTATCGAGGGGCTGAATTCTCCTTCGCCGGCCAGTTTGACCGGCTGCGGTTGCTCGCCGGAGCCGTGGCGATGAAACCCGAAGTCACCGGCCCCGGCCGCACCGCCGGTCTGGTGGGTGAGCGTCCCGCCGGAATCCCGGCGCTCTACGCCCGGGCAGACGTGCAATATCGCACAGATATGCTCGGTGGGCTTACCCCCACGGTCACCCTCATCTATACCGGTCGCCGCGCGCTAGGTTCTGCGCCAGTGGCGGCGCTGAGCGGCAGGCAGATGATGCTTGATCCCTTCGTTTCGCTGGACCTGGGACTGCGCCATCAATTCAAGATCGGTCAATTTCCCGTATCTGCGCGCACGCAAGTGCAGAACATCTTCGACAACCACGGCTGGAAAGTTATCGCCAGCAACACCCTCATGCCCGAAGAGCATCGCCGGTTGACGATCAGCCTTGCGGCGGATTTTTGAGCCGTAGCTGCGGACACGTCAAAGGGCGCAAGTCCTCTCGGTCTTGCGCCCTCCGGTCCCGCGACGGGGGTATTATCGATCAGTAGCCGCGATATTCACCTCGGCCCCGATAGCCGCGATCCTGATAGCTGCGGCCATCATTGTCCTCCTGGTCGTAACCGCGAGCGTGATCGCGGTGGTTGTGGTGCCGGCGCTGATCACCACCACGGTAGTAATCCCCGCCATTGTAGCCACCGTAGTAGCCACCACCATTGTAGCCACCGCCGTTATAGCCGCCACCGTAGTAGCCACCGCCATTGTAGCCGCTGCCGTTATATCCGCCGCGATTGTAATCATTGTAACGCGTGTTGTTGCAACGGCGATCATTGTCACGGTAGCCGTCGCAATCACGGTTCTTGCTCGAAGCAATGGCGGCGATGGCAATGATGCCCAGCAGACCGGCGCCGACGGCTATGGCAGTGCCGCTATCGTCACGATGCCGCCCGCGATAATCCTGCGCCATCGCCGGACTGGCAGTAACGAGCAGGCTGGCTGCGAGCGCGGTGCCGAGGGTGGCTTTCTTCACAAGGTTCAACATAGTCCGTCTCCATGGGGCGGCGTGCCCTGGCCGGATCGCCCCGCGATTCGCCGCTTGGGAGAGTGATGGATGAACGCGGCTGAACGACCGCAGCACGGATGCTGCAGCTGTTGTTCAGCTTTACCTGTGCCTAGATGAATGACGAGCCGGATTAAACCTGAAGTCCAAAGGCAGGACTAAGCCGCTTCTTTCCTCCGTCCGGCTTTCTTGCGGTCGTTCGGATCGAGCAGGGCTTTCCGCAGGCGGATAGACTTCGGCGTCACCTCAACCATTTCATCATCGTCGATATAGGCGATGGCCTGTTCCAGTGTCATTACCCGCGGCGGGGTGAGGCGGATGGCGTCATCCTTGCCGGTCGAGCGGAAGTTGGTCAGCTGCTTGCTCTTCATCGGATTGACTTCAAGATCATCGGGCTTGGCATTTTCGCCGATCAGCATGCCCTCATAGACCTTTTCCTGCGGCTTGACGAACAGCACACCGCGCTCTTCAAGCATGTTGAGCGCATAGCCCACGGCTTCGCCGGTGCCGTTGGATATCAGCACGCCAACCGGGCGGCCTTCGATCAGACCCTTGTAGGGGCCATACTTTTCATACAGCCGGTTCATGATGCCGGTGCCGCGCGTGTCGGACAGGAACTCGCCGTGATAGCCGATCAGTCCGCGGCTGGGGGCGGAGAAGGTGATGCGGGTCTTGCCACCGCCGCTGGGGCGCATGTCGGTCATCTCGCCCTTGCGGACAGCCATTTTCTCGACCACGACGCCGGCATATTCATCATCGACGTCGATGACGGTGGTTTCATAAGGCTCGGTGCGCTTGCCGTTCTCGTCCTCGCCATAAAGCACGCGGGGGCGGCTGATGCCAAGCTCAAAGCCTTCGCGGCGCATGGTCTCGATCAGCACGCCAAGCTGCAATTCGCCGCGCCCGGCCACTTCAAAGCTGTCCCGGTCGGCGCTTTCGGTGACGCGGATGGCGACATTGGATTCGGCCTCGCGCTCAAGCCGGTCGCGGATCATGCGGCTGGTCACTTTGGTGCCTTCGCGTCCGGCAAAGGGGCTGTCATTCACCGCAAAGCGCATGGAGAGCGTTGGCGGATCGATCGGCTGGGCATAGAGCGGCTCGGTCACTGTCGGATCGGCAATGGTATTGGCGACGGTCGCGGCGGTGAGGCCGGCAATCGAAATGATGTCGCCCGCACGCGCTTCTTCCACCGGAACGCGTTCTAGCCCGCGAAACGCCATGATCTTGGAGGCGCGGCCGGTTTCGACAATCTTGCCATCACGATCAAGCGCATGGATTGGCGAGTTGACCTTGATCGTGCCCGATTGCACCTTGCCGGTCAGGATGCGGCCCAGGAAGTTGTCGCGATCCAGCAGCGTCACGAGGAACTTGAACGGGCCGTCAAAATCGGCGGCTGGTGGCGGCACATGCTCGACGATCTTTTCGAACAGCGGGGTCAGGTTGCCCTCGCGCGCATCCATGTCATCGCTGGCATAGCCATTGCGGCCCGAAGCATAGAGCACCGGGAAATCGAGCTGCTCGTCGGTGGCATCAAGGCTGACGAACAGATCGAATACTTCGTCGAGCACTTCCTGCGCGCGGCCATCGGCACGATCGATCTTGTTGACCACGACGATGGGCCTGAGACCCAGGGCGAGCGCCTTGCCGGTGACGAACTTGGTCTGCGGCATTGCGCCTTCAGAGCTGTCCACCAGCAGGATAACGCCATCGACCATCGAAAGAATACGCTCGACCTCGCCGCCGAAATCGGCGTGGCCGGGGGTGTCGACGATGTTGATATGGGTGGTACCGTCTTTTCCGGGCCATTCAACCGAGGTGCATTTGGCCAGAATCGTGATGCCGCGCTCTTTTTCCAGATCGTTCGAATCCATCGCGCGCTCTTCGACGCGCTGATTATCGCGGAAGGTGCCAGATTGGCGGAAAAGCTGGTCAACCA
>JANOYZ010000198.1:0-16123 GCA_031429135.1 Novosphingobium sp. | reverse complement strand
GACCCGGACCTCGCCAGCACCTTGAAGCGATCCTTGGGCGCCCAGACGATATGGTAGCGATGATGAAAAGTCATGTGACAACCCTTGCTGTAGCCCATAGCCTGTAACCTCGGAAAAGTGAGACTTCACACCCTTCAGGCGGCCTCACTTTTCCAAGGTTACAGACTGTCGGGCGAGTCGAAGGCTGAAACCAGTATCCGACTGAAGTCGGAGGAGTTCCTCCCCGAATGGGACTCTAAATACCTAAGCCGCTTCTTTCTCCACCCACTCCGGAAAGAAGCTCGGTGCCCGCGCTGACCAGCCCGGCGCGGTGGCGGCGGCTTCGCTGATTGACTGGAGCAAGCCCTTGCGGCTGTTGGGGTGGATTTGCGGCAGCGCGGCGGCACCGCAGAAAGCTGATGGCAGCCAGGGGCGCACATCAGGGCCAAGCAAGCGTTCGTACAGGAAGCGATAGGCGCTGAAACATTCGAGACGCCCTTGCGCCAGATCGAAGGCGGAGACACGGATCAGCTTGCCGATGAAATCTTCAACACCTTCGAAGGTGCTTTCGCTCGGCATGGCGGCGCGCAGAACTTTCAGTTCCTGATAGGCGACATACTGGCTGCGGATCGCGGCGCTTTCTGCGGCATCGCGCGCCCACAGCTGGAAGGCATCCTGACGGCCGAGCCCAATATCGAGGCTGCGTTTGATATAACGCTGAGCCGCGCCCGAAAAGCTGGCAAATTCGCGAAGTTCCGCGATGGTCAGCGTAGCGGTGCCAAGATTTGCCATAAGCCCGGTGTTCCTGTTCGCGCAGCTTTTTGCCCGCAGGATCACTTCACCAGACTTTGGTTATCATCACGTTAACCAAAAAGACTAAATCAGCCCTGCCAAGGGGCTAGAGGGATCTGCGTATTTGCGCAAACCCATGCGGCCCGAGAGATAGGCGTTGCGGCCGGCCTCCACCGCTTGCCGCATCGCCAGCGCCATGCGGATCGGGTCTTTGGCTTCGGCAATCGCAGTGTTCATCAGCACGCCGTCGCAGCCAAGCTCCATCGCCACGGCTGCATCGCTGGCAGTTCCTACGCCGGCATCAACCAGCACCGGCACGCTCGCGCCCTCGACGATCAGGCGGATGGTGACGCGGTTCTGGATGCCGAGGCCCGAGCCGATCGGTGCGCCGAGCGGCATGACGGCAACCGCGCCCGCTTGCTCAAGCTGCTTCGCCGCAATCGGATCATCGACACAGTAAACCATCGGCAGGAAGCCCTCATTCGCGAGAATCTCGGTGGCCTTCAGCGTCTCGCGCATATCGGGATAGAGCGTGCGTGCCTCGCCCAGCACTTCGAGTTTGACCAGATCCCAGCCGCCCGCCTCGCGCGCCAGGCGCAAGGTGCGGATGGCATCATCAGCCGTGAAGCAGCCAGCGGTGTTGGGCAGATAGGTGATCTTCCTGGGATCAATGAAATCGGTGAGCATCGGCGCCCCCGGATCAGAGACGTTCACCCGGCGCACGGCAACGGTGACGATTTCCGCCCCCGATGCCTCGACCGCTGCGGCGTTCTGGGCGAAGTCCTTGTACTTGCCGGTGCCGACGATCAGACGCGAAGTGAAGGTGCGGCCTGCAACTGTCCACGAATCGTTGGCCACGCCTTGTCCTCCGCCGACGAAATGAACGATTTCCACAACGTCACCCTCGGCAAGGATGGCCTCTGCGAGAGTCGGGCGTGGGGCGATTGCACCGTTATGCTCGACCGCGACTTTGGCCGGGTTGAGATCAAGCTGCTGGACCAGATCGGCGATGCTGCTGCCACAGGGTGCGCGGCGCGGTTCGCCATTGACGGTAAGGTTGAGATCGACTGACATGCCACGCGCAATAGCGTTCAAGTGGCGGCGCGCAAGTTCCGGATATGCGCGATGGCTACCAGCGCCACCCCGGCGACGGTAAACGCTGCCTCTGCTGCACCGTGGCCGATGATCACGGCGCAGGCCATCAGGACGATTCCCGCCGAGCCGATCAGCAGCGGCGCGCGCTGGCCATGCCGCAGTGCGCCCAGCCCGATAGTGAACGCGCCGACGACAACCGCCAGCGCCAGACCAACACGGTGAATCGCCGGTGACAGCAAAGCCTCGCCCCCTAGCCCCAGAACCGAGACCAACACCAGCCCGGCAAGGCAATGCACCACGCAAAGCCCAGAAAGCAGCACGCCCAGCCGGTCCAGCCGGTCGCGAATCGTGGCTATTACCTTGCGCATCGGGTGGTTGTGTATGATATACTGTAACATCATTCAAGCGCGCGTTTCGCCAAGTTCTGCCCGCCGTCTGATAGTAGGACTTGCGATTCAGGCGCGCTGCGCGCAGGGGAATCGGGAAATGAACGCAGATTCGATGGTCGCAAGCGCCGATTCCATCATCGCCGCCCCTGAAGTGAGCCACGCGGCGCGTCCGCTGGCTCTGGTCCGCTGGCTCTGGGCCGTGGCCACATTGATCATCGCCATCGTCGTGGTCGGCGGCATTACCCGGCTCACCGAATCGGGGCTTGCGATCACCGAATGGAAGCCGGTTTCGGGTGCGCTGCCGCCGCTCTCCGAGGCTGACTGGCAGGCACAGTTCGCTGCCTACCAGCAGATCCCGCAATATACCGAGGTCAACGGCCCGGCGGGGATGACCCTGGCGCAGTACAAGTTCATCTTCTTTTGGGAATGGGTACACCGCCTGCTCGCCCGGCTGATCGGACTCGCCTTTGCACTGCCACTCGCCTGGTTCTGGGTGAAGCAGGCGATCCCGGCGGGCTACAAGCCGCGCTTGCTGGCATTGCTGGCGCTGGGCGGACTGCAAGGCGTGGTCGGCTGGTGGATGGTCTCCTCTGGCCTTAGTCAGGATGTGAAGGTCAGCCATTTCCGCCTGGCTGCGCATCTGCTGCTGGCGCTGACCACGCTGGCGGGAATCGTCTGGACCGCGCTTGATCTGCGGGCGTTGGCGCGCGGCGAAGCACGATCACGCCTGACGGGTCTGGGAATGCTGGCGCTGGCGGCCCTCCTGCTCCAGCTGTTGCTCGGCGCGCTGGTGGCAGGTTTGCGCGCGGGCCATGTTGCCAATGACTGGCCGCTGATGATGGGAAAATTCTTCCCCGCAGGTGTCGACTGGTCACAGGGGCCAGGCCATGCGCTGCTGCATGATCCCTTTCTGCTGCATTTCCTGCACCGCTGGTGGGCCTGGGCAATGGTGGCGATATTGATCGTCATGGCGCGCCAGCTGCGACGCAAGGGAGCGAGGCCGGCCTCGCTCACCATCCACGCCGCCTTCGGCACCCAGCTGCTGCTGGGTGCCGCCACAGTCATGAGCGGCATCACGATCTGGCTGGCCGTGCTGCACCAGTTGGTCGGCGCATTGCTGGTCGCAGCAACCGTCTGGGGCGCGCACGGTCTGGGACGCGCACGGTCTGGGACGACGCCGATGAGCGGCTCGACCTGACTCAACAAGGCTGATTTGTGCCGGAAATGCTTGTCACCCGGCGTTAAGCACTGCATTCTGACCAGGGATTCGCCATTTCTGGCCTGCAAGTCGCACAATGCGACGACGGGAACAGTCACATTGCCCGGAGCCTGATTAATATGATGCCTGCAATTAAACTGCGACATGCTCTCTTGCTCGGTGCCGCGATATCGCTGCCGATGGCAGCATTGCCTGTGGCGCATCAGGCTGAAGCTTCGGCACACTCAGGCTTTGTCGCGCCATCAAGCCCGCAAGTGCTGACTCGCGAATTGCACCGCAGGCTGGCCGATGGGAAAGAAATCGTCAGCCGCCGCAGCTATGAGATCCATTTTACACGCGAAGGCTCTGGATGGCGAGTAGAAGGCCTGCTGATTTCGAGCGAAGTCGATGCCCCGCCTGAACTGGCCATGCTCGCCAGGATCGAAAAAGCACGGAAGGATGAAGGATTGTTCCCGCTTCATCTCGATAGCGCAGGGATGATCATCGACCAGAACGGGGCCGCCGATAACGCCGCCACGGACGAAGCCCGATCGCTGGTCGCGGGTTCTTTGGAGCGGCTCTCAATCGCGCAGGGTGACAGGACTGTCGCCACAGACATGGTCACGCGTATCGCCACGCAGAGCCGGGCCACGGGCGGCAATTGGCCGTCGGACCTGTTTCACCCGGCAGCCCCCCGTCGTTCAGATGTACAAAACATGCCGCTGCCGGGGGGTAAGTCGGGCAAGACCACTGTCACACTCATTGCCGTAGGTGCCGACAACGGCCTGCTTGGGCAATTCGAGCGCCACGTGGTCACCGAAATAGAAGGATCATCCCGTACCAGTCAGGAAATTTGGCGACTCCAGCCATCATCAACCCGATAGCGGTATTATTTTACCTCTCCGCAAAGCCGCCGACAAGCTTGACTTATGGGCCATCCTCGCCCATTGGCCCGCCTTCCCTGTCGGCGGGCACTCCTTCCGGCGGTTCAGGCTAAGGGATTTTCACAGCCATGAAGGCGCTAAGCAAACAGACCCGGTCGATCAAACCGGCCGAGGTCGTAAAGAACTGGCATCTGATCGATGCCGATGGCCTGGTGGTCGGCCGCCTTGCGGTGATCATCGCCAATCGTCTGCGCGGCAAGCACAAGCCAAGCTTCACCCCCCACGTCGATTGCGGCGATCATGTCGTCGTTATCAATGCGGACAAGGTGCGGCTGACGGGCAACAAGCTCAAGCAGAAAACCTATTACAAGCACACCGGTTATGCCGGCGGCATCAAGGAAATTACCGCAGACAAGGTTCTGGCCGGTCGTTTTCCTGAGCGTGTGCTCGAAAAGGCAGTTGAGCGCATGATCCCGCGTGGCCCCCTGGGCCGTGCGCAGATGCGCGCACTTCACCTTTACGCTGGCGGCGAACATCCGCATGCGGGCACCCAGCCCCAGCCGTTCGATGTCGCCATCCTCAACCGCAAGAACAAGGTGGGTGCGTGATGTCTGAAACTACCAACACTAACACCGTCACCGATCTCGCGGATCTCGGCAATCTCTCTGAAGGCGCGGTCGTGGCTCCCGCCGATGCCGCATCCGCCGCTCCACTGGCTCCGGTTCGCACCGGTCCGGCTGCCGTGCTGCGCGAAAAAGAAATCGACGCGCAGGGCCGTTCCTATGCCACCGGCCGCCGCAAGGATGCCGTAGCGCGCGTCTGGATCAAGCCCGGATCGGGCAAGATCACCGTCAATGGCCGCGATCAGGCCGTTTATTTCGCCCGTCCGACCCTGCGCCTGGTGATCGACCAGCCGTTCCAGGTTGCCGAGCGCGCTGGTCAGTATGATGTGGTCGCTACGGTCAAGGGTGGCGGACTTTCGGGACAGGCCGGTGCCGTCAAGCACGGTATTGCTCAGGCTCTCTCGAAGTTCGAGCCGACCCTGCGCAGCGCAGTCAAGGCTGCCGGCTTCCTCACCCGCGATCCGCGCGTTGTCGAACGCAAGAAGTACGGCAAAGCCAAGGCCCGCAAGAGCTTCCAGTTCTCGAAACGCTAAGGCCTTCGCAACACGAAACGAGAAAGCGCCCGGCAGCAATGTCGGGCGTTTTTCGTTGGGTACTTCAGATTTTCATCCGCTTGAACACGCCCTCGGGGATATGCCGGATGATCAGCATGATCAGCTGCCAGATGCGCCGGACATAGATCACGTTGCGGCGCTTGCTGACGGCCATGGCGATGGCATCGGCCAGCTCGGCTGGTTGCGCGGTCAGCTTGGCTGGCAGGTCCATGCCTGCGGTCATGCGGGTATCGACAAAGCCCGGCAGCACGGTGACAACATGCACACCCTGCTTTGCCAGCCGGTTCCGCAGGCCGGAAAGAAAGGCGGTGAAGCCCGCCTTGGCCGAACCATAGACGTAATTGGTCGCGCGTCCGCGCAGCCCCGCCACTGATGAGACGCCGACCAGCGTTCCCGATCCGCGCGCGGCGAAATGATTGGCCAGCACCGCCAGGATCGTCGCCGGGCCTTCGAAGTTGCTGCGAATGTCAGTGATGGCAGCGGCAATGTCGTGCTCACTATCCTCCTGCTTGCCCATCGTGCCGATGGCCGAAATGGCAATCGCCGGCAATTCGGGCAAGGCGGCGACAAATGCTTCGTGGCCTGCGGTCGCCAGCGCATCGAACTCATGGACGGTCACCGTAACGCCGTGGCGCAAGGCGATATCGGCGCGGTCCGCTTCCAGCGATGCACAATTGCGCGCGGCGAGCTGGATAGCATAACCGTCCCTGGCAAAGCGGTGCGCGGCGGCAAGCCCGATATCGGAACGCGCGCCCAGGATCAGTACCGAGCCCTTCAATGCTGCTGCAGTACTCACAGGCCAAGCCTGTCAGACTGCGCCGAACGAAACTGCTGCTGCATTTCCCCATTCCCTCTGAATTTGATGAAATCATCGCTGCGCGGCTCAGAACGATGAAACGTCTCACGGCTCATCCGGCTGTCCTTGGCCAGATAGAAACGCCCGCCATGCGCCAGCACAATGGCATCAAGTTCCTCAAGCAAGGTTAAATTGCGCGCCGAAACCGGGAAATCGAGCGCCAATGTATATCCCGGCATGGGGAAGGAAAACTTACCCTCCTGCGCGCCAAAACGCTTGAGCACCGCCAGAAACGAGCCGCCGCCATCAGCCGCAATGGCCGAGAGCAGTGCGGCAAGCCCGGATTTCGAAGCCTCCAGCGGCAAGACGCACTGGAACTGGGCAAAGCCGCGCTTGCCGTAAATCCGGTTCCACTGGAGGATCGCGTCAAGCGGATAGAAATAGCTGTCCCAATCGACCAGCGAGTGCCCCGCCTTGCGCTTTCCGTACCAGTAATACAGGTCGTTGAACGCCTCAACCGTCAGGGGATTGAGCAGCATCCGGGGAACATCGACGGGCAAGCTGCGCGCGCGCCTGTTTCCCGTATCATAGGGACTGGAGTGTCGATGACGCGGCAGTTCTGCGACCAGGGCATGCTCACCCAGCATCACCAGCGAGCGCCCCTGACTGCGGCCGCGGGCGAGACAATCGATCCAGGCCACCGAATAGGTCGCATCCTGCGATGCTTCAAAGATGTCCATCGCCGCATCCAGATCGGCTGCCGGAATCAGGGTCTGGCGGATCCAGCCGCTCGCTACCCGGCGCAGACGGAAGGCTGCGCGCAGAATTACGCCGGTGAGGCCCATTCCGCCAAGCGTCCAGGCAAACAGCTCGGTGTTTTCGCTGCGCGAACAGCGACGGACCTGTCCATCAGCCCCGCAAATTTCGATCCAGTCAACGAAGCTGCCGAAGCTGCCGTGCTTGTGGTGGTTCTTGCCGTGTACATCCGCCGCGATCGCACCGCCCAGCGAGACGAATTTGGTCCCCGGTGTCACCGCAGGAAACCAGCCGCGCGGCAAGAAGGTGTCGATGACATCGCCCAGCAGCACACCCGCCTCTGCGGCGAGCTGGCCGGTCGCCGTATCAAAGGCGATCATCCGGTTCATCTTCCGCATGTCGATAGTGCAGCGCGGGTTTGCGGCGCTATCGCCATAAGCGCGGCCATTGCCCCGCGCGATGACATCGCCATTACCAGCCAGCGCCAGCACATCAGCCTCGCAGCGCGCCGCCTCGACCCGGCATTCGCTGACCGGAAAACGGCCCCAGCCCGCAAGCTTCACGCCGTGCCCCCTTGTGCGAGATTGTCGCCAGTAAAAACAAAGCGCCGATCAAGCTGATATTTGACGACATAGCCGATGGCGAGGCCCAGCACCGCTCCGGTCTCCCGCATCACATCGCTGCGCCACGCCAGCCAGAATGCCGTCTCGCTGCCCCAGAAGATCAAGGTCGTGACCAGCCCCATCACGGTATAGAGCGTGAATTTGCGCCCGTGGTCCCTCAGTCCGCTGCCGATGTCAGCAAAGATCCAGCGTTTATCGAGCACATATTTGATCACCAGCCCGGTCATAGTCCCGGCACCCACCGCAGCGGCGAAAATGAAAGCCCCAGCACCAAACCCCAGCACCAATCGCTGCATCGCCAGATTTGCCAGCGTGGCGATCACGGCGAATGCGGAATAACGCAGGATCAGCGTGGTCAGCGTCACAACAAGGTGCCGGTTAAACCAAAGACCAGCACCAGCAAGCCGCAGAACTGGCTGGTGCGGTCCTTGACCGCGAAGACCACCGGATCATCATGCATCATGCCGCGATGCGCAATCATTGCCATGCGGCTGATCCAGTAAAGCAACACCGGGCAGATACCCCACAACAGCACGGGATTGCGATACAGATCCCCGACATTCGCGGAATTGAGATAGAGCGCAAAGACCATCACCGAGACATAGCCCGAAGATATCGCCATCTGCGAAACCAGCGGCAGATCATCGACATGATAGCCCCGGCCCTGCGCTTTGACGACGCCCGATGCCACACCGTCAACCAGTTCCGCCTGACGCTTGATCGCGGCGAGTGACATGAAGAAGAACATCGAAAAAGCCAGCAGCCACACCGACAGCGGAATGTTTGTGGCCACCCCGCCGGCCAGAATACGAACCGTATAAAGCGCGGCCAGCATGCAGATATCGGCGATCAGCTTGCGCTTGAGGTAGAAGCTATAGGTGGTGGTCGCGGCGAAATAGAGCACCATGACCGAGATGAAATCACGGCCGAGCGGCAGTGCCAGCGCGAGTGCGGCGATCAGCAGTGCGGCGATCATCCATTTGCCATGTGAAACCGGAATCGCCCCGGAGGCGAAAGGCCGTTCACGTTTGCGAGGGTGGGCGCGATCAGCCGTCAGGTCGATCCGGTCATTGAGCACATAGACCGCAGAAGCCGTCAGACTAAAGGACAGAAAGGCTTGGGCGGCGAGCAAGATAACGGGCAATTCCAGACGGTGCGCCGCCAGCGCCGGCAGAAAAATCAGCGCGTTTTTAAGCCACTGGTGAAGCCGCAGCGCCTTGGCATAGGCCTTAACCCAGAACATGGCTTGAACAGCTTCCGTCATTCAGCGCGACCCCATCCAACTCTGATCGTGGTTGGTAATAAGCGCGCTTCGGCGAAGCAACTTTGGTGCGGCTTCTATCCCCGGTTGGGGATCGTGCGCCAAGTCTTAGCCGAGCGGAATCGCGCGCACTGAAAGGCCTGCTGCTGGCGACCACTCCAGCCGGTTATAACTCGGTGCAGTGGCGCGCAAACGGCGCGACAGGGTGCCTGCTCCGATCATCCTGATCATCCGCCCGCCTGCTTCGACCTGCAAGTCAAAAGCATCATGGACATGTCCCGAAAGCACCACATCGGCACCGGCTTGGGCAAGGGCTGCAAGCGCCTCCCTGCCACCCCGGGTTGAAGCGGTGGCCTCAGTATCAGCCTCGATCAGCGGGTGGTGGCAGGTTACCAGCCGCAGCCCTTGGCCGGACTGGCTGGCAAGGCGACGCAGTGCCGCATCGAGATCGGCCTGGGCAATGCTGCCCTTTGACCAGTTCAGCCGCCATTGCGCCGCCGCCGAGGTCTTGAGCGATGTAAGGCCGATACCGGGAAGATCGAGCTTCCCTGCCACGGCAGCTTCAAGCTTTCGATAGCGCCGCAAGGGATCGAACATCCGCTCGAACGGGTTGAAATAAGGCATATCGTGATTGCCCAGCTCCACCATTACCGGCGCGGGCAGGGCGCTCAGATATTCAGCCGCCGCCGCATATTCGCGGTGCCGCGCCCGCATGGTGAGATCGCCGGTGCAGAGCACCGCAGCTGGGCGCTCATCGGCAACATCTGCGGCAAAGCGATCCAGCGCGTGGCGATCCTCCAGCCCGAAGTGGATATCGCTGACATGGAACAGGACAAGCGGCTTGGTCATCACGTCAGCGCAGACAGGAGCGCGCAGATCAACGCAAGCATTTTCACAGCACCCCGTTTTTTACACGCCCAGGTTCAGACGCGCCGAGTCAGGATCAACCACGCTGACATACCATTGAGTGAGGAATAGGCAGCATAACCCCAAAGCCATTCACTTGCCCCATTCGCTGCCATCAGCATGGTGCCGAGCAGCAGCAGAAATTCGATGAGCAGACTGATCTGTCCGCGCGGGCTGCGGAACAATGCAGGTAATTGCGCGATCAGAGGGTGGCCGCTTTCCAGCACCGCCTTGTGCAGCGCGAAATTGGCAATGCCGAGCAGGAAGAGAAAAGTCAGTGCCATGGTCTGCGGCCAGTCTTAAAGTATGTTCCGCCTAGGTGGAAGCGGCACAGCCACAAAGGCCTGACTGGCCAGGCATTCACCGTGCTTGATCGCCCGTTCGTCGATCTGACGCGCCGCCCATCAGTTCCGCGCCGACCCCGGTCGAGCCTGACGCGCAGTCGCTCGGCGCATGGGCTATCCAGCAATTGCGCGGAACTCCCCCGCCGCGATCTGCATAAGGATAGTGACAATGAGGAAACCTGTCTCTGCCGCCCTGGCATTTGCCCTTCTGGCCGCCCCGCTTGGAATCGCCAGCCCAGCTTTAGCCAAGGCTACACTGGCCAATCCCACTGCCGTCAAATTCACCGATCTCGACCTTGATAACGCCGCCGGAAAAGCGACGCTCGAAGACCGCATCCGCAACGCCGCAAATCGCATCTGCGCCGCAGAACAACTCACCGGTTCGCGCATTCCCTCGCGCGCCTGCATCGCTGGTGTCCGTCAGCAAGTGCTGGCTAAGGTGGAAGAGTACCAAGTTCGCGTTGGCAAGGGCGGCTGAACCCCGAACGACTATAGGCCAACAATCAGCCTTGCGCCCCGGCCGGAATAGTCCCCCGGCCGGGGCGGATTTTCCAACGTTATCGACTGGCCCGCTTATCGCCCCGCCATCGCTTTGGCCTTGGCCAGATAGGTCCGCCCGATGCGCACGGCGCTGCCATCGGAAAGCTCGGCAGACCAGACTCCCAGTCCATCATGACGCAGCCCGATGATCCGGTCGCGGCGCAGGATCGTTGAGCGGTGCAGGCGCATGAACATCGCCGGATCGAGCCGCTCTTCCAGACCCGAGACGGTCTGCAGCAGCAGATAACTGCGCGAAATTCCATCTTTCTGGCCGACATGAAGCCGGACATAATCGCGCTCGGCATCTATCCGGTCAACATCGCTGGCGGCGATACGCAGCAGCTCAGAACGATAGGGCACCCAGAATTCGCCGATCCACGGTGAAGGTGAGCGCGAACGGTCTTCGCCGCGCGCTGCAGTACGTTGCGCCATGGCGCGCTGAATCGCCCGGCCCAGCCGCTCGGGCGAAACCGGCTTGAGCACATAGTCCACCGCATCAAGATCAAAGGCTTCGACGGCGAAACTGTCATGCGCGGTGACAAAGACCAGTGCTGGTGGATTTTCCGTTCTGGCCAACGCGCGGGCGACACCAAGACCGTCGAGTTCGGGCATGGTCATATCGAGCAGGACAACGTCTGGCGCCAATGCTCCCACCTCACGCAGCGCAGTCGCGCCGTCATTGGCGGTGCCGACAACTTCCAGCCCGCCGATCTGGCGACACAGGGCTTGCAACCGCTCGACAGCCAGCGGCTCATCATCGACAATAAGTGTGCGCAAGGTTTGCTCCACGGTGGCGGCGTCCCCGGTCATGACATCGGCAAGCGGAGCTCGACCCGGTAGCCCCCCGGATATGGGGCTGCGGTGAGCGAGGCCAGATCGCCATAGCGCGCCTGCAACCGGTCGCGGACATTGGCGAGGCCGATACCAAGGCCATGGCTGCCGGGATCAGCGCCCGGCCCGTTATCTGAAACAGCAATCACCAGCCGCCCGAATTCAGCCGTAGTGGCAATGGTGATCGTCACCGGTTTTCTGCTGCGCGAAACGCCATATTTCACCGCATTTTCAACCAGCGGTTGCAGGATCATGCCCGGAACCGGGACATTGCCCAGCTGCTCCGAAACATCGACTGAGAGCAGCAACCTTTCAGGAAAGCGCAGCGCTTCGATTTCAAGATAGAGCCGTTGCAGTTCGATTTCTTCGGACAGCGGATGATCGGCGGTGGGATCATCAGCCAGACCCCGGCGATAGAATGTCGCCAACGTCTGGATCATCTCTTCTGCGGCCTTGTCCTTCCCCGTCATCACCAGCGCCGACAGTGAATTGAGCGTGTTGAACAGGAAATGCGGGTTGATCTGATAGCGCAGCGATTGCAGTTCGGCGGCCTTGGCGGCGCGGCGGTATTCGCCCTCACGCCGCTCGGCAGCGCGCGCCTGTGCGGCATTGAGCAGGGCGAGATAAAGCGCCGCCCAGGCAAGCAGCAGGAAATAGCGCGAAATTGCCAGATCGGTCAGCTGGCGCCACAACCCCTGCTCATCGAGCTTTTTCTGGATGGATTCAATCTGGGCGCGCGGCATCGATGGCGGATCGGGGATGTCGATCAGCACATTGCCCGAACTGTCATGGCGTACATTGACTGCGGTGGGATTGGCGAAACGCTCATTCATCCGGCGCTCGAGCGAGGCAAAAACCTGCTGGTTGATCATCGCCAGCGCCAGCGCGGCGGGCAGCATGATGATCAGTGCCGCACCGATCCGCACCCCCAGCCGGTGCTTGTCAAACAGCCGGATGATGGTCCAGGCCAGCAGCGTGATGCCGATACCGGCGATCATCACCACACCGCGCCGCTGGCTCATTTCCAGCAGATATTCGTCATCCGTCACCATGTTGCGCAAGGTGATCAGCACGAAATAACATAGCCACAGCCCGCCAATCGACGCGAGCACGATGCGCACCGGAACGCTGGGGGCGGGAGTGTGGCTTTCGTCCATAAGCCCCAAGCCTAGCCGTTCAGGCGCGGTCATGGCCAGCAAGTTGGTCGAGGTGTGGCAGGCGTTGGTCGAACGATTGCCTGCCTCAACCAAGTGCCTGCCTCAACCAAGTGCCTGCCTCAACCAAGTGTATGGCTCAGCCGAGCAGATGTTCACGCGCGATCTTTTCCTGCCACACCAGCGGGGCGATCTGGTGGACATTGTTGCCTTCGCTATCGACCGCCACCGTTACCGGCATATCCTCGACGGTGAATTCGTAGATCGCTTCCATGCCGAGGTCTTCAAAGGCCACGACCTTCGCCTCGCGAATGGCGCGCGCCACCAGATAGGCCGCGCCGCCGACCGCCATCAGGTAAGCCACTTTGTGCTTGGCAATAATTTCGGTCGCGCCTTGTCCGCGCTCGGCCTTGCCGATCATCGCCAGCAGACCAAGATCGAGCATCATGTCGGTGAACTTGTCCATGCGTGTGGCCGTCGTGGGGCCAGCCGGGCCGACGACTTCACCGAGCACCGGATCGACCGGACCGACATAATAGATCGCGCGATTGCGGAACTCGACCGGCAGGGACTCGCCCTTGGCGAGCATATCCTGAATGCGTTTGTGCGCGGCATCGCGGCCCGTGAGCATCTTGCCATTGAGCAGCAGCCGGTCACCCTGCTTCCAGCTGCACACTTCGGCCTGGGTCAGCGCATCGAGATTGACCTTCTTGGCTGCCTTGTCGGGCGTCCAGTGAACATCGGGCCACTCATCGAGCTTGGGGGTTTCAAGATAGGTCGGCCCCGAGCCATCGAGGGTGAAGTGGGCGTGACGTGTGGCGGCGCAGTTGGGGATCATGGCAATGGGCTTGCCAGCCGCATGGCACGGCCAGTCGACAATCTTGACATCGAGAATGGTCGATAGCCCACCCAGCCCCTGCGCGCCGATGCCGAGCGCATTGACCTTATCAAAAATCTCGATGCGCAACGCCTCGATATCGTTCTGGGCCCCGCGCAGTTTGAGCTGGGCCATGTCGATCGGCTCCATCAGCGACTGTTTGGCGAGCAGCATGCAGTGCTCTGCCGTGCCGCCGATGCCAATGCCGAGCATCCCCGGCGGGCACCAGCCCGCGCCCATCTGCGGCAGCATTTCGAGCACCCAATCGACAATCGAATCGCTGGGGTTCATCATCTTGAACTTGGACTTGTTCTCACTGCCGCCGCCCTTGGCCGCGACATCGACCGAGATTGTCTTGCCCGGCACCATATCGACATGAAGCACGCAAGGCGTGTTATCGCGCGTGTTGCGGCGGGTGAAAGCGGGGTCGGTCAGGATCGAACCGCGCAGCTTGTTTTCGGGGTTGAGATAGGCGCGGCGCACGCCTTCATCGACCACATCCTGCAGCGACTTGTCGGAACCCAACCGGCAGTCCTGCCCCCAGGCGATGAACACATTGACGATGCCGGTGTCCTGACAGATCGGCCGGTGCCCTTCGGCGCACATCCGGCTGTTGGTCAGGATCTGGGCGATAGCGTCCTTGGCCGCCGGGCCTTGTTCAGCCTCATAGGCCACCCCCAGCGCGCGGATATAATCCATCGGATGGTAATAACTGATATATTGCAGCGCATCGGCGACGCTTTCGATCAGGTCTTCCTCGCGGATGGTCACCATATCGGTTGTCGGCTGAGACATGGAGCGCTCCCTTGTTGCAACGGTCAGATTCGCCGCTGCCATAGGCCCGCAAAGCGCCAAACGTCAAAGCATGGAGCAACATTCGCAAAGCTCTTGGCGCGGCGCGGCCCTTCGATTAGAAGGCAAGCGATTGCGTGGCTGTATTATATATGCAATACAGCGCCCGCGAAAGGGAAGTGATTTGATGACCATGCTCGATGAGCGACCCGCACCAATGTCGCAATCTGTAGCGCGCCGCGCGATGATCGACAGCCAGCTCCGGGTCAGCGGCGTGAATGATCCTGCCGTGCTTGCCGCATTCGGCAAAGTGGCGCGCGAAAATTTTGTACCCCATGCCGTGAAAGCCAATGCCTATATTGATCGCGCGCTGCCACTGGATAGCGGACACAGTCTGGCTGCTCCGCTGGTGCAAGGCCGGATGCTGATGGAAGCCGCTCCGGTGGCTGGTGAAAAGGTGCTGGTGGTTTCTGCCGGTGGTTATCTCGCCGCTCTGATCAAGCATATGGGCTGCGATGTGGCACTCCTTTCACCCGCAGATGCCGCCGCACGCAAAAAAGGCGGGCCTTATTCGCTGATCCTGATCGATGGCGCAGCGGAGCAGCTTCCCGCCGGGATCGCGGTAATGCTTGCCGATAACGGCAGAATCGTTACCGGCGTGGTGGAGCGCGGGGTCACCAGGCTTGCCGTTGGTCGCAAATCGGCGGGAGCCATCGCGCTCTTGCCGGTAGCCGAGATCGGCATGCCGGTACTCGCCGAATTCGCTGCAACACAACGATGGAGCTTCTGAGCATGAGTCTGCGGTTTGCGCTGCTATTGGGCGGCAGTTTTGCTCTTCTCAGTACGCCAGCTCTTGCCGACGATCTGCGCGAGGCATTGATCAGCGCCTATAACACCAACCCTTCACTCCAGGCCGCTAGGGCCAGCCAGCGCGCGGTTGACGAGGGTGTGCCGATTGCCCGCGCGGCTGGGCTGCCATCGCTCTCCGGATCAGCCAGCTATAACGAGCAACTGCAGAAAAGCTCTGCCTCCGGTCCTGACCGGCTGTTCACCGCCGGTGCCAATCTGAGCGTACCGGTCTATTCGGGCGGTGCGGTCAAGAACGCCATGCGCGCCGCCGAAACCCGCGTGAAGGCCGGACGCGCCGATCTGCGCGGCACCGAAAGCGGTATATTCTCAGGCGTGGTCGCCGCCTATCTCGATGTCATCAAGGACGAGGCCATTGTCGGCCTCAGGCGCAAGAATGTTTCCGTGCTTGAGGTCAATCTGCAATCGACGCGTGACCGTTTCGAGATTGGTGATCTCACCCGTACCGATGTGGCTCAGTCGCAATCACGCCTTGCTACCGCCAGAAGCGCCATGCGCAGCGCCGAAGCAACCCTGGCTGCCAGCCGCGAACGCTATATCCAGTTCGTCGGCCGAGCGCCGGTTGCTCTGCAAGCGCCGCCACCGCTGCCCGGAATGCCCGCCGGTCCCAACGATGCCGAAGACGTCGCGCTGGAGGACAACCCCGATCTCATCGCCGCGCGCGAGAGGTCAAAGGCCGCAGGCTTCGATGCCAATGGTGCAGGTGCCGGACGGCTGCCGCGCATCAGCGTGTTCACCTCGCTCGATCACACCGATTATCTTGGCACTCTGGGTGGCGGTCTGGTTCCACCCGGAACGCTTGATCAGCGGCTGACCAGCGCCTCGGCGGGTGTCCGCGCCACTATTCCGATCTTCTCCGGCG
>JANOYZ010000197.1:0-5758 GCA_031429135.1 Novosphingobium sp. | reverse complement strand
GTCCGGCTCATTTGACCTCCTTTGCCCGTCCGAGGGCGATCTCGATCTCGCGTCGCGGTGTCTTTTCCGTCTTCTTGACGAAACTACGGAGAACTACCACCCGGCGTCCGGTTACCGTGACATAAAGCGACCGGGCAATGCCATCACGTCCTTTCAGCCGCATTTCCCAAATCTTGCCTTCGATATGTTTCACATAGGGCTCGCGCATGCGCTCCAGCCCGTTGGCAACAATCATATCGACAATCCGCAGGAAGCTTGCCCGCGTATCTTGTGGCAATTCTTCGATCTCGGCCTCGGCGACATCATTTGCGTATATGACAGTCCACATGCCGACTATACCGTTTTTGATATTATTTGCAAGTTAAATTCGCCCTCAATGCGCCGCCCCCCAGCTCGGCCCCGTACCGATCTCGACCCCCAGCGGCACATCCAGCCGCACCGCAGGCTCCGCCGCCTCCGCCATCACCCGCTCGATCACTGCGCTGGCTGCTGCGACATCGCCTTCGGGCAGTTCGAACACCAGTTCGTCGTGCACCTGCAACAGCATCCGCACCTGACTCAGCCCGGCTTCGGCCAGCGCCGGTCCCATCCGCACCATGGCGCGCTTGATGATGTCGGCACACGTCCCCTGGATCGGCGCGTTGATTGCGGCGCGCTCGCTGCCTTGGCGTTCGGCGCCGTTTTGCGACGAGATACGCGGAAACCAGCATTTGCGCCCGAACAGGGTTTCCGAATAGCCGCGTTCGCGCACTCCCTCGATGGTTGAATGGATATAGCGGCGGATGCCGGGAAAACGCTCGAAATAGCGATCGATCATCGCCTGCGCCTCGTCTGCCGTGACGCCCAGGCGCGGCGCAAGACCCCAGCGGCTGATGCCATAGAGGATGGCGAAGTTGATCGTCTTGGCCCGCCCGCGCGTTTCGCGGTTCGATTCGCCGAACAGTTCCTTGGCGGTGCGGGCGTGAATGTCCTCACCTGCCGCGAAGGCTTCCTTGAGTTCGGGCACATCGGCCATATGCGCCGCCAGCCGCAGCTCGATCTGGCTGTAATCGGCGGCCAGCAGGACATTCCCCGGTTCAGCCACGAAAGCATCGCGGATCTGGCGGCCAAGCTCGGTGCGGATCGGGATGTTCTGCAGGTTCGGCTCGGTCGAGGAAAGCCGCCCGGTCTGCGCGCCGACCAGTGAGTAACTGGTGTGGACTCGCCCGGTGTCGGGATTGATCGCCGCCTGCAACGCCTCGGTATAGGTCGAGCGTAGTTTGCTGAGCTGCCGCCATTCGAGCACCTTGGCGGCGACTTCCGCGCCTTCGTCCACCAGCTTTTCGAGCACCGACAGGTCGGTGGAATATTGCCCGCTCTTGCCCTTCTTGCCGCCCTTGTAGCCCAGCTTGTCGAACAGGATGTCACCCAGCTGCTTGGGACTGCCGATGGTGAATTCCTGTCCGGCAAGGGCGTGTATCTCACCTTCCAGCGCGCCGATGGCCACAGCGAATTCGCCCGACAGCCGGGCCAATCGCTCACGATCGACCTTGATGCCATTGCGCTCCATAGCGGCGACCACCGGCACCAGCGGACGGTCCACCCGTTCATAGACGCGCGTTGCCGCTTCCTCGGAAAGCCGCGCCTTGAACACCTTGTGCAGCCGCCAGGTGACGTCTGCATCCTCGGCGGCATATTGCGTGGCACGGTCCAGCGGGACTTCGGCGAAGGAGATCGTCTTTTTCCCCGTACCGCAAACCTCTTTGAAAGCGATGCAGGTGTGGCCAAGATGACGCATTGCCAGCTCGTCCATGCCATGCCCCCCTCCGATACCATCCTCACCGCGCCCGGCATCGAGATCGAAGCTCATCACCATGGTATCGTCGATCGGGCCGACATTGATCCCATAGCGCACCAGCACATTGAGATCGTACTTGGCGTTCTGGCCAACTTTCAGCACCGCATCGCTTTCCAGCAAGGGCTTGAGCATGGCCAGCGCCTCGGCA
The DNA here is from genome assembly GCA_031429135.1 of Novosphingobium sp. GTDB lineage: Bacteria > Pseudomonadota > Alphaproteobacteria > Sphingomonadales > Sphingomonadaceae > Novosphingobium. Next base: position 3,773 of record JANOYZ010000197.1, on the reverse strand, counting down.
CGATCTATCTGCTGCGGCTTGTCGGAAAACATATCGGTGCCGCCATGGCCGAGCGGGATATAGCAGGCGTCATTAGGCCCGAGCGCCAGGCTGATCCCGACCAGATCGGCGCGCATGGCATCCAGCGCAGAGGTTTCGGTATCGAAGGCCAGCAGCCGGGCAGCAAAGCCCCGTTCGATCCAGCTTGCCAGCGCCTGGCTTGTTTGAACGCATTGGTAAGCGGAATGATCGACCGGCGGCAGGCCAGGAAGCGCCTGACGGCTGGACGACGCTGCCGGTGCCGAGGCGTTGACCAGTTTGGCAGGATTGAGCCTGGTCGTGCGTTCAGGGCTGCCGCGCCCATCACCCAGCCGCTTGAGCAAACTGGTAAAGCCATGCTCGGTCAGGAAGGGGATCAGCGGCTCGTGCGGAATCTCCCCCAGCTTGAAATCATCAAGCGCCATCGGCAGCGGGCAATCTTCCTTGAGCTGCACCAGCCGCCGCGATAGCCGCGCCATATCGGCCTGTTCGATCAAGCTGTCGCGCATTTTGCTGGGCTTCATATCGGGCGCAGCAGCCAGCGTGGCTTCAAGATCGCCAAATTCCTGGATCAACTTGGTCGCAGTCTTCGGGCCGATGCCGCGAATACCGGGGACATTATCCGCAGAATCGCCCATCAGCGCCAGCACATCGCCCACCAGCACCGGCTCGACGCCGAATTTCTCGACCACTTCGGGCGTGTCTATGCGGATATTTTTCATCGTATCGAGCATATCGATTTTGCCGCCGGCTCCATCAGGCCCGATCAGCTGCATCAGGTCCTTGTCCGATGAGACGATGGTGACCGCCCAGCCCCGTGTCGTCGCAGCGCGGGCGTAGGAGGCGATCATATCGTCCGCCTCGACATCATCTTCCTCGATCATCGGCAAGGAAAACGCGCGAGTCGCATCGCGAATCAGCGGAAACTGGGGCCGCAGATCTTCGGGTGCAGGCGGGCGATTCGCCTTGTACTGACTGTACATGGCATTGCGAAAGCTGGTTCCGGCCTTGTCGAGCACCACGGCGAGATGCGTCGGGCCATCGGCCTTGTGCAGATCTTCGGCCAATTTCCACAACATGGTGGTGTAACCATAGACCGCACCGACGGGCACACCCTGCGGGTTGGTGAGCGGCGGTAGGCGGTGATAGGCGCGGAAGATATAGGCCGATCCATCGACCAGATAGAGGTGTTGTTGTGGCTCCATAAAGGCGAATCTAGCAGCATCGCCGCATCACGCCAGCCGCTGAAAACAGATTTTCGGGGCCAAAACATGGCCATCACATTGCCACATTTACATGATAGTGAATAAAAATCGGCGGAAATCCGCCATTATAGGCTCCTGTTATCCGCAGGACAGCGACTAGCGCTTGCATCGCGGACGCAAGCCTATTATTTGGCGCGTGAAGTCTACCTCATAGGTAGGCTTTCCGGTCGGCCCCCGATACCTGTGCGTATCGAACCGAACGGGGTCCACTCGCTGTTCAAGGATTACATTCATGCGCAAGTTCGTTCTCGTCGCTGCTGCGACCGCCGGCATTCTTTCTCTCTCGGCTTGCAAGGGCGGTGAAGCTCCTGCTGCTGACGCAACCACCGAAGCCGCTTCGACCGAAGCCGCCTCGACCGAAGCCGCTACGGCTGCTGCGAGCGAAGCTCCGAAGATGTAATCTTCGCCTAACGGCAAGATACGCCTTCTGGCTTAAAGAATCGGGCGCGCGAGGGACATCCCTCGTGCGCCTTTTTCTTTGTCTGCGAGAAACGTGGAGCGACGACAAATCCGAGAATATTGCGTCAGCGGGCAGAGCGCCGTCTGGTCATAGCCTATCCGCTACAGCAGCAGACACTGCGCCTCAGTTCAGTGCAGCGCGGCGCTGGCTTGATGCTTCGGCAAGATAGCCATCGTAGATGGCACGTGCCAGTGAGGCGATTCGCGCATTGCGCTCTGCCTTGCCGCCCTGGCCGGTGACATAGATCGCCACTGCCAGTTCACGGCCATCGGGAGTGCGGATAAAGCCGACATCGCTTGCCGTATTGGCCAGAGTGCCGGTCTTGTGCGCCACTTGGGTGCCTTCGGGCAGCAGGCCGCGAATGCGGGTTTTACCAGTCACGGTCCGGCTCATCGCGCCCATCAGCACTTCGCTGCTCGCCGGGCTGAGCCACTGGCCGCGATAGATGCCCGAAAGCAGGCGAACCATGGCCAGCGGGGTGACGCTGTCCCGCTTGTCGATATTGACCGCAGGATTGATCGCCCCGTCATCGCGAACCAGTGTCGCGATCGTGCGATCAAGCCGGAATTCGGTTATACCGGTGTTCGATTGCACCCAGTTCGTCACCACCTGGGGGCCGCCGACAGCAGCGAGCAAGGCATCGGTGGCATGATTATCGCTGCGGGCGATGGTCAGCTCTATCAGGTCCAGCGCGCTTCGCATCTCACCCGCGCGCACCGGAGCGGTCAGGCTGGAAAACTTCTTCGAGGCCACCGGCCGCAGCATCGGATACTGATCGGTCAGCCTGTAGCGCCCTGAATCAACCCCGGCGAGGAAAGTGGCGACAATCGCAATCTTGCTGGTGCTCGCCATCGGGAACGGCTGATCGCCAAGCACGGCGACGGTGCGCCCGCTGGCCAGATCAATCGCCGCAACACCGATCCGGCCTTGCGAGCCTTCGGCCAGCGAGGCGATGGCAGCTTCGAGAGGCGTGGCAAACACGGGCGCGCTATAGCTGGGGCGAACCGGTGTGAGTGCAACCAACGCGATGGCTGCCGGAATGCCCTTGCGCACTACTGGCAGTTTAGCGGGTGGCAGTTTAGCGGGCTGAAATTTGGCGGTAGTGGTTTGCTGCTTGATGAAAGCCGTATCGAATTCGGCTTCCAGCGATCCGGCGCTCGAGGCATGTGCAGTACCAGCCAATGCACCGGCCAGCGTCACCGCTGCTGCCAGCATCAGCACAGATCGAGAAATCACTCGGCTCATCACAATAGGTAATCTACCCCCAGTCCGGTTTACAAATACTGTATCGATCACAATTTTCGCTCAACCGCTGCGCGACGAAGCGGTGCTCAGCAGCGGGCAAATGCGTAGTGCCCTAGGAATAAGGCAGATTTCGGCCAATTGTGGCAAAGAAAAGGGCCGGAGGATTGCTCCCCCGGCCCATTTTTGTCTGCGTGAGTTGCCTGGCTTTAGAAGCCCATGTCACCCATGCCGCCCATGCCGCCGCCGGGCATGCCGCCCATGGCAGGCTTGTCGTCCGGCTTTTCAGCAATCGCGGCTTCGGTCGTGATCAGCAGTCCGGCCACCGAAGCGGCATCCTGCAGCGCAATGCGAACAACCTTGGTCGGATCGATCACCCCGGTGGCAACGAGGTTCTCATAGACGTCGGTTGCGGCGTTGAAGCCCTGCGTTTCATCATCTTCGCGCAGCAGATTGCCCGATACCACAGCACCGTCATGACCGGCATTGCTGGCGATCTGACGGAGCGGGGTCTGGATCGCCTTGCGGACGATATCGATGCCCTTGGTCTGATCATCGTTCGCGCCCTTCATGCCGGCCAGTGCCTTGGTGGCGTAGAGCAGAGCCGTGCCGCCGCCGGGGACGATGCCTTCTTCAACCGCAGCGCGGGTGGCATGGAGAGCGTCATCGACGCGATCCTTGCGCTCCTTCACTTCGACTTCCGAAGCGCCGCCAACCTTGATCACGGCAACACCGCCAGCCAGCTTGGCCAGACGTTCCTGCAGCTTTTCCTTGTCGTAGTCCGAAGT
>JANOYZ010000196.1:0-5205 GCA_031429135.1 Novosphingobium sp. | reverse complement strand
AGGGGGCCGGGCAGCCGTGTCCTTCGACAAGCTCAGGATGAGCGGGTTGAGGGACGAGGAAAGTCCGGGCTCCACGAAACAAGGGTGGCGGGTAACGCCCGCCGGGCGAGCAGCTTGCTGCGAAGCCTAGGGATAGTGCCACAGAGAGCAGACCGCCCCGATGCAAATCAGGGTAAGGGTGAAAGGGTGCGGTAAGAGCGCACCGCGTTGCTGGTAACAGCAGCGGCATGGTAAACCCCACCCGGAGCAAGACCGAATAGGGGCGGCGCGCTGCGGCCCGAGTCGCAAGACAAGGTCCACAGCAGGCGTGTTTCGCGCTGGATCGCCCGGGTTGGTTGCTTGAGCCTTGCGGCAACGCAAGGCCTAGAGGAATGGCTGCCAGTGCGGAAAGGGTCTCCCAAGGAAACTTGGCGAGATACCGTCCGCGCTACAGAACCCGGCTTACAGGCCCCCTGGCAAATTTTTTGGGATATGGACCGGCGTATCCTGTTCGGCGGTGCGGTGAAAACTCGGGGGCAGGGAATTCGGTGGCCACTGCCAAGGTTGCGGTTTGTGCGGACGGTTTTGGGTCTGATTGTGCCGAATAACAGTGGCAACGTGATCAATCACCGTTTCCGTCAGGCCACGCGCCCTGCGCAGGCACACTATAGCAAGCCCCGGAAATAAAAGTCCCGCTTTACAACCGCATGCTCAGCAGCAAGCCGCCTTCGACTGACGGGCTGCCCTGAGATAGGCCGGCGATGCCGTATAGCGTCACACGCAGAGCTTTGCTGGCCGGGAGGCTGTAGGCGAGGAACAGGCTGTGGCCGTCTTCGGACAACGGGCTGATCGCCTGCTCAAAATCATAAGACAGAATTACTGCGTTCTTGCCCGAAATCCAGCTGGTGCCAACCGATGCGGTGAGCGAATTGCGCAGCCCCACTCCGGGCAGCTTGCCGGGCAGGCGATAGCCGATGCTGGCGAAGGGTGCCCATTGCCCGGTAACATAGGTGATTTCGGCCGAGGCTGAAAAGTCGGTCTTGCCGGTGGAAAGCCCGCGCGCGCGCGGCGATGTCGGCAGTTTGACCCGCGCCGTGACATCCACCATCCACGGGCTGTCACCCGCCAGAAGTGCATAGGTTCCGCTCAGCGACACGTCGCCGATCCCCGACCGAACCGATCGCGCGGTGGGCAGGCCCGGCAGCGGCTTGCCATCGGGGCCGAGCACGACATTGCTTCCCGAAATGCGCACATAGGGCATGCTGACCGAGATGCTGAACCGATCACTGGTCCGCAGCCGCAAATTGATTGGCACGATCAGGATATCGGTGCTGTCGACCTCGCCATAATGGCCGGTCGAAAAATCGATCCCGGCAGACAGCGTCAGCCCGTTTTCGGCATCATCGTCACGCAGGCTAAGCGATTCTTCGACATCCCTGCTTTGCGCGCATGCAGGCACCGCCCACAATCCCGATGCCAGTATCGGGGTGAGCGTCAGTGCAGCTGCCGCGCGAAACCGTGCAACTGCTGCGCCATGCCTGATCCGGGGGATCAACCGCCTCTACGTGCCTTCGCGGCGGCGGCAATAGCTTTGAGCGTGTTCAGCGTGTTGCGCGTAACAGTGGCCTCAAAGCGTGCGGCGGCCAGATCCTGCTGCGTGGCGCTGGTATCTGTGCGGATAGCCTGAACATCGGCCATAACCGTCTGTACTGCTGACCTGAGATCGGCGACCGCTTCAGTGCTGCCCCTGGTCTGGATCACAACCTTGGCCGCTGCCCGCACTGCCTGGGCATTGGCCCGCGCCTGCGCTGCTGCCGAAGGAGCTGCCTGAGCCGAAGTGCCAGCCGCCAGAGCAGCCACAGCAAGTACACAACCAAGAATTTTCCGCATCACAATCCTCTTATTATCTGCCTGATCTGATCAGGTCTGGGGAATATGCTATAACGCTGTTGTAATTATCGCAAGCGGAGTCTTTGGCCGGTGCGGATGGAGGTGAGAGGGCGCTAATCCTCCGCTGGCAGATAGAGTTCTCCGCCCTTTTGCTTGAACGTCTCGCTCATCGCCTGCATTCCGGCTTCGGCATCGCTCGGCGCATGCTTTTGGGCGTTCTCGGCAGCGATGAACGCGTCGACGCCGGTGTTCTGCTTGGCGGCAAACTCCCGCACTTCCTGACTGATTTTCATCGAGCAGAACTTCGGCCCGCACATCGAGCAGAAGTGCGCGGTCTTTGCCCCCTCAGCCGGCAGCGTCTGGTCGTGGTATTGCTCGGCGGTGTCGGGATCGAGACTGAGGTTGAACTGGTCGCGCCAGCGGAATTCGAAGCGGGCTTTGCTCAGCGCATCATCACGCACCTGTGCAGCGGGATGCCCCTTGGCAAGGTCAGCCGCGTGGGCAGCGAGTTTGTAGGTGATCACGCCGACTTTCACATCGTTGCGATCGGGCAGGCCAAGGTGTTCCTTGGGCGTGACGTAGCAGAGCATCGCCGTGCCGTACCAGCCGATCTGCGCCGCGCCGATGCCGCTGGTGATGTGATCGTACCCCGGCGCGATGTCGGTGGTCAGTGGTCCGAGCGTGTAGAACGGGGCTTCGCCGCAAGCTTCGAGCTGCTTTTCCATGTTCTCCTTGATCTTGTGCATCGGCACATGGCCGGGGCCTTCGATCATCACCTGCACGTCCTGTGCCCAGGCGCGCTTGGTCAGTTCGCCAAGGGTGTACAGCTCGGCGAACTGGGCTTCGTCATTGGCGTCATAGATCGATCCGGGGCGCAGGCCGTCACCCAGTGAATAGGCGACGTCATAGGCCTTCATGATCTCGGTGATCTCGTCAAAGCGTTCGTAGAGGAAGCTTTCCTTGTGATGCGCCAGGCACCATTTCGCCATGATCGAGCCGCCGCGGCTGACGATGCCGGTCATCCGCTTGGCGGCAAGCGGGACATAGGGCAGGCGCACACCGGCGTGGATGGTGAAATAATCGACGCCCTGCTCGGCCTGCTCGATCAGAGTATCGCGGAAGATGTCCCAGGTCAGATCTTCGGCGACGCCGCCAACCTTTTCAAGGGCTTGGTAAATAGGGACTGTCCCTATTGGCACTGGCGAGTTGCGCACGATCCATTCGCGGGTGTCATGGATGTTGCGCCCCGTGCTGAGGTCCATCACCGTGTCCGCGCCCCAGCGGATCGACCAGACCATCTTGTCGACTTCGGAGGCAACGTCAGACGCCACGGCGGAGTTGCCGATATTGGCGTTGATCTTGACGAGGAAGTTGCGGCCAATCGCCATCGGTTCTGATTCAGGATGGTTGATGTTGGAGGGGATGATCGCGCGGCCGCGCGCCACTTCATCGCGGACGAATTCGGGCGTTACATAGTCGGGGATCGATGCGCCGAAGCTTTCACCATCGCGCTTGTATTCCTTGAGCCGCGCGCGGCCGAGGTTTTCGCGCACCGCAACATATTCCATCTCAGGCGTGATAATGCCCTGGCGGGCATAGTGCATCTGGCTGACGTTTGCGCCCGCTTTGGCACGTAACACGGTGCGGCGGACATTGGGGAAGGGGGCAACGCCGCCCGAGCGATCAGGACCGAGCTGGCCGTTATCCTCGGGGCGAACTTCGCGCTGGGTGACTTCCTCGACATCACCGCGCCTGCGAATCCAGTCAGCGCGCAGTTCCTTGAGGCCCGCCGCGATGTCGATCAGCACATTGGAATCGGTATAAGGGCCAGAGGTATCATAGACCCGCACCGGCGTCTCGCCGCTCGATGGCTCAAGATAAATCTCGCGCATGGCGACGCGCACATCAGGGTTATTGGGCGAGCCGACGTGGATCTTCTTGGATCCGCGGATCGGGCCGGTGGTAACGCCGATCTCGATTTTGGAATTGATGTCGGCCATGCGCATGCTCCTCATAAGCGGATAGGGGAGCGCATCGGTGCGGACCCTCCCTCCGCCCGTATTAACGGGTTCAGGTTCAACGGGTCGGGCCGCGTTACCGGCCCCTCTCAGTCACACGACTCCCCGGGGATGGGTGGATGATAGGGGAGGGGCGAGGGAGTGTCCATATGGAGCGTCTCCGCAATGCCTCACCGTGATATCCAAAACTCCACTTGATTCCCGCAGTGGGAATTCGTATCATGCCCTATGAGAATTATCGCGCGGAGTACGCTGGTTGCATTCTGGGAGAAGCATCCGGAGACCAGGGCCTCGCTGACCCACTGGCAGAATGTTGCAAAGGCGGCGGACTGGCACAGCGCGAACGATGTTCAGGCGGCTTACTCGAAATCGAAAGCGCTCAATGGAGAGCGGGTCAGGTTCGAGGTTGCGGGCGGCGACTATCGCCTGATCGTCGCCTTTGATTTCAGGCGCGGGATCGCCTTCGTGAAGTTCATCGGCACCCATGCCGAATATGACCGGATCGACGCGCTCACCGTGACATTGTTTTAGGAGACTGCTGTGGAAATCAAACCGATCAAGACCGACGCCGATCACGAAGCCGCGCTGCGCGAGATCGAGGCGCTGTGGGGCGCAGCCGAAGGTACGCCGTCGGGCGACCGGCTCGATGTGCTGGCGACGCTGGTCGAAGCCTATGAGGAACGGCGCTGGCCGCTCGACGAGATGGACCCGATCGAAGCGATCGAGGCGGCGATGGCCCACGAAGGCCACACCCGCGCCGACCTCGCCGCCCTGATCGGCAACAGCCGCGCCACCGAAGTGCTACGCCGCAAACGCGCGCTCACCCTGCCGATGATCCGGCGGATTTCGGCGGCGTGGCATGTCCCGGAACGGCTGCTGGTGCGGGAATATGCGGTGGGGTGAGGGGGAGGTCTGTGAAGACAGTATTTGTGCTTGGAGCGGCGGCGAATAAAGAGCTTGATCCGCTTAATCCGATGCCAATCGGGAGCGAACTTGCCTCGAAAATTCGACTTCACCTCAATGCTGAACTGAACAATCTGAATTCAATTGAGTCGGGTCCTATTTCAAACGCATTGAGCCGTTCAATCAATGGATTCTCGGGTGATCACATCGAAGCGATGCGGCGTATCGAATCAGGTATTACTTTCAAAAACGACATTCAGGATAATGACTCTTCTTATTCATTTATTAATGAATTTGGATATATGGGCGGAGGCGTCGGCATTGGTGATTTTAATAATGATGGATTGAAAGACATTTTCTTCTCCGGTAACCAGGTGAGTTGCCGGCTGTATATAAATAAAGGAAGTAACAGCTT
>JANOYZ010000195.1:0-1677 GCA_031429135.1 Novosphingobium sp. | reverse complement strand
ATCGCGGCGGCGGCGATCAATTCGGGGCTGATCTCGATGTCGGCGGTGCTGGTGGGTGATCTCTACCGACCCTTCGCCAAGCAGCGCAGTGAACAGCACTTCGTTCGCGCCGGGCGCATTGCCAGTGTCATTCTGGGCCTCGCACTGTTCGCCATGTCGATCCTCTCTTACTACTGGCAGCGCTATACTGGCGCGGCGCTGCTCGATTTCGTGCTGGGAGTGATGGCTTTTGCTTATTCAGGGCTGTTGGGGGTCTATGCCGTGGCGATGTTCACCCGGCGCGGGACTTCGACTTCCGTGATCGCGGCATTGGCGACAGGCTTCCTCACCGTGCTGTTGTTCCAACCCTATGTGATCGAAGTGATCAGCCTGCCCGATTGGATGCGCAGGCTCGCCTTTCCGTTTCAACTGGTGTTGGGAACCTTGGTAGCGGCGGCAACTTGCGCTTTGGCGAGCGGCGGGCCTGCCGAGAAACTACCCCTGCGTGCTGCTTGATGCTATTCCCACCCACCAGACAACCAATACCGGAACATTCCCATGTCCCAGACTTTTGACATGCCAAAATCTGCCCATCCGGAAGACCTTGGCCTGACACGGCGATCACAGTTGACCGGATTGTTCGGCGCTTTTGTAAGTTACGCGTTGCTCAGCGAAGTCTCATGCGCCCGGCCAAAGCCGCGCATGGCCGCGAGGGACTGGATCGACAGGCAGGACGAACTCGCCCGCGCGCTAAAGCGGGGCGAGGTCGCGCCTAAGCAATGGATGACAGAGGTCGAACGACTGGCCCGCGAAGTGGACATCGCAGAGCTCATGGCCGATGTGAATAAGGCCAGAATCTCAGCGGCGGCGCAGCCTCCCACCAATGACCCGAGCAAGCGCAGTGTAAGGTTCATCGATTCGAGTGGCACACCGCGCCGCCTTGCCTATGCGGCGGCTTTGTTCGATTTTACGCCGACCAACGTCATAACGCCGCATGGCCACAAGAACATGGTTTCCGCGCATCTTGTCGCCGCCGGTAAATTCCGGGTTCGTAACTTTGATCGCCTGCGCGACGAGGGTGAGGCAATGGTGATCCGCCCGACACGCGATTTCATCGCCGCTACCGGCACGCTTTCCGCGATGTCGTCCACAAGCGACAACATTCACTGGTTCGTACCTAAGGGCGGACCTGCCCGCACCTTTGATGTCATCATTTCTGGTTTGGACCCGCAGCAACCGAACTTTGACATCGCCGCCATCGATCCTGTCGGCGGGAAAAGATTGGCCGGAGGCGCGATCCTTGCGCCGATAATGAGTTTTGAAGCCGCATCCGCCAAATATGTCGCCAGTGTCTAGGATGATGGCCTAGACGATAGCAAGCAGCACTTCCCCGGAATGCCTTACACGTCTAAGGCGCTGCACTATGAACCCGCCTTCCTTCCTCACTGCTTCCGCATTCGTCGCCCTTGGCGGCGGGGCGGGCGCGTGGCTGCGCTATGCGGTGGGGCGGCTGGTGGGGCCATCGGATTTTCCCTATGCCACGCTGACCGTCAACGTGCTCGGCAGTTTTGCCATGGGGCTGCTCGTTGGCTGGCTAGCCCGCCATGCACAGGGCGGCGAAAGCTGGCGACTGCTGCTCGGTGTCGGCCTGCTTGGCGGCTTCACGACCTTCTCCGCCTTCAGCCTTGAACTGGTGCT
>JANOYZ010000194.1:0-3313 GCA_031429135.1 Novosphingobium sp. | reverse complement strand
TATATCAAGAAGGGCGGCATCCCCAAACCTTTGCCAACAACCGCGCTGGGCCACTAAGGCGCGGGCTAGGAGATGGAAGTTGGCGCTGGCATCACCGGCATCAGCGTTGGTGATGCAGTGATTGTCAATCCGATGATGACCCCCAGCAATATCGGCAGCGGCGGCCCCGAGGGCTGCTTCACCGAAGAACTGCTGGTGCGCGATGCGGCGCTGGGCGTTTCTATCCTGCCGATCCCCCAGGGTATTTCCTATGACATTGCCGCGATGTGCGAGCCGCTTGCCGTGGCCATGCACGGGGTGAACCGCGCTGAAGTGAAGCCGGGTGACAAAGTGGTGGTGTTCGGCTGCGGCCCCATTGGGCTTGGCATGGTGCTGTGGCTGGTCGATCGCGGTGTAACCGATGTCGTCGCGCTCGATCTTGCGCCCGAACGCCGGGAACGCGCATTGGCGCTGGGGGCAAGAGCAGCACTCGATCCGGCCAATTGCGATCTGCGCGCTGAACTGGCCCGGCTGCATGGCGAAGTTCCGTCTTATGGCAGGGTTGGCGTTGGCACCGATGCCTACATCGATGCTGCCGGTGCGCCCAGCATCCTCACAGATGTAATCATGATGGCCAAGTTCCATGCCAAGCTGGTGATTACCGCCGCTTACATGAAGCCGATTGAATTTCCCGTCGGGCGGATGCTCACCAGCGAAATGACGATCACCACGGCGGTCGGCTATCCCACTGAAATGCCCGAGGTGATTGCCGCCATGCCGCGCCTGAAGGGCAAGATTGCCTCGCTGATCAGCCACACCCTGCCGTTTGCGCAGGTGATGGAGGGGCTTGAAATTGCTGCCACGCCGGGCTCTGCCAAGGTGATGATCACGATGGAGAGCGCGTGATCATGGCAGAGGACACACAAACGCCATTAGGCGCGCTGATCATGGCTGGGGACAGCCAGACAGCGGCGGAGGCGATCACCGAGACGATCTTCATGGTGAAGGACGTGTCCAATGCCTATCTCGTCTCGACTGACGCTGGCGATGTGCTGATCAACACCGGCTTCATCGGCAATGGGGAGCGAAACAAGGCGCTGTTCGCACCGCACCGCACCGGACCGCTGGCAAAGATCATTCTGACCCAGGCCCATGCCGACCATTTCGGTGCTCTGCCTGAGCAGATGGAAGCTGGAACCGAGGTCATCGCGGGCAAGGGCTTTACCGAGACCGACAAATATTTCGATGACCTCAAGCTGTTCCTCGGCCGCCGTTCGGGCAAGCTGTGGGGTTCGATCACTCGCCGCAACGGCCCGCCGCCGGTGCCGCCCAAAGTGGTTCCCGATGTTGAGGTGGCGGATCGGCTGGCGTTCGATCTGGGCGGCAAGCGTTTTGAGGTAATCAAGGTTCCCGGCGGCGAAACCGGCTGCTCGGCCATTGTCTGGCTTCCGCAAGAAAAGACGGTATTCAGTGGCAATCTGTTCGGCCCGGTCTGGCGATCGATGCCCAACCTGACGACCACGCGCGGCGACAAGCCCCGGCTGACCGGGCCTTATCTGCGCTCGGTTGAACTCGTTCGCGATCTTCATCCCGAACTTGTGATTACCGGCCATGGCGAGCCGGTACGCGGGGCCGAAAAAATCCGCGCTGATCTTACCGCGATGCACGATGCCATCACATACATCGAAGCTGAAACGATCAAGGTGATGAACGCGGGCGGCACTGTTTATCAGGCCATGCAGACCATCCACCTGCCTGAAGCCAAGGCCATCGGCCAGTTCCACGGCCAGACCAGATGGACTGTCCGTGCGGTGTGGGAAGAGAACGGCAACTGGTTCAAATATGAAGACGGCACCACGGCGCTATTCGGTAGCCCGCGATCAAGCGTCGATGCCGATGTGGTGGCGCTGGCCGGCGGGGCGGACAAGGTTGCTGCGCGCGCCAAGGCGGTGCTCGATGCCGACAAACCACTTGAGGCGCTGCACCTCACCGACATTGCCTTGCGCGTCGATCCTGCCGAGCCTACCGCGCTGGCGGTGAAAAAGTGCGCCTGCCAGCTCTTGCTGGCGCGCGGTGGCGGAGTCAACCTCAGCGAAACTATGTGGCTGCGCGCCGAAATTGCCGATGCCGAGCAGGCACTCGGCAGCGGCGGATAGCCAGACGAAGCAAGCGCCAAGAATGTCTTGTTTGCCGGTAACCGCCGGCTCTGTCAGGGCAGACTGGAATTATGACGAGAGCACCATGTCAAAGACACTGACCCATCTTGAGCGGCTTGAAGCCGAAGCGATCCATATCATGCGTGAGGTGGTGGCAGAGGCTGACAAGCCGGTAATGATGTATTCGGTTGGCAAGGATTCAGCCGTCATGCTGCATCTGGCGCGCAAGGCTTTCTACCCCTCGCCGCCGCCTTTTCCGCTGCTCCATGTCGATACCACCTGGAAGTTCCAGGAGATGTACAAGCTGCGCGAACGCATGGCGAAAGAGAGCGGCATGGAGCTGCTGGTCTATCAAAATCCCGAAGCGGCCGAGCGCGGGATCAACCCGTTTGATCACGGTCCGCTGCACACAGATATGTGGAAGACCGAAGGGTTGAAGCAGGCGCTCGACAAATATGGCTTCGATGCGGCCTTTGGCGGCGCCCGGCGCGACGAGGAAAAGAGCCGCGCCAAGGAGCGTATCTTCTCATTCCGCACCGCCACCCACGGCTGGGACCCCAAGAACCAGCGCCCTGAACTGTGGAACCTCTACAACGCCAAGAAGAGCAAGGGTGAATCCATCCGCGTATTCCCGATCTCGAACTGGACCGAGCTGGATATCTGGCAATATATCCATCTCAACGACATTCCCATCGTGCCGCTCTATTTTGCTGCCAAGCGGTCCACATACGAATGGGAAGGCCAGATGTTCATGGCCGATGACATTCCGCGCCTTGAGCAGGTGCTGGGCTACCGGCCCGAGATTACCGAACGCTCGATCCGTTTCCGTACACTGGGATGTTTCCCTCTCACCGGCGCAGTCGAGAGCACGGCTTCGACCCTGCCCGAAATCATTCAGGAAACGCTGCTGACCACAACGTCAGAGCGTCAGGGGCGGGTCATCGACAAGGATGCTGGCGGGGCCGGCATGGAGAAAAAGAAGCAGGAGGGGTATTTCTGATGCCAAATACCACCGAAATCACGACAGCCACCCCGAATGAAGCAATCTATGTCACCGAAAACCTGATCGCCGAGGACATTCACGCCTATCTTGATCAGCACCAGCACAAGACCATGCTGCGTTTCATCACCTGCGGATCGGTGGACGATGGCAAATCGACGCTGATCGGCCGTCTGCT
>JANOYZ010000193.1:0-3763 GCA_031429135.1 Novosphingobium sp. | reverse complement strand
CGCCCCTGATGCCGGATATTGCCCGGCCGTCCGCGCTTGCCAGCAACGTGCTTGCCCTTGTGCTTGAGCGGCCCCGGCCGCCCACGCGGTTCGATGCCTGAGCCTTCATTGCCCGGCAGTTCGAACTTCAGCGCGCCGGTCAGCGGATTGGCCTCGGCCAGCCTCAGTTCGAGCACCTGCCCCACAGCAAACCGCGTCCCGCTTTTCTCACCAATCAGCATCTGCGCTTTTTCATCATAAGTGAAATATTCGCGGCCCAGCGTGGAAACCGGAACCAAACCGTCCCCGCCGAGCGCGATGATCGTGGCGAAGAAGCCGAAGCTGCGCACGCCAGTGATGCGGGTTTTGAAAACCTCGCCGACGCGCGCCGAAAGCCAGGCAGCGACATAGCGATCAATGGTATCGCGCTCGGCCTCCATGGCGCGGCGCTCGGCCACGCTGAGTGCCTCGCTGACCTTGCCGAGATCGTCGCGGTCCCGGTCGGACAGGCCCGATGATGGTGGCAGGTCGCCTGTTGGTGCAGGCTGTTCAAGGTGCCAGGCATCGACCAGCGCGCGGTGGACCAGCAAATCGGCATAACGCCGGATCGGCGAGGTGAAGTGCGCGTAACTGCCCAGCGCGAGGCCGAAATGCCCAGCATTCTTCGGCCCGTAATAAGCCTGGGTCTGGCTGCGCAGCACCGCTTCCATGATCAGCATTTTCTCGGTCTCATCCGCCACATCTTTCAGCATGCGGTTGAATAGGCCGGGGGTGATCACCTGCCCCAGCGCCAGCTTCATGTCGAAAGTGGCAAGGTAATCTTTGAGTGCGACTAGTTTCTCGCGACTTGGTGTTTCGTGGACGCGATAGACCACCGGTGCGACTTTGGCCTCAAGCGCCTTGGCGGCGGCGACATTGGCGGCGATCATGAAATCCTCGACCACGCGGTGCGCGTCCAAACGCTCACGGATGGCAATTTCGCTGATCCGGCCCTGTTCATCGAGCCGCACCTGCCGTTCGGGCAGTTCGAGCGCCAGCGGATCACGCTTGTCTCGCGCGGCGGCGAGCAGTTTCCAGCAGTCCCACAGGTTTTGGAGATGCGCCTCGGCCTTGCCCTCATCAATCCGTTTCTGCGCATCTTCATAGGCGATGACTTCGGCAATCCGCACCAGCGCGCGGCTGAAGCGCCAATCGGTGACATTGCCGTGGGCGTCGATGGTCAGGTGGCAGGCCATTGCCGCGCGGTCTTCGCCAGACCGCAGCGAACAGACATCGGCGGAGAGCACTTCGGGCAACATCGGCACAACGCGATCGGGGAAATAGACCGAATTGCCGCGCTTGCGCGCCTCGCGGTCGATCAGGCTGCCGGGGCGGACATAGAATGACACATCGGCAATTGCGACGAGCGCGCGATAACCGCCCTTCCCGTCAGGCTCAGCCCAGATGGCATCGTCATGGTCGCGCGCATCCGAAGGATCGATGGCGACAATGGGCAGCGCGCGCAGATCTTCGCGTTTTTCGTGCGAAAGCGGCAGTTTGGCGGCAAACTGGGCTTCTGCCAGAATCTCATCAGTAAACAGGTTGGGGATGCCATGCTTGTGAATAGCGATCAGGCTGAACGCGCGCGGGGCCAGTGGATCGCCGAGAATTTGGGTTACCTTGACGCCCGACTGCGGTGCGCGGCCAGCCGGTTCGGCCAGCACCAGATTGCCTGCCTCTGCCCCCGCCAGATCAGCCACGGGTGATGAGTTGCGGATGCGCTTGTCGACCGGGGCCAACCACGGCTTGCCCGCACCGTCAAACTCGATGACGCCGAGCACCGAGTCGGTCATCGCGGGCAGCTTCTTCATCGGATAGGCCCGCCAGCCGTTCCCGGCTTCCTCGGTGCGCGCGAGCACGCGGTCACCGACTTTCAATGCCGCTCGTCCTGAGCCTGTCGAAGGACCCTTTTCGATCATCCGCAAACGCGGTGGCGGGGTGGTGTCATCGGGCTGCCAGCTATCAGGTATGGCAATCGCCTCGCCCTCCTCAATATCAACCACGCGCAGCACGGTGACATGCGGCACCCCGCCCATGCGGTGATAGGCGGTACGCTTGCCGTCGATCAGACCTTCATCAGCCATATCCTTGAGCAGCGCCTTGAGCGCGATTTTTTCATGCCCCTTGAGTCCGAACGCCTTGGATATTTCACGCTTGCCCGCATCAGCTGGCGAATTGGCGATGAAATCCAGCACCTGCTTGCGGGTGGGGAGCCCGGGGGCGTGTTTTGTCGGTTTTATGGTCATCTGGGTTTGGCCAGTGGCGCAAATTGTCCGCCCGGCACGGCTGAGGCGATGGCGCTCTCGCTGCCGTCAGCGGCAACAGAGCTGACGCCGAATAGCCAGTCATCGCCGCGTACACCATCCAACTTGAGCGATGTGGGCTGCGCTCCATTCACCCGCACCGACTTTCCCCAATCCCGCGCATCGGTGCGGCGCGACCAGACGCGGTATGACACCGCGCCGGGAACCGGAGTCCATTTGACAGTGGTGAAGGTTTGCACCGCGCCCTCGAGCGTCACCACGGGAGGCATAGGTGCCTTGGCCAGCGCCGACAGCGCCGCCACATTCAGGCGCGTGACCTTGGCCAGATAGCGAAAATCCATGAACTCTGCGGTATCGCCATAGGTCACGCCGTTTTCGGTGCGCAGATCCTGATGCTGGTGATCGTAATCCTCGATGGCCACCGAAAATCGGATCGCTGGAATGCCCATTTCCTGAAACGGCAGGTGATCCCCGCCCCGCCCCATGCGGTCTGCACGCCAGACTTGCCGAACGGCCAGTGCTGGGGAGGTCAGGCCGGCAACAAATCGCGAAAGATTGCGGCTCGGACTGTCATTCTCGCCGCCAAAGCGCCGCGCGGTGGCGCGTAATTTGTCGTCACTATCGGCGCGCGGGCCTTCGGAGAAGACGCGGACGTGTTTGTCATCAACCAGCCCGTCAGAGCCGCGCGAATTGCCGACGATATCGTTGTTGAGCACCGCCTTCACCGTCCAGCCCTGCGCCTTGGCATAGTCCGCCAGCAGCTTGCCGCCGAACAGACCCTGCTCTTCGCCTTGCAATACGGCGTAGATGATCGTTGTCGGGAATTTCTGCTTCGATAGTACGCGGGCTGCTTCGAGTACCAAGGCGGTGCCTGAACCATCGTCATTGGCTCCCGGCGCATCGGCGGTGAAATTCATCACATCGGAGACACGGCTGTCGATATGGCCCTGCACGATGACGACTTCGTTCGGGCGCTCGGTCCCGCGCTGGATGGCGACGACATTGACGATATGGGCGGGCCTGGGGATACGGTCGCCGGTCACCATGCGGTCTGGCAGCACGATTTCAAGACAGCCGCCGCAAGCCTTGCTGGTCTTGCGAAATTCGCCTTCTGCCCAGCCCCGCGCCGCGCCGATGCCGCGCACGGGATCGTTTTCGCTGGAGAGGGTATGGCGGGTGCCGAAGGAAACCAGCTTTTCGACATCTGCGCGCAGGCGTTCACTGCTGACTTGTGGGGTATCTGTGGCCTCAAGCGAAGCCGCCGAAACCAGCAAGGCGACCGAAAGAAGCAGTTTAATACGAACGCGCCACATAGATGGTCTCCACCGCCGGTTTGCCGGTTAAGATACATTGCCCGCTGGGAGGCGCGGCGTCCATTGGTGTGTTGCGGATGGTGAGCTTGTGGGTTTTGAGCTTGGTGGCAACCACTTCCAGCTCTGTGCCGGAGGGGCGTGACCAGCCGAGTTCGACCCAGCCGGGGT
>JANOYZ010000192.1:0-5371 GCA_031429135.1 Novosphingobium sp. | reverse complement strand
GCAAAAATTGCCGATGAAGTGATGGCACTTGCCCGCTCGCAATGGGCGGCGGAAATCGGCGGCAAGAGCGGTACTGACCAAATGGTTTCGGTTGCTGATGATTACACGGAATTCAATCCCGATTATCCGACGCTATTGGTTGGCAAGTCCATTGCTCTCAAGATGCTGAGTGTGCCGCAGTCAACCACTTCGCTGATGGCTGACATGCAAAATCCGCGCGTCCAGGTTTACGGCGATACGGCCATACTGACCTACAATTTCGCCGGGATGATACGCGCAACAGACGGCAAGATTGCTGCCAACACGGCAAAATCGACGCGGGTTTATGTTCGGCAGGGCGGGCAGTGGCAGTTGGTCCACGCAAACTTTGCGCCGGTCAACTCTGGAAATTGATCGGCAGCAGCGGCGCGGTCCACCTGTCAGCTGACGGATCGCGCCGCTGCGGCATGCATTGCCGGCAAGGTCATAACAGGGTTGGAACATACATAGAACAATTTGACAATTGCCTCAGGATATCTGATCCTGGGCGTTCCCGATAATTCAGTGAGTTAAGCGATGAAAAAAGTCTGGCTGCTCGGCGCGACAATGGCTTTGGCTTTTGGATCAACTCCAGCAATAGCCGCTGATACATGCCCTGTTACCGCTATATGTGCGTCAAACCCGGCGGGGATTGTCACTGCGCTTCAAACGCTGGGATACAAGGCTGTTTTGGGGAAAAGTGAATCTTCGGGAAGTCCGAAAATCTCAAGCGCCGCAAGTGGTTATACATTCGACATATTTTTCTATGACTGCACAAAAGGAGCCGAGTGCGGCTCGATCACTTTTTTGATTAATTTCAGCAAAGATCCCGTAAATTCCGCAAGTCTTGCCAATGAGTGGAACAAGACCAAGCGGTTTTCGGCCATGTCTTTCGATGAGACTGATGGGATGTTGACCCTTTCCTATGATGCTTCAACGGTTGGCGGTCTCAACCAGGCAAACTTTGCTGATGTGGTCAATTGGTGGGATGCAATACTAGGGGAAGCGCGGACTTTTTTCAAAGCCCATCCTGCACCGGCCGAGACAGTGACTCCGAAGAAGTCCTGACCCAATTGCGGTCAGCCGCTCAAACTTCCTTCAACCGCGGCATCAGTTCGACAAAATTGCACGGCCGGTTCCGGCTATCGAGCTGTTCGGCGAGAATCCCGTCCCAGCCGTCCTTCACCGCGCCGTTGGAGCCGGGCAGGGCGAAGATATATTTCCCGCGTGAGACCATGGCCATGGCGCGTGACTGGATGGTGGAGGTGCCGAGGGTGCCATAGCTGATCCAGCGGAACAGTTCGCCAAAGCCGGGAATGTCCTTGCCACCGCTGGTCTCCTTGATGCGCTCCAATGCCTCGGGCGTGACATCGCGGCCGGTCAGGCCGGTGCCGCCGGTGGTGATGATGCAATCGACATTGCGATCATCAAGCCAGTTGTTGAAGCGGCTGCACACGCGGGCAACGTCGTCCACTTCGATGGCGCGGGCGATGAGGTTGTGACCGGCCAGCTTGATCCGCTCGGCAAGGATATCGCCCGAAGTATCATCAGCGGCCGTGCGGGTGTCAGACACGGTGAGCAAGGCAATGTTGATCGGTTTGAACACCCGCGCCGGATCAACGGCCACGGATCAGCGTTCCATTGGTAGCCATGCGCACGCCTTCGCTGCCGTTGAGATCGGGGAAAGTCGGCCACAGACCCTGCGCCAGCGCCATGCGGCTATCCGATGGGCCACCGGCCTGCCGCTCATACATCCAGTAATTGCGCATGACGATGTTCACATAGCCGCGGGTTTCCCAATAAGGAATCGATTCGATCCACAACAGCGGATCGCCCTTGTCCTTGATCTCGGTGTTCCAGCGCGAGATTGGCAGAATACCTGCGTTGTAGGCGGCCATGACTTTGGGCAACAGCCCCTGGGTGCCAGTGGCATTGCGCAGCATCTGCAAATGCGCTTGCCCGAAGGCGAGGTTCACTTCGGGCTTGCCAAGGTCTGCCGCGCTGCCGGGTATGCCCAGCTCTGCGGAACGGTCCCTGGCGGCGGCGGGCATGATCTGCATCAGTCCCTTGGCCCCGGCCGGGCTCACCACCTTGGCGCGGAATACCGATTCTTGCAGGGTATGGGCAAAAACCAATGCCGGATCGATGCGCCACCCGGTCGCCGGGCTCCACTTGGGTGTGGGATAGCGCGTCGCCGGTTCGGGCTTGCCGCCATAGGGGGCGTTATAGGCCATCCACAGCTGGGTTGATGGCAGGCCGATATCACGCGCGAGGCGTGACAGCGGCTGGTAGTATCCAGGATCGCCGATGCGCGCCTGATGGCGCAGCACTTCGTCAGCCAGCGCATCCTCGCCAATCTCGGCAAGGGCAACGGCGGTGCGGACATTGGGCAGATCGCGCAGCCGCTGCCAGTCAGTCTGGCTGAAATCAGCGCCGGCATGGGTTTCGGGAATTTTCAGGCCGAGTTGCTCGGAGGCCATCATGCCATAAAGCGTTTCATCGCGGGCAGCGGCCAGTTTGAGCGGTGCAGCGGCCTTCTCAGGCTTGCGGCAGCGCACCAGCGCGCGGCTCTGCCAGTAATAGGCGGCGCTTCTCAGTTCAGCATTTTCGGCAAGTTCGGCGGTTCTGGCAAAGGCATCACCGGCGCCCTGACAATCATCCAGCCGCCAAGCGGCAAGTCCCGCCGTCCACAGGCCTTCGGCGACCCACGGCCCGGTGCCGTCAGCGGTGGTCTGTGCTAGGGCATAGGCGGCGGCATCGTCATTCTCGATATAGAACGCCCAGGCCACCTTGGCGCGCCATTCGGCCCTGGCACCGCTGCTGAGCGTGGCGTCAATGCCATCAAGCAGCACGCGCGCGCTGAGGGGATCATCAGCCTTGATCTTTGCCTGAATGCCAGCTGAGATCGACCCGGGCATGGTGCCATCATTGGTCTCACGCGGACGGATACGCTTTGGTGTAGAGGGAAGGCTGGCCAGCGACTGGGCACCGGGGAGCAAGGGCAGGACTGCCGCGCCGCGCTTGACTGCCAGTGAGGCGATCTGTTCGGCCTCTGGCAGGGCGCTACCTTGCGCCAGCCATTGATTGAGCGCCTCGAGTTCCGCCTTGGGGCTCTTGCCGTCGAGGTAATATTCGGCCTTGGCCACCAGATGCAGCGGGCCATCATTCTTCTGCGCCAGCATGGTCTGGACCTTGACCCAGTCCTGCTTGTCGATCGCGGCAAACAGCGCCTTGTAATAGCTGCGCTCGTCCTGGCTCAGCAGGGCGGGAACCGATGTGCGGTCTGCCCGGTTGCGGAAATAATCGACAGCGGCGCTGTTGGCATGGGCACTGGCAGCCGGAAGCAGGGCCAGAACGGCGCAGAATCCTGCCAGTAATTGCGCCTTGCGAAGCATCACGCGGTAATAACTCCCGACCAATCAAGCCAACGTTGCCAGAAGCCCTTTTTGGCTCCTGGGCGCATCAGTGACTCAAGCCCGTGGGCTGTGAGCATAGGGATTGTCTGCCCTTCATGGTTAAAGACTTGTAAACTGCGCGCGCTTTGCGCTGGATCGTGGCCGAGCAGCGGCAGGATGTTGCCGCCCAAGGCAATCAGGCGGTGTGGCGCGACGAGATGGACATGATGCGCGACGATCTCGCCGATTCCCGCCTCAAGCAGAGCACGCCAATCGGGCATCGGCGTATGCCGGGTCAGGATAGAGGCAAAATATACCGAGTCGGGGGCAATCCCCATCGCCGCAAGCATGGCGCTGAGCAGTTTTCCCTGCGGCCCCGAGAGCAGATTTTCGCCGTCACCCGCCTCAGGCTGTTCGACCAGCACCATGACTGCGGCACCCGTTGTTCCGCGAGGCGGCACCCGATCAGCCGTGCGGCCATGATCGAGCGTTGGCTCGGTCAACCACCACTGAGTAAAGGCAGCAAGATCCTGCGGCAGCAATGACTTGTCGCCGCCAATGCGCGGCAGTTCGGCGGGCGGCGAAGGGGCGCTTCGAGACTGAACGGCGGCAACACGAGGGGCAGCTTCTATGGTCTCGGGTTCGGCAAGCCAGCAATTCGGCTCATCGGCAAAGGCTTGATCGACTCCCGCCTCTCGCCACCAGGCCAAAGCTGCGGCGATATCGCCTGCCAATTGTGCTTGGGGTACAGTCTGCATCGCCTTCCCCCTTGACCTCTCCGCAGACAGCAATCAAGGCACTAGTGTTATACCGCGCCCTATGCGGGACGAAAGCGCGGGTTGAAACGGGGAAAGTCATGAGCGAACGCGAATCCATGCCCTATGATGTGGTGATTGTCGGTGGCGGCCCCGCCGGCCTCGCCACGGCGATCCGGCTCAAGCAGGTCAATGCCGATCTTTCGGTGTGCATCCTTGAAAAGGGCTCGGAAATCGGCGCGCATATCCTGTCGGGCGCGGTGATCGATCCCAAGGCGCTCGATGAACTGCTCCCCGATTGGCGCGACGATGATTGCCCGATGGCGCAAACCCCGGTGACCGATAACTGGCACTGGGTGCTGACCAAGACTGGCCAGTATTCCTTGCCCCACATTATCCAGCCACCGTACATGTCGAACCATGGCAATTACACCGGATCGCTTGGCAGCCTGTGCCGCTGGCTGGCGGGCAAGGCTGAAGAGCTGGGCGTCGAGATATTCCCCGGTTTCGCGGCTTCCGAAATTCTCTGCGACGACAAGGGCGCGGTGCGCGGTGTTGCTACCGGCGATATGGGCGTGGCTAAGGATGGTAGCCACAAGGGCGATTACCAGCCAGGCATGGAATTGACCGCGAAATACACCGTGTTCTGCGAAGGCGCGCGCGGCCATCTGACCAAGCAGCTCAAAGCGAAATATGACCTTGAGGCCGATTGCCAACCGCAGATCTATGGCCTCGGCATCAAGGAATTGTGGGACATCGATCCCGCCAATCATGTTCCCGGCCGAGTGATTCACGCACAGGGCTGGCCGCTTTCAGAGAGTAATAGCTGGGGCGGCGGGTTCCTCTATCATCAGGCTAACAATCAGGTGGCGATCGGCTTCGTCACGGGGCTGAGCTATGCCAATCCCTATGTCTATCCGTTCGAGGAATTCCAGCGCTGGAAACAGCACCCGGCGATCCGCGCGATTCTCGAAGGCGGCAAGCGCGTCTCCTATGGTGCGCGGGCGATCAACGAGGGCGGCTGGCAATCGGTGCCCAAGCTTGATTTCCCGGGCGGAGTATTGATCGGGTGCTCGGCCGGGTTCGTCAACGTGCCGCGGATCAAGGGCAGCCACACCGCGATGAAAAGCGGCATGCTCGCGGCCGAAGCCGCAGCGGCGGCAATTGGCGCGGGCCGGGGCAGCGATGCGCTGAGCGAATACG
>JANOYZ010000191.1:0-15086 GCA_031429135.1 Novosphingobium sp. | reverse complement strand
CCCTGATTTGTGCGCCGCCGAACGGTTTGCCGACGCTGCCGAATTTCGCCTCGCCAAAGTGCTCATAGAGCTCAGGTGTCATCGCGCAGACCGGGCCGCCGAATTCGGTAGCGCCGTAGGACAGCAGGACCGGTATGTTATAACGCGCTTCAAAAGCGCGCTGCACTCTGGGATCAAGCGGAGCTGCACCAGTGCTGAAAAACTGGAGCGAGGCCAGATCATCGACTGGCAGATCTGCATCGAGGATCATCTGGACTGCCGCTGCCGGGGTCCCGCTGGAAACCGGTCGGTAGGTAACGATGTAATCCCGCCAGCCCTTCACCGTGAAACGATCCTGCACGATCAGCTTGTGGCCACCCAGCAAGGCGGGAAGGATGCTGAACAGGCCTGAAATGTTACCAAGCGGATAGTAAAGCAGCGCGGGTAGCGGTTCGGCCGGCTTATCATCCTTGCCGAAGATAGCCGCAGTGCTTCCGGTAAAATGGTTGCCCAGCATCTCGTGCTTCACGGCGAACGATTTGGGCTTGCCGGTGGTGCCGCTGGTAAGAATTTCAATCTGTGGTTCGCTGGGAAGATCGTCTGGCAGGCGGGCGATGGACTTCTCGAAGCCCGGCAGTGCCCGCGCTTCCATTTCGCTGATGACAATGGCCGCTGCCCCTTGCGCGCGCATCGCGGCCTGAACCTCATCACCCAGTTCGCGTTCAGCCGACACCACGACCGAGGGCCGAAGCTGCGCGATATCACGGGCGATTCCAGCCTGCGACTGGAACGGATAGACCATGCGGATGGTCCGGCCGCAGCGAATCAGCGCCAGAAAGGCCGCAATCGCCGCCGCCTGACTGCGGGCGATAAACACCACCGGGCCGTCAGGCTGGGCACCGCTGGCTTCCAGAAGCTGCGTGACCTGATTGGCCAGTGTGCGCACTTCTCCCCAGCTGTACCACCGGCCCTCATACTCGATGGCCGGGTCACTGGTGTCGCGATCAAGTGCGACGGCAGCCATTTGCGAGAGCTTGTTCATAATTCCTCATCCGGTTGCGCGATGCTGGTGTTCGTATCAAGCCGCGCCTGTTTAATTTGCATAGCAAGCATTGCAATCTAGTGCACGGAAGAATATTATAGTTAGGCAAACGTAGCTCCGCTGCCGTGGCTTAAGGCGAAGGTGCTGCCGGTCAGCCTGGCACAGTGCCTGAGGGCAAGTCCCCGGTCCGCAGACATGATGAGCCAGTGAACATGATGAGTCAGCGGGCATGATGTCGCTTCCGGGCCGGGATTGAAAGAAGGAAGATTGAAAGCCATGCCATTCCTCAAAAACACCTGGTATGTCGCGGCCAATGCCGGCGAACTTGGCGAAGGCATGGTCAGCCGGATGATCTGCGACGAGCAGGTGCTGATGTTCCGCAACTCCGATGGCAGCGTTTCGGCGATCCATGATCGCTGCCCGCACCGCTTCGTCCCGCTCTCAATGGGTCAGCGCGTCGGCGATTCTGTCCAATGCGGCTATCACGGGCTGCGCTTTGATGGCACAGGGGCCTGCGTCGAGGCGCCCAATGATGATGAACGCCAGCAGGCGCGAACCTGCGTGAAGGCCTATAAGGCGGTTGAACGCTATTCGGTGATCTGGCTGTGGCTGGGCGATACGGAACTGGCCACCCCCGATACGATTCCCGAGTTCGAATTCCTCAGCAACAAGGAACTGTACACCTGCTGCCAGGGCTATTCGCATCTCAAGGGCAACTACCAGCTGATCTCGGACAATCTGCTCGATCTCAGCCACATCCATTTTCTGCACCCGGGAATCCACGAGGGATCGAACTTCGCCGACTTTACCAACAAGGTGAAACGCGAAGGCGACACCGTCTGGTCAATGCTGTGGCGCCATCACTACCGTGTCGATGCGGCCAAGCGGCCATTCTTTGGCATGGAGGGCGATGCCGAAGACGTCGAGGGTCAGGGCCACGCCCGCTGGGACGCGCCGGGGGTGCTGCTCGTCGATACCGCCTGGTGGGATCATGGCACCAGCTTTGAACAGGGTGTGCAAACGCCCAACGCGCATCTGATCACCCCGGAAACCGAAACGACCAGCCATTATTTCTGGGCCTCTGGCCGCAACTTCGCGCGCGACAACGAGGCTGTTACCACGGCCACTGCGGCGACGATGAAAAACGTGTTCGAAACGCAGGACGGCCCCATGGTCGAAGCGCAGCAGCGCGATATGGGCCTGTCTACCGATTTCCTCGATCACAAGCCGATCATCCTGCAGGCAGACGCCGCCGGAGTCATGGCGCGGCGAATCATGCAGCAAAAGATCCGTGCGGAAGCGGTTGCTGCGACGGGTGAGGTTCGCGATGCTGCCGAATAGCGGTGCTGCAAATAACCCGGATAGTTACTGACAAGGCATAGCGGGCCGACATTCGCGCGCTCGAAGTCAGGCAATGCGCCGGTTCAGGAGAGGCAAGACAGATGGCAAATACACTGGAAGGAAAAGTCGCCATCGTAACCGGCGGCGCGCGCGGGATTGGCCGAGCCTATGCCAAAGCCCTGATTGGCGAAGGTGCCGCAGTGTTGATCGCCGATATGCTGGAGGCAGAAGGGGCCAATACTGCGGCCGCCATTTGCGCCAAGGGAGGCCGCGCGGTCTTTCATCAGGTGGATGTATCCGATCCAGCTTCAACCGAAGCCATGGCCGCGATGGCCGTGGCAAAATTCGGCGGGATCGACATTCTGGTGAACAATGCCGCAATGTTTGCCAGCCTGGTCGGCGGGCCGCTGGATCAGATCACGATCGAACGCTGGGACCGCACCATGGCGGTCAATGTCAAAGGCCCATGGCTGTGTACCAAGGCGGTGGTTCCGCACATGCGCGCGCGCGGAGGCGGCGCAATCGTCAACCAGTCGTCGATCTCTGCCTTCGGCATGGCCTATATGCTTGATTATACCAGCTCCAAGGCCGCAGTGATCGGCATGACCAAGAGCCTCGCCAGCGAGCTTGGCAAGGACAATATCCGCGTCAATTGCATCGCGCCGGGCGGCACTGCTACCGAAGGCTATTCGCAGATCATGGGCGGCAACATGGCAGTGGCTGAAGAACGTGCCAAAGCCACCCAGCTTATCGCCGAACAGATGACCCCCGACGCCATGGTGGGCACCTTGCTCCATCTGGTGAGCGAAGGTGCGCGATTTGTCACAGGTCAGACACTCGTCGTCGATGGCGGGCGGTATTTCCTGGGGTGAGCCCGCTTTGCGGCGTGGCAGTCGCAACGACGAAACGCACCTGAATGTCCGCAAGACTACGGTATTCGCTTGCACCCCACCGAATATTGCGCCTAGCTCGTGTCAATTACACATGATCGGAAAATCACCATGGATTTAGGCCTTCTGTACGAATTCGATGTGCCGCAACCGTGGGAGGGTGGGCATCCCTGGGGTCAGCGCATGGCGGAGCGCCGCGCCTACAAGGAAAACATCGAGCAGATCGTCCTCGCAGACAAAATGGGTTTCGATACGGTCTGGTGCGTCGAGCACCATTTCCGTGAAAACCGCTCGCACATGCCGAGTAATGAAGTTGTGCTCGGCGCGCTATCGCAGATCACCAGCAACATAAAACTGGGCTTTGGTGTTTCGCTGCTGCCACACGAGTTTTGCCACCCGGCCCGGGTCGCAGAGAAGGTCGCTACGGTCGATGTCCTCTCCGGGGGCCGTGTGCAGTGGGGTATCGGTCGTTCAACCCCGATGGAGCAGATCGCCTTTGGCGTCGATATCCCGCGCAGCAAGGAAAAGATGTGCGCCGCTGCGCGCAGCGTTGTCGGCATGTGGGCCGAGGAATATTATGAGGAACACAGCGAGTTCCTCGATTTTCCCGCCCGCATGGTGACGCCGAAGCCGTGGCAGGATCCCCATCCGCCGGTGTGGATGGCCACCGCAACCGAATCGAGCGCGATCATGGCCGGCGAAAATGGCTGCGGTCTGCTGTGCTTCAGCATCATGCGCCCGCTCAGCACGCTCAAGCCGCTGATCGAAATGTACCGCGAAGCGCAGACCCGCGCCGTACCGCTGACCAGCGTTCACACCAACAAGGTTGGCATCTACACGCTGGTCCACTGCGCCGAATCCCGCGACGATTTTGCCAGGAACAAGCTCTGGGAATCGATGTGGTGGTGGTACAAGGGGCTGGCCGAATTCCACCTCAAGTGGGAAATGGCGCATCTTCCGCCGGAAGTGCAGGCGCAGGCCTTTCCCCTGATGGAAAAGCAGGCGCGCGGCGATTTTGATATCACCGAATTCGACAAGGAAGACATGGTGATCGTCGGCACACCCGATGAATGCCTGAAGAAATTCCTCAAATATGAGGCAGTCGGGGTCGACCAGCTGCTGTGCTACATCAATTTCGGCTACTTGCCGCATGAAGCCGTGATGAAGTCGGTCGAGCTGCTCGGCACTTTCGTCATTCCTGAACTCGCCAAGCGCGGAGCGAGCCACGCGGCTTCGCTGCTGAAAGATGGTATCACCATCGCCGAGAAGGGAATTCACGAAGCTGAGACGCCGCTCAACACCTATATCGATTAAGTTCGACCAGTCGTGATTCATCGCCGATGAAACAAGCAAAATCATCGCAATCACCGTGGAAAGGGTGACAATGCAGGCACTGTTCGGGTTGACCGGGAAGCGGATACTCATCCTGGGTGGCGGCCAGGGAATGGGCGAGGCGACCGTGCGGCTGATCGCCTCGCTGGGCGCGCATGTCGCAGTGGCTGACCTCGAGATGGACCGGGCCGCAAAGGTTGCCGCTGATGTCGTGGCCAGCGGCGGCACGGCCATGCCCTTTGCCTTCAACGTGCTGGATGATGCTGCACTGGTCGCCGGGATCGCCGATGTCGAACGGAAATTCGGCCCGCTTGACGGGATGGCAACGGTGATTGGCATGGCCGCCTGGGGGACTTTGCTCGAGATGGAAATGGCCACCTGGGACGAGGATCAGGGGCGGAACCTGCGCTATTTCTTTCTTGCCGCCCGCGAGGTTGCGCGCAGCCTGATAGCGCGGAAAGCATCAGGAACGATCGTCTGCGTCAGTTCGGTCGATGGCATGCGTTCTGCACCAAACCACGGCGCATATGGCGCGGCCAAGGCCGGGCTGATCAATCTGGTCCGCACCATGGCCACCGAATGGTCACCCTATGGCATTCGCGTCAATGTTGTCGCCCCCGGCCCGATCGTCACCCCGCGCATCCCCCATCGCGGCGATGAGGAGGAGCGCAAGATAATGGTCAACGTGCCGATGCACCGGCGCGGCGCTGTCGAGGACATTGCCAAGGCAATCACCTTTTTCCTCTCCGACCTGTCCCCGTACGTTACCGGACAGACGCTGGCAGTGGATGGCGGATCGCTGAGCACCAATCCGTTCTTCCCGCTGGCAGACCCGTACGCGCCATCAGCAACTGCTGACTAGCCAGGCAGTGCCATCAGCTTCCCCGCCACAAAGGACACCCCTGCCCCCGGAACGTCCGGGATATGCTGCACCTGCCGATCTTCTCGAGCGGCGCACAGCACTGGCAGCGGCAGTTGCAGCGGGATACTGGCACACGGTCCCTGAGCCACAACAGCTTGAGATAGGCGGTGTGCGCTGCTTGCGTTTCGCACCGCCAGACCGTGCAATCGGGACCGTTCTGCATTTTCATGGCGGGGCATTCCGGCTTGGCTGTCCTGAACAAATCGGGTCATTTGCGGCGGAATTAGCAGCACGATGCCATGTCACCGTCATCTGCCCTGCCTATCGCCTCGCACCCGAGCACCCTTTTCCCGCAGGTCTTGCCGATGCACAATCGGTAATGAATGCGCTGATCTCATCTGGCGAAGGCCGGCTGGTGATTTCCGGAGATTCTGCGGGCGGTGGGCTGGCTGCCGGGCTGGCTGCAATATCTGACCAGACCTCGCTTCGGCTGGCCGGACTGGCATTGCTGTCTCCCTGGCTCGATCTTGCGGTGACAAATCCCAGCTTTGTCATCAATGCTGCCAGTGATCCCTTGTTTTCCGCTGAATCGGCCCGGATTGCCGCAGAATTTTATCTTCAGGGTCTCTCGGCCGAGCACCCGATAGCCTCGCCACTGCACGGGCAAACGGCAGGCTATCCACCAACATTCATCAACGTCGGCACAGGCGAAGTGCTGCTTGACGATGCCCGGTTATTGCATGCCCGACTGAGTGCCGCCGGCGTGGCAGTCCAGTTCCATCCGGTCGAGGGAATGGAGCATGTTGCGGTAACCAGGGACCGGACATTGCCCGGTAGTGCAGAAACGTTTGATATACTGGCTGGTTTCATCGACCAGATACTTGCGGATTCTGATTGAACTGCGCAGCCCTTACCAACACTTGATTGCGGTCAGCGGAAAACCCAGTCCTCCACTTCGTTTGCAATGCAATCTTTGAGATGCAATATTGAAATCGATAATTGCGGCCTGATTTCACAGCGCCAGAACCGGTTGAGGAAATGACAAAGTGGCGAAGCGTGAAAATCACAATGCGGTCAGCAAAACCACAACAGCGCGCATTCCGCGGTCAGCCTATTTTGCCCTGTTTGTCCTTGTTCTGACCAATCTGTTCAACATGCTCGATCGCTCGATTGTCTCGATCCTCGCGCAATCGATCAAGACCGACCTCAAACTTGACGATGCGGACCTTGGCTTTCTGCTCGGCACCGCATTCGCTGTATTCTACTCGATTGTCGGCATTGCCATGGGCCGGATTTCCGATTTCGTCTCACGCAAGAAGATGCTCGCCGTAGGTCTGGCGCTGTGGTCGGTGATGACTGCGCTCGGCGGTGCGGCCACTGGCTTTGTCTCGCTGAGCGCCGCACGTATTGGTGTTGGCGTTGGTGAGGCGGTTGCCAATCCATGCTCACACTCGTTGCTGGCAGACACGTTCCCGGCGCGCAACCGCTCGCTCGCGCTGGGAACCTACCTTACCGGAACCTTCCTCGGGACGGCACTGGCGATGATCATCGGCGGAATTTTTGTCCAGAAATGGCCGCAATTCTGCACGGCGATTCCGTTTGTTTCAGCCTGCGGTCTGGCTGGATGGCAGGCGGCGCTGATGGCAGTTGGCTTGCCCGGACTGTTGCTGGCTCTCCTCGTCCTGATGATTCACGAACCGGCACGCCCCGGAGTAGGTCAAAAAGGCGTTGGCCGGATTATCGTCCGCGAAATCGCTACAGCCCTGCCACCGTTTACCTTCCTTTCCATCTATCGCATCGCCGGATCAGCCGGACTGACCAGAAACATCGTCCTCGCCGCCAGCATTTCGGCGATTGCAGCACTGCTCATATGGCTCACTGGCGATTACGCCCAATGGATCGCCTGTGCGCTGGGCGCCTATTCCATCGCCACCTGGGGACAGGTTCAGAGCCATGGCGACAAGCCGCTTTTCCGCCTGACCTATGGCGACACGACCTTTGTCCTCGCCATCGCTTCGACGGCGTTGGTCGCCTGCATTATTGCCGGCATCACCGTCTGGGCCGCGCCTCTGGCCATGCGGACCTTCACCACGGTTTCTGTGGTCAAGATCGGCGTCGGCCTCGGCATGATCTACGTGGTCGGCTCGATCATCGGCGTGATCATCGGCGGCTGGCTGACCGACCGCTGGAAACAAACAAATCCGGGAGCCCCGCTCCACATGACGGCAATCGCCCTGCTCGGGATGATCCCGTGCATTATCATCATCGTGTCGGCAAACAGTATCGAGCTGTTTTTCGCGGTCTATTTCTTCCAGGCCATGTTCACCTCGCTGTGGAGCGGAGGCATCGCCGCGCTGGTTCAAGACCTTGTCTTGCCGCGTATGCGCGGGGCGGCAGCGGCCTGTTATTCACTGGTGGCGATTGTCGTCGCATCGGGCATCGGGCCTTATTGGACCGGAAAGGTCAGCAAGGCGACCGGCTCACTGGGCACGGGCATATCCAGCATTCTGATCCTGGCACCCTTGGCGCTGTTCATCCTGTGGCTGGCAGCGCGGCGTTTGCAGATCGAAACTCCGGCTCGTCGCCGGGATATGGCAGAGGCTGCTGGCGAACCCAGGCTGGTGGGAGAGCATTAATGAACTTGCGCACAAGAATCGTACTGATTGCTGCCAGCCTCGTTCTGACAACCCAGCCCACGATTGCTGCTGCCCCGCCCGCGAAGGCGGATACGGTCAACAAGCAATTACCGCAGGTTTCCGGCCCGATACCGGTAACTGCGCAGTCGCGACCGTTCCTGGGGGCACCATCAGCCATCGAGGCGTCCGGATATATCGAGGAAGAGTATTTCCTGACGGGCACTGCCAGCACCTATGACTGGTCGGGCAAAGGGCGCGGCGTAAAGGTCATTGCCGGCCCCGGCAAATACGTCACCCGCATTCTGGTGATGCGCCCGCGCGACGCCGCACGCTTTGGCGGCAATGTTGAAGTCACCGTGCTCAACGCCAGCCTCAACGTCGATTTCGGCGGCCCGACCGACTTTGCCCGGATGGTGAGCAAGGGTGACGTCTGGATCGGCATCACCACCAAGGCCGTCACCGCCAACGCGCTCAAGAAATTCGATCCGGTGCGTTATGCTCCGCTGGACTGGAGCAACCCCGCCACGCCTGAACACCGCTGCGCCCAGCCAACGATGATCCCGACCTATATGACCGGTGGCAAGGAGGTCATCGAGGCGATGGCCAAGGCAGGAGTGAAAAGCAGCTGGCCTGAGTATGAGGACGGTCTGGTCTGGGACATGCTCGGGCAACTGGGCCTGCTGCTGAAAAGCGAACAGCGCAGCTCGATCCTGCCCGGTTTCGGCAAGCCTTTTGTCTATATGACCGGGGTTTCTCAGTCCTCGATCTATATCCGCACCTGGATCGCCGGATTTCATGCTCGCTACCGTGACGCCGCTGGCAAGCCGGTTTACGATGGCTACCTTGGCATTGTCGGTCCGGCGATGATCCGGATCAATCAGTGCGCCGATGATGTGCCGCTGGAGCATCCATCGCAAAAGCTGACGCCGCCCGACGTCCCCTTCATCTCGATCTCGTCCGAAGGCGAGATGTGGCAGGCGCGTCACACCCGGCAACCCGATGTCTTCACACGAAAGGGCGGTATCGTCAGCTATGAAGTTGCCGGATCATCGCACCGGGCGTTCGATGTACCCGGTCTGGCACCGGACCGGATTTCCTTCGCGCCGATCCCCGACATGATCAAGGCCGGCATGCAGATGCCCAGTGCGGCAGCTACGCCCAGCATCATTCCTGCCGGGGCGCTGGCCAACGATTTCATCTGGCAGCCGCTGGTGCGCGGCGCGTTTCACAACCTGCGACTCTGGGCGCGCACGGGGATCAGACCGCCGCAGTCACCGGGCATCGCAGTCGATGCGAAATTCGAGATCCAGCGCGACGCCAATGGCAATGCGGTTGGCGGCTTGCGCATGCCCTACATCAATGTCCCAACAGCTGCGCATACCGGTTACATCACCCCCGGCGGTATGGGCGGGGTAACAGGCTACAAGCGTGCGTTCACCGCCGACAAGCTGAGCGAACTATATCCCGATCATGCCGACTATCTGGCGAAATTCAACACTGCTGCCGATCGCCTGCTGGCGGGACGCTGGATCCTGCTGGAAGATGCCGATGCAATGAAGCAGGCTGCAATCTCAGCACCTGTACCTGCCTCCACCAAGCCCTAATGATCATCATCATCCTCGGGCGGAACGCACAGGATCGTCCAGGCTTCGAACAGGGCTGAGCGGGCGCAGGTCAAGCTGGCGGCGGCCGCTGGATCAGCTGCTCCAAGCCGGGTCACCAGCGCCACCAGACGCTCGTTGAGGTCATAGGTCTCGCGGCGAAGTCCGGCCCGCTCGCTATCAATCATTGGCATATCGGGAACTCCGTTGGAAACTGATCAAGGCAAGCATCATATGATCACTATCAGGTGCCGCTCAGACGCCGCGTTAGCCTGACTGCGGGCCGGATACTCTCCTCAGCCCGTCACGCCGCGTCCTCGCGGATCATGTCGGCAGCTTTTTCACCGACCATGATCGCTGGTGCATTGGTGTTGGCCGAAGGCATGATCGGCATCACCGAGCCATCCGCGACGCGAAGCCCGTCAACACCGCGCACCCGCAGGCGCGGATCAACGACAGAGGCAGGATCACCACCCATCCGGCAGGTGCCGACCGGGTGATAGCCAATCCCGGCCGTGCTGCGGATACGCTGCTCCCATTCGGCATCGTTTTTGGGCAATTCTGCGGGCGAGATACGGCCCTGCATATGATTGGCAAAGCTGGGCGCATGCAGGATGCGGTCAACCTCCTTCAAGCCCCGGATCAGTGCCGCCATGTCTTCAGGATCACCAATCAGGCGATGATCGATCACTGGCGCATCCATGGGATCGGCGCTGCGCAAGCCTATCTCGCCACGGCTGCGCGGTTTGGCGACATTGGTGTAAATCACCACGCCGGGCCGTTTGTGCGGACGCCGTGTTACGGGATCGAAAGCCATCGGGCCAAATTGCAGCTTGATATCGGGTTCTGCCAGATCGGGTTTTGAACGCAGAAATGCCATGCTTTCCACTGGTGTGACAGTCATGATACCGCGGCGTAGCAACAGATACTGGATCATGCCCAAGGCCTTATCAAGCGGCCCCATCCGGGTGTTGACTGTGGGTATGTCAACGATCACGCTGGTCTGAACGCTGGCATGTTCCTGAAGGTTCTTGCCGACTTCGGGTGCATCGACCTTGACCTCGATGCCCAGCGCCAGCAGCGCATCTGCGGGGCCGATACCCGAACGCAGCAGAATCGCTGGCGATGCCATCGTGCTGGCGCTGATGATCACCTCGCGGCGGGCAGCGACTGTCTTGACCTCGCCCTCGTGGAGAAATTGCACCCCTGTCGCCCGGCCATTCTCGATCAGCACCTTGTCAACCAGCGCGCCGGTAATGACCGTCAGGTTCGCCCGCTTCATCGCCCCTTCCAGAAAGGCGCGCGCCGAACTGGACCGTTGCCCGTTGCGCTGGGTGACATAGGCGAGAAAGGTGCCGTCGATGTCACCCGAGCAATAGTCATCAACCTTGCGCATGCCAATCTCGGCGCAGGCATCGACAAAGGCGCGCGACAGCGGGTTGATTTCGCGCGGCAAAGATACGCCCAGTGGTCCGCTGGTCGAATGCGACTGGCTGGATTCCCCGGCAAAGCCTTCGGACTTCTTGAAATAGGTCTGGACACTGTTCCAGCCCCAACCTTCGCAGCCCAGATCCTGTTCCCAGCTATCGTAATCTGCGCGTGACCCCCGGATATACATCATGCCATTGATGGCAGAGCCGCCGCCCAGCATCTTGCCGGCAAACCACATGGATTGCCGGCCGCCAAGCGACGGATCGGGCTCGGTCATGTACATCCAGTCCGTTTTCGGCCTGCCCAGCATTGTGTAGGAACCGGACGGCATCTTGACCATGAAGCCATCGCCGGGTCCGCCTGCTTCGAGCAGGACAACCCGGCATTCGGGATTTTCGGACAACCGGCTCGCGATGACGCAGCCGGCACTGCCACCCCCGGCGATCACATAATCGGCTGCTTCTATCGGCATGCTGGCCAGTCCTGTCAGCATGCCGAACCGAGATTCATGACTTGCACATCCTGGAAAGCACGGATGCCTTCCATCCCACGTTCGCGGCCAATCCCGCTCATTTTGTGACCGCCCGATGAGGCATTGGCGCTGGCGAAGAAGGCATTGACGTTGATCGTGCCGGTGCGGATACGCTTGGCGACATCAAGCGCAAGGCGCGCATCCTTGCCGTGGACATAGCCAGACAGACCAAGCGGCGAATCATTGGCCATTTCGATAGCGTGCTCAACATCGCGATAGCCGATCACCGAAACCACCGGGCCGAAGATTTCGTCCTGCGCTGCCGGGTTCCTGTTATCGGGCAGATCAAGGATCGTCGGCTCGAAGTAATAGCCCGGCCGATCGGCCCGCTTGCCGCCCGCGATTACCGTTGCCCCAGCAGCAACCGCAAGCCTGACATAACGCTCGCAGCGCCCGACCTGCGCTTCGCTGATGACCGGACCCATGGTCGTTTCCGGATCGGTCGAATCACCGATTTTCAGATAGGCGAGACTGGCCTGCATGCCCGCCAGCACTTTGGCCTTCTCGGCTTCGGGAACGAATACGCGCGTACCCAATACGCAGCCCTGCCCGGCATGCGCCATACACACCCCGACTGCGGCACCGAACGCGGCCTCGATACGGTCGGGCAAGAATATCTGCGCCGATTTACCGCCGAGTTCCAGCTGGAGACGCTTCATCGACGGCGCGGCCTGCCCGGCGACAATGCTGCCGACTTCGGTGGAACCGGTGAAGCTGACCATGTTGACCGCCGGATCGCTCGTCAGCAATTGCGCGCCCTCGGCACCGGCTTCGGCCACAATGCTGAGGACACCCTCGGGCAAACCTGCCTCAGCTGCGATTTCGGCCAGCGCCAGTGCGCTGAGCGGGGTCAGCGGGCTGGGACGCAGGATCACGCTGTTGCCGGTGGCCAGCGCCGGCAGAATCTTCCACAGGCTGATGTGCAGCGGGAAGTTGTAGGCTGAAATCGCAGCAACCACGCCCACCGGCACATAGCGCCGGATGCTCTGGACAAAACCGCCCAGCGAATTGACCCGCTCATCAAGCGAGACCGGATTTTCCTCGATCTCGGACAGTTTGAGGCACAGATCAAGCATGCTATCCATCTGCCTGAGCGGAGCACCGATCTGTGCATCGAGCACCAGGGACTTCACCGGCATGCCGGTTTCCGTAACGATCAGGCTCCGCAGATCATTGCTGCGGGCATCGATACGGGCAAGGAAGCCGCGCACCACGGCAACGCGTTCCTGCATCGGTTTTGCCGCCCAATCGCCCTTGTCAGCAGCAGAACGGGCGGCCTTGATCGCGCTATGGAACTGATCGAGCGATGCCCCTGAGAATTCAGTGGTGACTTCGCCCGAGGATGGATTGCGCACGGTGAGCGGCTGTCCGGCACCTTCGACAAGGCTCCCGCCGATCAGCATACGGGTGGGCAGCCATGCAGACTGCGCCGGTGTTGCAAGCGGTGCCAAAGTCAGTACTCCTAAAATGCGCCGTTCAATCAGTCAGCAAGACCGGGGACGGATGAAACCTGCACCACGACCTTGCCGGTCTTGCTGTTTTCAAAAAGATCCACTTGCGCCTGTGGCAGGTTCTCCAGCCCAGCAATGACATGGACTTCGGGCTTGAGCGCCCCGCTGGCAAGCAGCGCGCAAATTTCCTGTTCGAATGCCGGCCGCAGCGCGTCCTGACCGTACTGACTGAAGCTTTGAATGCGCAAACCCTTGCCCATCACGCCATGCAACACAGCAGGCAGATTATCAGTGCCAGCCGTGCCCTTCTCGCCCTGATGCCCCTTGTCGCCCTGATACTGGGCCATCAGTCCCGAAATCAGCACCAGTCCGCCAAACGCCATATAGGGCATCATGTCCGCCAGCAGCGGGCCACCGACATTATCAAAATAGACCTGCACACCATCGGGCAATGCCGCCGCGAGCTGAGCATGGAAATCAGGTGAATGGCGATCAGCGACGGCATCATAACCAACGTGATCGCGCAGATAGCGGCGCTTGTTCTCACCGCCGGCGATGCCGACCACACGTCCGCCCCGCGCCTTGACCAGTGCGCCGACAGCCGAACCCACGGCACCGGCAGCGCCGCTGACCAGGATCGTCTGCCCCGGCTTGACACCGCCAGCCACGTGCAGCCCGATATACGCTGTAAAACCGGGTAATCCGCCGATTCCCAGCGCGTTCTCCTGATTGCCATAGCCCTGTGGAACCCGGTTGACCCCCTGCCCGTTCGACACGGCATAGTGCTGCCAGCCAAAGCGGCCCTCGACCATGTCGCCCGCCTTGTAACCGGCATGGCGCGATTCGATGATCTCGCCGACTGCGGCCCCCGGGATGGTGGTCCCCAGCGGCAGCGGCGGCATGGTCTTGCTGCCCAGCGGCATCCGGTCGATGAAGATACGCAGCATCGGATCAACCGAGACGAAAATGTTGCGCACCAGAAATGTGCCATCCGTTACGTCAGGAACCGGGCAATCTTCGACGGTGAAATCCGAAGCCTTCATGTTGCCTTCGGGGTAACTGCGGAGAACAACCTTCCTGGCAGTCCTGTTATCTAGTGACATCGCCCCACCCAAACTGGTTCTGATAATGAAAAGCCGATCCGGTCACGCTGGCAACCGGATCGGCAAACGCGCATTCAAAGGTTGAACAGCGCCTTGGCCCGGCCACCGATGATCATGGCCTTGTCCGCTTCGGGAACGCCGGCGAACAGCTCTTCGATTTTCTGCAATGAATGCGGGAAAGTCGTTTCCGAATGCGGGTAGTCCGATGACCACATGATGTTGCCCGCACCAGGCATGTCGCGCGTCAGAATGCCAACCCGGTCATGGATGAACGATGCATAGATGTTGCGATCCATGAAGTAGCTGGGCTCGTGTTCCAGAATACTGTTCACCCAGTGGCGCTGCTTGCGCCAGGTTTCATCCATGTAATTGGCCGCAAAGGCCAGCCAGCCCACGCCGCTTTCGATGGAGGCCAGCTTCAGATCGGGAAAGCGCTGAAAGACGCCGCCATAGATCATGATCGCAATCGGCTCACCCATACCGAATTTCGACATCAGCAGGTCAGACAGGAAAAATTTTGGCTCGGTAAAGCGCACCGCGCGGCCGCCCAGATGGATGGTCACCGGCATACCAAGATCGCAGGCCGCCTTCCAGAACGGGTCGAATTCAGGATCAGCATATGAGCGGTCGCCATTGACATCGCCGGTCAGCGCACGGGTCTGTGCGTCCATGGCATTGGCGCCGGCAGAAGCTGAAACCCTGGCCATCGGGAAGGCCGGAATATTGACTGCTTTTAATCCCCGCGCGGCTAAATCGTGCAGCATACGGATGGCGACGTCGACATCCTGCATCGGAACATAGCCGACTCCGGCAAATCGCTGCGGCGAATAGGCGCAGAAATCGGCCAGCCAGCGATTGTAGGCATCAAAGCTGGCCAGGAAGAGAT
>JANOYZ010000190.1:0-22852 GCA_031429135.1 Novosphingobium sp. | reverse complement strand
CGCAGCACATCGCCCAGCTCAAAGCCGGACGAAGGCGTTGGCCCATGACCATAAGGTGAGGCCGAGGTCGCGCCGGGTTGTGTCGTGTCCTGCAAAGTCATCTACAATACTTGCCTTGCTTGTTTCGCTGTCTGCAACGGGTCTAAAGGCTTCTGAAAACGGCGATCATCGGGATCGCCTGAAGGAGATCACGGTAAATGGTCCGCACTTTCGAACCATCGACCACGATCGTATCTCCGGGATAGACCAGCGGATCGGCCATCTCTCCATGACGGATGGCGATGAGATCAAAAGCCGCAGCCACGGTCTTGCCATCCCGCTTGCGGAAAATGGCGACCCGCTTCGGGTTCGATTCCGAAATGATCGCTCCACGCGCCATGGCAACGGCACCCAACAATGTGGTCTTGCCCGGCAGTGCGTAGATACCCGGGGCATTGACCCCGCCTTCAACCGTGACATTGAGCTGGTTGGTGGCGATCACCCGCACGGTGATATCCGGATCATTGAGGTATTTCTCCGCGTAGAGCACCTCAAGCTTGCGGGCGAACTGCGCCGAATCCTGATCGCGGACAGTCACCGCGCCCACCAGCGGCAAAGTCACAACGCCGTGCGCATCGACCTGAAACTCACCCGAAAGATCGGCAACGCGGAATACATTGATACGCAGCACGT
This sequence comes from Novosphingobium sp., assembly GCA_031429135.1. Lineage (GTDB taxonomy): Bacteria > Pseudomonadota > Alphaproteobacteria > Sphingomonadales > Sphingomonadaceae > Novosphingobium. The sequence continues at coordinate 22,180 of JANOYZ010000190.1, read as the reverse complement.
CAAGCGGGCCAAGCGGCACGTCATAGGACTGGGCAGCCGTATCGGGCCGGTCAGGCGGGCCAAACCCTGCCGGATCATAAGGTATCTTGCCGCCGCGCGTTTCGCAGCTGGCCAGCAGTGAAGCGGCCAGCAGCAGCACAGCCAGACGAATGGCCGGGATCGGGCGACGCAATGCCGCCTCTGCGGACCGAGCCTGCAACCGGTCGCTCAAATCAATCCTCCATCATCATTCATAGTGACTACAGGCTCTATGCCCGCAACACGCAATCGCTGTGCTTCTAGGGCATGCCCGGGCGATTGCAAAGGCCTTCATCCGTCTTGTCATGACCCCAGCGTACCATCAGCTCCCGCATTTTCCCGCACTAGTTTCAGCGCATTGACGTAAATTTCTGTGACTCTGGCCAGTGAGAAACGCGCGATCACCTGTTCGCGGCCCGCATTCGCCATGGCGTACCACACCCCATCTCCGCATGCCGCCGCCCGCTCCAGCGCCGCCTCAAGCGAGGCTGCATCGCGCGGCGCGCACAGAAAACCGTTCACCCCATCGCTGACAATATCGCGGCACCCGGGGACATCACAGGTGACAATCGGCCGCGCCAGGGCCGATGCTTCGAGCAGCACGCGCGACAGGCCTTCGCGGTAGGATGGCAGCACGACGAAATCGGCGGCGGCAATCGCAGACCGCACATCGCTGACCGGCGGCTGATAGTCGATCACCCCTTCAGCCACCCAGCTATCGACCTCGCTGCGCGAAACGGCGGTGCGATTGGCGACATCGAGGAAGCCCATCAGGGTGAACCGCGCATCGGGCCAGCGGCTCCGCACGGCGCGGGCAGCCGCAACATATTCGCGCACACCTTTGTCGGCGACGACGCGGGCGAGCATCAGGAACTGGCGGCGCGGCGGGCGTTCGGCAGTCAACGGCGCCCAGGCATCAGGATCAATCCCCGATCCCGGCAGCACTTGTGCTTGCTGCGCGCGCACCATGTTTTCACCGAGAAACAGCGCGCGATCATCGCCGTTCTGGAAGAACACCACCGGCGCGCGTGAAAAGCCGGTGCGATAGAGCCATTTGACCAGCGCCGTCAGCAGATTGCGGCGGATGAAAGCGGTTCCCAGTCCCGAAACATTGGGCAAAGCCGGCACCCCTGACCAGCCGGCCGCCAGCGCGCCATAGACATTGGGCTTGATCGTCCAACTGAGCCAGGCGGCGGGTCGATGAAGACGGATGATCCGCCGCAAGGCCAGAAGGGTGCGCAAATCGCGCCAGGGGGACAGGCCCATGGCATCAATCGGGGCGGCAGTGAATGAGCAGCCTATGGCCAGCAACCGCTCCTCCATCGCCGCATCGCTGGGCGCTACGGCCATCACCCGGTAGCCCTGAGAGATCAGCGCGCGGATCAACCCTTCGCGAAAGTTGACCAGGTTCCACGCCTGATTGGCGCAGACCATGATCAGCGGGGCGGCTACATCCATAAGCTAGAGAAACAGCACCGATTGGTATGGCACCCACAAATAGGCATGGGTGCCGAACACCAGCCAGACGCTTTGCACGGCCGCCGCTGTGCCGATCAGCGCAAACCGGGTGAGCAGCACCATGCGGTCTGAAATCCCGGCAAGCGAGCGAATCTCTCCGAATGCGGCGAGCTGGATCACCGAGAAGAACAGCGCGATCCGGTCAACAGCGGTGGAAGACGGGCTCAGCACCAGCGCCGCCAGCGCAACGAAATTGGCCACGGCAATCGTCATCCATACCGCGCGCACACGTTTGCTGGCAGAAAAATTGCGCCAGCGCGCCAGCACCAGAACCGAGGGCACGACGCTCATCAAAATGCGCGCGGCGGCGCCGCCTGAATCGTATTCAGCATCGAGATAGCCCGCTTCGAAACTATCGATACGCGGGACGAGTACGGTCATAAAAGCCAGCGAGCCGACGATCATCAGCACGACCGCCATAACCTTGTTCTTGCTCACCAACGACCAGGCGAACAGCGGAAAAATCAGCGCCGCGCTGGAATGAAAACCAGTCGCCAGCAACAGATAGACAATGGTCACAGCTGGCCGCGAGCGATCAAGCTGGGCCAGCGCCATCAGCATCAGACCGATCGCCGCGCCCTGCCGGATATAGCCCATGCCCACCACAATCAGCAGATAGGGAACCGCGATCAGGATCGCCAGCCAGGGCTCACGCATACGTGTGGCTGCCAGCACTGTTCCCGTCCCCAGGATAAGGCAGCAGATACCGTTAACCAGGTAAATCCCCAGACCAAATTGCGCGGAAATCCAGTTGAGCGTCCCGAACAGCGGATCGGTTACGCTCATCGCATAGCTGAGCGGTTCGCTTTCCATGTCAGCGAACATTTCCTGATAGGTTTCCCAATCGCCGCCTGTCTCATGCCGCAGCGCGCCGATGAGCACATAGAACAGGACAAAAGCAATCAGCGCCAGACTGCGGCCCATACCTGCCGGGTGCCTGGCGGTGTCTACCGGATAGGCCAGCGCCATGATCGCGGCATAGCCAAAAAGCAGCCAGTAGATGGTCATGTTCGGGCTGTGTCCTGACGCTTATTGCTGCACCGCCATGGGTGCGGAGTGATCTCTAGAGACATTTTTCTGTGCGCTCAACCAAGCAGCCGCGCCGGAACGCCGCCGTAAACCCCGCGATCAGGCAATGAGCGGGTGACCACCGCATTGGCACCGACCACGGCATGAGCGGCGATTTCCACGCCTCGCGTCACCGTCACCTTGGCACCGAGCCAGACGTTTTTCCCGATCACAACAGGCGCGCTGGTCAAGCCCTGTGCATCCAGCGCGGCATCGGCGGCATGGGCATGATCCTGATCGCGGATCGTCACATATTCAGCGATGAGCGTGCCATCGCCCACGGTGATCGCCTCGGTGCAGACCACCACGCAGCCCCGTCCGATCAGGCAATCCTCGCCGATCACCAGATTGCCGCCCTCGGCGATCACCAGCGCATAGTCCTGAATGACGCTGCCCTTGCCGATTTCAATGTGCGCGCCAGCGAAGGCCCGGATCGAAATACCCCGACCAAAGCGCACAGTAGGATGACAGCGGACACCGGGATGCGCCAGTTTCAGGTAACTGCGCTGCCTGAAGCTGCGCAGCGCCATGCCCAGCAAGCGCAAGCCAGCAAAGGCCCGGGGCAGCATCATTTGCGGCCCGCGATCAGTTCGGCATGGGTCATCCCGCCCTGCGCGATAAGCCGTGCGCCAAAACCGGTTGCGCCTTCGGGAATCAGCAGCCAGTTCATCGTGCCGGGTTCGGCATGCACCTCGCCCCGGGAAATACCGACACCTTCACGGATCACGAAGGCTGCATAGCCGCGGCCTTCGATCTGCTGGCGCACCTGCAATGCCACCTCCTCATCAAGGATTTCGATGACCATCGCTGGAGGAGACCCCTCACCAAGGCCGGCCCACAGCCCGCGCAGTGCCTGCGGTTCATGGCGTTCGACATCGAGCTTGATCAGATCGGGCCGGGCCCCGGTAGCAGTGATCACGCCATCAAGCCGTGCCACCTTGACCTCGACCAGAGTAACGTTGTCTGCTTCCATCCAGTCCATCTGCTCGAAGCTCGCTGAATATTCGTGCGCGGCTGCCATCGCGCGAATCTGTGCCGTGCCATCGCTATCCGAGACAGCAAGCTGGTGGACCATGACAGGAAACATATTGAGTGCAACATTTTGCCCGAGCCGCGCGGCGATCGCCGGCATCGGCTCAAAGGCATGGACGCGCGCTGCCGGATTAGCCGCGCAGGCGGCAAGGGCGAACAGGCCGGTATTGGCCCCGACATCGAAAATCACCGACGCCTCGCCCGCCATGCGTTCCCAGGCGAGCAGTGTCGTCGCCTCCCAATCGTGGCCATAACCCGCCCAGAACAGGCTGTTTTCGATCTCCGCGCCAAAGTGGCGCATCTTCACGCGCCGTCCCGCGACGGTAAAATCGGCAATTCCGGTAAAGCCCAGATGCCGCCAGACGCTCTGCGGCAGCGGCACAGTTTTGCGCAACACGCGGCACAGCGGCTCCATCAGCGGCGAAGTGTCGCGCCAGCGTTTGATGGTCTGCTTCAGCATGCCGTTTCGTATCCTCGTGTGATCATTCGCCGCGCCTGCTGCCCGAAAGCAGAGCTGCGGCTAACTGCCTGACCTGCCGCAGAGCATCAAGTGCAATCCCCAGCGCGGCGGGATTGAGCAGGGTAGCGTTGATTCCGGTCCGGCTCTTGAGGCGGATGGCGCAGAAGCCATTTCCCAGCACCAGCGCAGCTGCCGAGGCTAACGCGGCCCCTTCTGCCCCGTGCGGCGGAATCAACCACGCCCCCAGCACCAGATTGGCCAGTGCGATCAGCATGAACGACTGGGTCGAAAGCACATGCTGCCCGGTCATATTGGCGACCGCGAGCACCAGCCCGCAACCCGCCGCCAGCATGGCCCCCAACCACAGAATGGTAAATACCGCAGCCGAGGCAGCAAAGTCCGCGCCGAACACCAGCGGAAAAATCCACTCCCCCGCCAAGGCCAGCGGCAGGCCGAGAACAAACGCTCCGCCGACCATGGCCAGCGCCGCCAGCACCGCAACGCGTTCCAGCCCCGTGCGATCACCCTCTTTGAACAGCCTTCCGAACAGGGGGGTCGCTGACGTGCCGACGATCGAACTTGCCAGCGCGGTCACCTGCATCACCGCATCGGCAACCCGGTAAACCCCGGCCGCAGCAACGCCAGCGAGCCAGCCGACGAGCAGCAGGGCGAGCTGCCCTTGCAATAACCGCAGGCCTTCGGTCAGTCCCATCGGCAGGCAGGCGTTCAGCCAGCTACGCACTGCATAGCTGGGTTTGACCCCGGCCAGCTGCACCGGGCGATAGCGATGGTACAGCCACAGCACTGCCGCCATGGCCGCTGCCGCACCGGCCAGCTGAGCCATCAGCGCGGTGGTCGCCGTAAGTGTGCCGCCCGTCTGCCAGGCGAGGAAAAGGCACAGGGCCAGAAACACCAAGGGGCGCAGGATCATCACAGCAAACTGGCTTGAAAAGACATGATCAAGTGCCAGCAGCACAAACGAGCGCAGTTTGCCTATTGCCACGAACGGGATCAGCAGGACCGCCCACAGCATGGCAGCGAGGTAGGCTGAATCCTGAGCCGCATCGGACCGTGCCACAAGGATATAGGTGGCCGCGATCAGCAGCAGTGAAAGCAGCGCAATCGCCCGGTCAGACCAGTGCAGCAGCCCGCGCAGTTCGCTCCAGTTGCCGCTGGCCCGCGCCGCGCCGACCTCGCGCATGGCCAGCACCGGCAGGCCGAATTCGGTGATCGTTCCCACCAGCGTCGCCGTGGTCAGGGCCAAGGCATACATGCCATAGTCCGCCGCCCCGAGCAGCCGCGCCAGTACTACGCCAACCACTAATGTCAGCCCGGTCGATCCGGCATAAAGCATGGTCATCATGCCCGATGAGCGGAAAAACTGGCGGACTGGCGATAGGGGAGCTGTCATCGCAGAGCCATCAGCTGCCAGTAGCCAGCGACTGCCCGCTCCTGCGAATAATCCATCGCCCGCTCGATCTGCGCCGCCGGATCATGCGGGGTGGCCAGCGTTTTACACATGGCCCGGGCCAGCGCGACGGCATCGCCGCGTGGCACCAGAGCACCCCAGCGCCCCGCTCTCAACACATCGGCTCCCAGAACGTCAGCCGGACCATAAGGGCAGTCGGTCGCCACCACCGGCAGGCCGAAATGCATCGCCTCGACCATGACATTGCCGAAACCTTCATAGTCCGATGACAGCACGAACAGGTCTGCCCCGGCATACCAGTCGCCGGGCGTTGCCGCGTAGCCCGGCAGCAAAACGCGATCAGCCAGTCCCAGACACGTCACCTGCGCCTCAAGCCGTCCGCGCGCCTCACCCTCGCCGACAATCGCCAGCACGGCATCCTGATCGCGGGTCGCCAGCGCGAAGGCGTCAATCAGCAGGGCATGGTTCTTTTCCGCCTTGAGAGTGCCGACCGAGAGCAAGCGCTTGCCCTTGCGGCCTTGCCACAAGTCCTGCGGATCGACGCCCGATTGGCGCGGGCGCGGCACCGGATTGGCGATGGTCGTCACCCGCGCCCGGCTGATCCCCGCCAACTCGGCAAGCTCGTCCGACAGCCCGTCCGATACACCCACCACAGCGTCGGCGAAACGATAGGTTGCCAGCATCGACAGACGCAGCTGGCCCAGCCGTTGCGCGTATTGCTGCTTGAGCGGGCAATGATCACTGAGGATAACGCGCGGACGCTGCGCCAAACCGGCAGCAGCGGCGACCGCCACTGCGGTAAGCGGCCACATCGCTGCGACCAGTGCATCGGGTTTTTCGCGGGCCAGATAGCGGCGAAGCGGCAGGAACGCTTTGCGCAGACGTGGGGCGGCAAGATCGATTATCCGCACACCTTCGGGGACAAGGCTCAAAAACGCTCCGGTTCGCGCCAACAGCACCAGATCCACCTGAACACCGCGTGCGATGAAACCAGCCATCAGGTCAAGGGTCAGCCGTTCGGCACCGCCCGCGCCCATATTCGGCAAGAGAAAGGCGACATGGCCTGCCATGGATATGCCGCCCTGGAGCTTAAAGCTCCAGCTTGGTCCGGAAATAGTCGATCGTCTTGCCCAGGCCCTCTTCCAGCGCGATGCTCGGTTCCCAGCCCAGCTGTTCGCGCGCCTTGGTGATATCAGGCTGGCGCTGGCGAGGATCATCGGCGGGCAGCGGCAGCTGCACCAGTTCGGACCTGGCGCCGGTCATGGCGATGACTTTTTCGGCCAGTTCGCGGATGGTGAATTCGCCGGGATTGCCGATATTGATCGGGCCGGTGACATCGGCGGGCGATTCCATCAGCGCGATGAAGCCGCGCAGCAGATCATCCACATAGCAGAAGCTGCGCGTCTGCTCGCCATCGCCATAGATGGTGATCGGTTCACCCTTCAGCGCCTGCACGATGAAGTTGGAGACCACGCGGCCATCTGAGGGGTGCATGCGCGGGCCATAGGTGTTGAAGATTCGCGCCACCTTGATCTCCACCCCGTGCTGGCGGTGGTAATCGAAGAACAGCGTTTCGGCGCAACGCTTGCCCTCATCATAGCAGGAGCGCGGGCCAATCGGATTGACGTTGCCCCAATATTCCTCGCGCTGCGGGTGCATTGATGGATCGCCATAGACTTCTGAGGTCGAGGCCTGAAATATCCGTGCGCCGAGCCGCTTGGCCAGCCCCAGCATGTTGATCGCGCCGTGGACGCTGGTCTTGGTCGTCGCCACGGGATCGTGCTGATAATGCACCGGCGAGGCCGGGCAGGCGAGATTGTATATCTCGTCCACTTCGACAAACAGCGGGAAGGTAACATCATGGCGGATGAACTCAAAGCGTTCATGGCCCCAGACATGGGCGATATTATCGCGCGACCCGGTGAAGTAGTTATCGGCGCAGAGCACGTCGTGGCCTTGCTCCAGCAGCCGGTCAATCAGGTGTGAGCCCAGAAATCCCGCACCGCCAGTAACCAAAACGCGTTTGCGGCTGCCATAGTTCCGACTCACAAATTCACCTTCCTGCTTGCTCTTGCCAAAACCGGATGAGCGCGGCCCTGATAGGGGCGAAGACGCCCGCTTGCCAGCGCGAATTGCGTGAAAGATCATATCCAAGCGGCATGGACAAGCACGGCTGCGGACCCTATCGGCAGGGGCATGTGCGGAATAGCCGGGCTGCTGACCAGCCGTAACCCCGTAACCCCTGACCAGCTGCGCAGGATGACTGCGCGCATCGTTCCGCGTGGGCCCGACAGCGCGGGCGAATGGGTGAGCGATGATGCGCATGTGGGCTTTGGCCATCGCCGTCTGGCGATCATTGATCTGACTGAGGCCGGGCATCAGCCGATGGCTTCCCCCTGTGGTCGCTATACCATCGCCTACAACGGCGAAATCTACAATTTCGAGGAGCTGCGCACCACACTGGAAGCGCAGGGGCATGGCCAGAGCTGGCGCGGCCATTCGGATACCGAAGTGCTTCTGGCTGCGATTGCCGCATGGGGGGTGCAGCGTGCGCTGGAGAGCGCCTCGGGCATGTTCGCGCTGGCGCTATGGGATAGCCGCAAGCGCGAGCTGACTCTGGCGCGCGATCGTTTCGGCGAAAAGCCGCTCTATTATGGTTGGACCAAGGCCGGCTTCGCCTTTGCCTCCACCCTGGGTCCGATCCAGGCCACGCCGGGTTTTGACAATCCGGTTGAGCGCCAGGCACTCGCCTGCCTGATGGCGCGGGCTTATATTCCCGCGCCGCTGGCGATCTACCAGCGCATCTACAAGTTGCCCCCCGGCACCATGCTGACCCTGCCTGCGGACGCCGACACCATGCCGCTGGACAGCCCGCCCGGCGAAGGCGCGGGCGGTGCCATCCGGCTGACCCGCTATTTCGACTATGCCGATCAGGTGCTGGCCGGGGCCGCTGATCCGATCTCCGATCAAGCCGAGGCGCTCGAGGCGCTGGAAGCGGCGCTGACCGGCGCGGTTGGCCGGCAACTGGTCGCCGATGTGCCGGTGGGCACGTTTCTGTCGGGCGGCATCGACTCATCGCTGATCACCGCCATCGCCCAGCGTTGCGTCGCCCAGCCTGTCCGCAGTTTTACCATCGGTTTTGCCGAGGCTGGTTTTGACGAGGCGGTGTTCGCCAAAAAGGTCGCTCGCGCCATCGGCACCGATCACACCGAGCTTTATGTTACCGCTCAGGACGCGCTTGATGTCATCCCGCAGTTGCCCGCGATGTATGACGAGCCGTTTGCCGATTCATCGCAGATCCCCACACATCTCGTCTCGAAACTGGCGCGCAGTCAGGTCACGGTTTCGCTGTCAGGCGATGCCGGTGACGAGCTGTTCGGCGGCTATAACCGTCATGTGCAGTTCCCGCGGCTGTGGCGGATGATGAGCAAAGTGCCCGGCCCGCTGCGCCGGGCTGCGCTCGGCACTGTGGGCGCGCTGCCGCCGGATCTGTGGAATGGCCTGTCCGATCTCACCCGCCGCCGCCGCTCGGCGCAATTTGGCCGCAATGCCCAGCGCGGGCTCAAACTGATGGGCCGCGCGCAGGATTTCGATGGACTGTTTGACAGCTTCCTTGATGATTGGGCGCTGCACGGCTCCCCGCTGGCGGGTGATGTGCAGCGCCCGCAACGGCTGGCGCTTGATCCAAGGCTGGCCGGACTGCCGCTTGAGGCGCGCATGATGCATGCCGATGCCATGACCTATCTGCCCGATGATATCCTCGCCAAGGTTGATCGGGCAGGCATGGCGGTCAGCCTTGAATCGCGCATTCCGTTTCTCGATCCGCAAGTCACTGCTCTCGCCGCGCGGATTTCACCCAGCTTCAAATTTGTGGGCGGCAGCGGCAAGGACATCCTCAAGCAGCTGCTCTACCGCTATGTCCCGCGCGAGTTGATTGACCGGCCCAAGGCGGGTTTTGCCATCCCGGTCGGGCTGTGGTTGCGTGGTCCCTTGCGCGATTGGGCCGAAGATATGCTCTCTCCAGCGGCTCTGGCTGACGAAGGGCTGTTCGATGTCGCCGTGATCCGCGCGCGCTGGCTAAGCCATCTGGAAGCCCGCGAAGATGCCACCCAGCCCTTGTGGTCAGTGCTGATGTATCAGGCCTGGCGGGCGGGGCAGAGATGAGTGGGCGCTGATCAGCTTTTCAGCAGCACCGCTTCCATCATCATGCCGGTGCCGGTGCGCGCCATGACCGGGCGCAGCAACCGCTGTAGCGACATTGGCATGGAAGTATCGACGCCAACCTCGATCTTGAGCGTTTCGACCGTATAGCCCAGCCGCTCCCCATTGCGCTGAAACGATTTCTCCCCAAATTCATAGAGGTGGAACGGGCTGTGCATCGGGCTGGTGTGGGTAACGTAATTGGTGCCCTTGAGCCGGAAAAAGCCGTTGATCAGCCGGGCGATCAGCCATTTCGAACTGGGGACTTCAAGCATGATCCGCCCACCCGGCCGAAGCCAGCGCATCGCCTTGGCCAGCGATCCACCGGGATCGTAAAGATGCTCCAGCACGGCTCCGAAATTGACGAAGTCAAAGCTTTGCGCCGGATAATCCGCATCCTCGATCCCCGACAGCCGTATGCGATCCTCGGGCAGGCCCAGCGTGCGCAGTGCCAGTTCGCGGAACTGGGGGATCGGCTCGAAGCCGTGAACATCGAACCCGGCGCGCATCATCGCCAGCGCCGAAAACCCCGAACCCACCCCGACATCGAGCGCCACCGGCTGACCGCCCGCACCAAACCTGTGGTGCAGCGCGTCAAACCGCCTCTGCATCACTGGCGGCACCACGGCTTCAGCGCGGTTGTCCTGCCAGTATTCCTCGCCCGGCATGTCATAGTGATCGAGCACCGAGCTTGGCACCGGCTGCGGATCGGGGAAGATCAGGTCACACTCGCGGCACTGTACGATAGTTACTGCCGCGCCGCGGACATGGCGCGGATCGCGCCCTTGCGAGCGGTTGAGCCGGGTGCCGAGCACGCGGAACGACTCCGGCCGGGCGCCGCACATGTTGCATTCGGCAACGGCATGAAAGCTGTAGGAAGTGGTCATGGTGTGGGTGCGTACTAACCGAGATAACCAGCGTATTTATCCGCCAGATATTCATCGAGGCAGACCCGCCAGTCGCGCATCACATTGACGCCGCGCAGATCGAGCTTGCGGGTGAGCAGTCGTTCTGAGGGCGGGCGCGGGGCGAAATATTCCTTGGCGAAATAGTCCGAGCCGACCGGATTAACCGCGATCTCGTCCGCTTTGCCCAATGCTTTCACAAGGTATTCCGCCACTTCTAACCGGCTGGTCACGCCTTGGCAGACCATGTTGTAAAGTCCCCACAGCTCCTGTTCGATCAGGACTTTTACCTGCGCCGCGAAATCGCGGGTATAGGTCGGCGTGCCAAGTTTATCGTCAACGACCTTGAGCTCTTTCGCCCCGCTCTTCAGCTGCTGCATCAGCTTCTGGATGAACTTCTTGTCCTTATCTGGACCCGCACCCATCATCCAACCGGCGCGGCACACCAGATAACGCTGGGCATTTTCGACGACATAACGCTCGCCCATATATTTGGAGCGCGCATAATGCCCCAGCGGGTTTGGCTGGTCCCAATCGTCGTAGGTTTCCTGAGCGCCGTCAAAAATCCCGGCGGTGCTGATATAGAGCAGTGGAATTTCCAGCCGGTTGGCGATCCACACCGCATTTTCCACCGGCAGCGTGTTGGTGGCATAGGCGTCATCCAGATTGTCCTCGCAGTATTCGAGGCTCGTGTGCGCACCGATGTGGAACAGATAATCGGGACGGAAGGCATCGACCTGACGGATATATTCGGCGCGGTCACGGAAATCGAGGAACGAGAGCCATGGCGCATTAACGTCCTTGTCGGTGCAGACCAGCTCATGATTGCCCGAAAAGACATGGTGGAACGCCTCGCCGAGCATGCCGCCGACACCGGCCATGAAAATCTTCTTGCTCATTACTTCCCTTTACGTCCCACAGATTCAATCACCGCGCGATACTGTCCCGCTATCGCGCCAAGCGAATATTTGGCAACCGCATCCGTCCGGGCTGCCTCACCCAGCCGCCGCCGCAATGCGGGATCGCGAATCAGCCGCTCCAGTGCTTCTTCCCACTCTGCCTCACTGCGGACAAGCAGTCCGTTCTCGCCATCCCGAATGAGCATCGGCGTGGTGCCGACTTCAGTCGCGACGCAAGGCAGGGCAAACGCCATGTACTGGATCGCCTTCAAACCGGACTTGCCCAGCACCCAATCGTCGATCGGCAGCGGGTAAACGCCGATATCGAGCCTCTGCAGCTGGACCACTTCGGCCTCGACACTCCAGCGCAGGACTTCGAGATCGATACCGGGCAGCTCGTAATCGAAATTTCCGATCACCCGTAGCTTGAAGGGAACCTTTTGGGCCAGCCGCTGGAACACGCCGCGCAGCAGATCGAGATAGACCTTGGAGCTGAAGGTGCCTGTCCAGCCGATCACCACAGGGCTGTCATTGCTGTAAAGCGTTGCGGGCAGGAAGCGATCGGTATCGATCGACGAGGTGATATAGGTGCAGGCGCGCTTCTCGTTCAGCGCCAGACAACGATCATTGAGAAACGGCGAGCTGGTGATGACATGATCTGCCATACGGATCAGATAGACATATTTGCCCTGCCCCTTGAGCAGTCGCGCCAGCGGGTTGGGGTGGCTCTGCGCTTCGCCCGGACCATTCAGGACATTGTCTTCGATATCATAGACCAGCGCCTTGGCCCGCCAGCGCACCAGCCGTTCGAAAAACGAAGTGCCCAGCGGGGTCGCCCACATGCAGACATAGACCAGATCATGACGGCCTATGCGGAACAGGTCACGGATCCGGCGCAGATAGCCTTTGGTGACACCAATCGTCTTGGCCAGCAGATGGCCGCGCTGATAGAGCACATCCCAGGCCCGCCGATCAACGAAACTGGAGACGGTGATCTCCCAGCCCGCCGCGCGCCAGTCAGCGAAATATTGCTCATATTTCAGCCGCTGCTGCGCCGCACAGCCCTCGGGGAACGGGCAGATAACCAGCATGCGGGGTGATTGCATGGTCATGCCAGCAGTTCCCGATAGATCGCGCGGTAGCTGGCAGCCCCGCCTTCGAGCGAGAAATGCCGCAGGGCAATGGCACGGCAATGCGCCGCAGTCGCCGGATCATCGGCCATGGCCAGCAGGCGATCAACCGCGCGGAGGCGTTCGTCGTCAGTGAACGCGCGCAAAGCCACGCCGGCACCCTCGTTCTCAAGGATGCTTTCCATATCGCCCACCCCGACATTGCCCAGGCAGGGCACCCCGCAGCCAAGATATTCAGCCAGCTTGGTCGGCGCGCTGGCGATCTTGGAGAATACCGGACGGATAATCGCCGCTCCGGCGCTCATCCGCCGGATTTGCGCAGGCACATCGGCATGATCGGCGGCAGTGATTTCAACCGCAGCGGGATCAATTCCGGCGGCGGCGGCCATATCGCGCACCAGTGCCTGCTCGTTGCGGTTGATCACCAGCAGTCGCGCATCGCCGCGCCGTTCAAGAATCAGGCGGAAGCAGGCCAGCACCTCGTCAAACATGTACCAGGTGCCGATTGAACCGAGATAGCCGAGCGTAAATGCCTTGGGTTTCACCGCATCACCGGGGGAGAAGCGATCAAGGTCCGCGCAGGTTGAGATCACCGTGATCGGGGCATGGACAGTCCCGGCAAGATAGGGAAAGCGCTCGATCACCTGCTTTGAGGCATGGGTCAGCGTGATGATATGGTCCGCCCCCAGCAGCAGTGTCTGCTCGATCCGCTTGACCACGCGATAGACCCTGCCACCTGCTGGCCATAACCCGCCATCGACCCGTTCATCCGCCCACAGCCCGCGCATATCGAACAGCAGCTTCGATCCGGTAAGCAGCTTGAGCATCCAGCCGATCAGCGCCGACACATAAGAGCGGGCATGGACCATACGGATATTGTAACGAAGCGTCAGCCACAGGCCGAACGCCAGCCCTTGCCCCACATCGAACAGCGTCGCCGGGACGGTGGGGGTCTTGTGATAGGTCAGCGGATGCCAGGCGATGCCGCTGCGCTCTAGCCGCGCGGCAATGGCCTCGCGCTTGGTTTTGTCTGCCCAGTCGGCAGGTTTTTCATAGCTCACCAGATGAAGGCTGGCGTCACCTGCCAGCTTTTCCAGATAGGAAATCACCTGACTTTGCCCCAGCGGTTCCAGCATGCCGTCATAGGAAATATAAAGCACGCCCGGTCGTCGCCTGAGCCTTGCCGCTGATGCCGACGGCACTGCCATCAGCGCGCACGATCCTGTGCCAACAGCCGCAGCAGATAGCGCCCATATCCGGTCTTGGCGAAAAACTCACCGCGTGTCCGCAGCTGGTCATCGCTGATGAAGCCCTGTTCCCAGGCAATTTCTTCAAGGCACGCCAGCTGAATGCCCTGACGGTGCTGGATGGTGCGGACGAATTCGCTGGCCTCAAGCAAGCTGTCATGGGTGCCGGTATCGAGCCAGGCATAGCCGCGGCCCATGCGCTCAACGTGGAGCGCGCCCGCTTCCATGTAGAGCCGGTTGAGATCGGTGATTTCCAGCTCTCCGCGCGCCGATGGTTTCACTTTGCGCGCGAATTCAGTGACACGGCTGTCATAGAAATAAAGCCCGGTCACCGCCCAGCTCGATTTAGGTTGCGCGGGCTTTTCCTCAAGCGATATCGCGCGGCCCTCTCCATCGAGTTCGACCACGCCGTAAGCTGTGGGATCCTCGACATGATAGCCAAACACCGTTGCCGCTCCGGCATTTGCCCTATCCCGCGCGCTGTGCAGCATCTCGGGCAGACCCGCGCCGTAGAAGATATTGTCGCCGAGCACGAGTGCGGCAGGGCCGCCCGCAAGGAATTCTTCGCCAATGTGAAATGCCTGCGCCAGTCCTTCGGGTTTTGCCTGAACGGCATAGGAAATCGACAGGCCGATCTGCTCGCCACTGCCGAACAGCCGCTCGTAATTGCCGAGATATTCGGGCGATGAGATGATCAACACCTCGCGAATGCCCGCCAGCATCAGCACCGACAGCGGGAAATAGATCATCGGCTTGTCATAGATCGGCAGCAGCTGCTTGTTCACCGCCAGTGTCGCCGGGTGAAGCCGCGTGCCTGATCCACCCGCGAGAATAATGCCCTTCATGCGATGTGTTCCTGCTGCTGTGCGGCCAGCGCCGCGACAATCTCTGATACCGCATCCTGCCACGGCCTGAGCCTGATGCCGAAGTCCTGTTCAATCCGGCTGCAATCAAGCCGTGAATCCGCCGGTCGCCGCGCCGGGGTGGGATATTCGGCGGTGGTGATCGCGTTGACCACGGCCGGTGACTTGAGGTCGTGGCGCGCTGCCTCGGCAAAGACATGCGTGGCCAGCCCGTGCCATGATGTCTCACCAGTATTGGCGCAGTGCCAGATGCCCGATGACTGATCGGGATTGCTGGTGAAATGGGCGGTGATTGTTGCCAGCGCGGCGGCGAGGTCGCTCGCATGTGTCGGTGTGCCAATCTGGTCGGCAACCACATTCAGCGCATCGCGCTCAGCCCCGAGCCGAAGCATGGTCTTGACGAAATTGTTGCCATCGGCGCTGACCACCCATGCCGTGCGAACTATGGCATGGCGCGCACCGGTGCTGCGGATCGCTTCCTCACCCGCCCGCTTGGTAGCACCATAGGTGCTGGCCGGAGAGGTTTTCGCGTCCTCACTCCAAGGACCTGATCCATCCGCTGGGAACACATAGTCGGTCGACACATGGATGATCGGAATACCTGCCTTGGCGGCGGCTGTTGCCAGATCGAAGGGCGCACCGGCATTGATGGCGGCAGCAAGCTCTGGCTCGCTTTCCGCTTTGTCGACGGCAGTATATGCGCCGCAATTGATGATCGCTGTCACGCCTTCAAGTAGCGGCTCGAGTGGTTGTGATTGCGCCAGATCAAGCAGGTCACGCCCCGGAGCGAAAATTACTACGCCCGCCGGAGGATTACGGCGCAGCGCCAAACCCACCTGGCCCGTGCCGCCGGTGACCAGCCATATCTCAGCCATTGCCCGTACCAGTATTCCCGGCACCCAGCCGCTCACCGCGATAGGTGCCGTCATGGATCGCGCGCCACCAGTCCTCATTATCGAGATACCAGCGGACGGTACCCGCTATGCCGCTTTCAAAGCTCTCGTGCGGCTGCCAGCCCAGATCACGGGTGATCTTTGCGGTATCGATGGCATAGCGGAAATCATGGCCCGGCCGGTCGGTAACGAAGGTCACCTGATCGCGGTAGTTCTTGCCCGCAGCCAATGGCCGCACCTTATCGAGCTCGTCGCAGATTGCGTGGACGACCTGGAGGTTGGTCCGCTCCGAATTGCCGCCGATGCAGTAGGTTTCGCCAGGAACACCCGCATTCACCACCTGCCGCAGCGCGCGGGCGTGGTCTTCGACGTGGAGCCAGTCGCGAATGTTGCTGCCATCGCCGTAAACCGGCAAAGGCGCGCCTGAAATGGCCTTGAGAATGACCAGCGGGATCAGTTTTTCGGGAAAATGATAAGGCCCATAATTGTTCGAGCAGTTGGTCAGCACCACCGGCAGCTTGTGGGTATGGTGCCAGGCCCGGACCAGATGATCGCTGCCCGCCTTGGTGGCCGAATAGGGCGAGCGCGGATCATAGGCTGTCTCTTCAGTGAACATGCCCTCATCGCCGAGTGAGCCGAACACCTCGTCAGTCGAGATGTGGTGGAAGCGGAAGCTGGCGCGCGCCTCGTCTGCCAGACCACGCCAATAGACGGTGGCCGCCTCAAGCATGGTGAAAGTGCCGACCAGATTGGTGCGAACGAAATCCGCCGGGCCATCGATCGAGCGATCAACATGGCTTTCAGCCGCCAGATGCATCACCGCATCGGGGCGGAAGCTGGCAAAAGCCCGCGTCATCGCCTCACCATCGCAGATGTCCGCCTGGACGAAGTGGTGCCGGTTCGATCCGCGCGCATCACCCAGCGAGGACAGGTTGCCTGCATAGGTCAGCTTGTCGACATTGCACACTTCCGTGCTCGTTTCGCCGATCAGTTGGCGCACCACCGCCGAGCCGATGAAACCCGCGCCGCCCGTTACCAATATCCGTTTGTGCTGCATCGTCTCTGTTCCGCTCAATCCAGCGCCGCCAGCGGCGTGCCATCATAGATGAAAGGGCTGGTGAAATCACGCAAGCGCGGCAAGCTCCTATCCTTGTCAGACATCTGGGGAGTCGTGCCTTCCAGCGGCCAGTCAATCGCCAGATCAGGATCATCCCAGAGGAGACCGCCATCGCATTCCAACGCGTAATAATCCGAGGCCTTGTAGGCGACCTCGGCATTGTCGGTCAGGGTCAGGAAGCCGTGACCGAAACCACCGGGGATATAAAGCTGCTCACCGCCGCTGGCGGTAAGCTCTGTCGCCACCCAGCGGGCATAAGTTGGCGAACCCGCGCGCAGATCGACCGCGACATCCCAGATCGCCCCGGCAATACAGCGCACGATCTTGGCCTGAACATGCGGCGGGGCCTGGAAATGAATGCCGCGCAGCGTGCCTTTGGCCGCCGAAAAGCTGTGATTGTCCTGCACGAAGTGCTCGGCAATTCCATCAGCCTCAAGCCTCTGGCGGTTGTAACTTTCGGTAAACCAGCCGCGCGCATCGCCGTGGCGGGCCGGTATCAGACGCTTGGGAATTGGCATTGTCGGAGTTTTCTCGTGATGAAGCTTGATGTTCACGTCGGGCTGGGCCGGGCTGGCGTTAAGCCCAAAAGTACACAGCGTCCAGTCTACGCAATGGGGAACTACTGAGCGCGGACATAGTTTCAGGGCGGAGTGAAGCGATTGCGGCCCCTTGCCTTTTCGCCCTATAGGACACGGTGATGAACGTCTCAAACCGGCACTTCCAGCGGCGTAGCAGGCTGCTGCATCCTTTGGTGCAGTTGCTGATCGCCGCGCTGATCTGTGTTGCTCTGCCGCTGGCGGTTCAGCTCGCCTCCTTGCCGCCCGGCTGGCAAGTGCCCGAAGCGCGCAATGCCGCGCTCGCCTCGCTGGCAGCACTGGTCGGCGGCTTCTGGTTGCAGCGCTCGGTCAGCAACCTTCCCGGCACCCGCGAAAGTTCGGGGATTTTGCCGGGTTTCCTCGCCTCTTTCGGCCTCGCCTTTACCATCATCCTGCTGTTCCGCATCGACTATTCACGCGCATTGCTGGTGGTAGGCTTTGTCATGTCGGTGGCATGGTTTTTCCTGGTCTATGCCCTGACCCAGCGCAAGACTCAGCTGGTGCTGGGCGTCGTTGAAGGTGGCCGGGTCGAACTGTTTGACACCATGGACGGTGTCGAAGTGGTGAAGCTCAGCAATGCGCGCCTGCCCCATGGTGTCGATGCTGTGGTCGCCGATTTTCGCCATGAGCACAGCGACTCATGGGAGGCGCGGCTGGCCGATTTCACCCTGGACGGCGTGCCGGTTTATCATTCGAAAGACCTCTATGAATCGTTGACCGGCCGCGCCGATCTTGAGCATCTGTCGGAAAACAATTTCGGCGCGCTGGGGCCGATGAACACGCTGCTGTCCTTCAAGCAGCTGATCGATCAGCTGGTGGCGATCCCGGCGCTGATCGTCTCATCCCCGCTGTTCCTGATCACCGCGCTGGCGATCAAGCTCGACAGTCGGGGGCCAGTGCTGTTCTGCCAGCGGCGCATGGGCTATCGCGGTCATGAGTTTACCGTGTTCAAGTTCCGCACTATGCGCAGCGATGATCGACAGCCCCCGCGCGAGGTGGCGGACGGGCGCAGCATCGAAAGCTTCATCACCCAGGAAAATGATCGCCGCATCACCCGGCTGGGCCGTTTTTTGCGCCGCACCCGGATTGACGAATTGCCCCAGGCGATCAACATCCTGCTTGGCCAGATGAGCTGGATCGGCCCGCGCCCCGAAGCCTCGCAGCTGTCCGAATGGTATGAGGCGGAGATCCCGTTCTATCGCTATCGCCATGTCGTGCGCCCCGGAATTACCGGTTGGGCGCAGGTCAATCAGGGCCATGTTGCCGAGATCGACGATATCCGGATGAAGCTGCAATATGACTTCTACTACATCCGCAATTTCTCGCTGTGGCTCGATATTCTCATCATGGTGAAGACCGCCAAGACCGTGTTTACCGGTTTCGGCCATAAGTGACGCAATCAAGCCAAGGATCCTGAATGTCTTCTGTATCTCCGCGCGTAACCGTTGTCGGCCTCGGCTATGTCGGCCTACCGCTGGCGGTGGCGCTGGCCCGCCAGTTCGAGACCTGCGGGCTTGATGTCGACACCGGCCGCATCGCCCAATTGCAAGACGGGCATGACCGCACCGGCGAGATCGAACCGGCGCGGCTGGGGGCCAGTTCGCTGGTGCTGACCTGCGATCCCGCTGCCTGCCCGCCGTCTGATTTCTACATCGTCACTGTGCCGACCCCGATTGATGGCGCCAACCGGCCAGACCTGTCGATTGTCGAGGCAGCCAGCCGTACCGTTGCCGCGATGCTACCCGCTGCGGTGGCCGAGGGCCGCGTGCCGGTGGTGGTCTATGAAAGCACGGTCTATCCCGGCGTCACCGAAGAACTCTGCGCGCCGATCCTTGAGGCGGCCTCCGGCCTCAAATGCGGCAGGGACTTCTTCCTCGGCTACAGCCCCGAACGCATCAATCCGGGCGACCGCGAGCACACCATCGACAAGATCACCAAGGTGGTTTCCGGCCAGACCCCCGAAGTGCTGGACCGCGTCGCCGCGCTTTACGGCGCGATCACCAGCGGCGGCGTGTTTCGCGCCAAGTCGATCAAGGCCGCAGAAGCCGCCAAAGTGATCGAGAACGCCCAGCGCGACATCAATATCGCCTTCATGAACGAGATCGCGCAGATATTCTCGGCGATGGGCCTGTCAGTCTGGGACGTGCTCGAAGCGGCGCGCACCAAGTGGAACTTCCTTCCGTTTTCGCCCGGCCTCGTCGGCGGGCACTGCATCGGCGTCGATCCCTATTACCTGTCGCACCGCGCTGAGGAACTGGGCCTTGCCCCGCACGTCATCCTCGCCGGACGCGGGGTGAACGATGGCATGGCGAACTGGGTCGCAGAGCAACTTCACGGCGCGCGCGGCGGCAAGCCCGGTTCTGTGCTGGTGCTGGGGCTGACCTTCAAGGAAGACGTGCCCGATCTGCGCAACAGCAAGGTCGCCGATCTGATCGCCGCGCTGGGGGCAAAGGGCCATGCGATCACCGTCCACGATCCCCACGCCGATGTCTCAGAGGCGCATCACGAATATGGGCTGTCGCTGGCAGAAGGCGCGCCATCGGGCAGCCATGATCTGGTCCTGCTCGCCGTGCCGCACCGCGAATACCTCGCCATGGGCGCGGGCAAACTGCGCGGGCTGCTGGCCGAAGGCGGGGTTCTGGCGGACCTCAAGGGCGCACTGGGCGGCGCGGCGGACTGGACTTTGTGATCTCCCAAAAACCTTCGTCATTGCGAGCGGCAACGCCGCGCGGCAATCCAGAGCGCCACGCACAACTGCTCTGGATTGCTTCGTCGCTACACTTCTCGCAATGACGAATCTGACGTTATTATTCTAAGGAACCCTCATGCGTATCCTTGTAACCGGCGCGGCCGGGTTCATTGGCTTCAGCCTGTCACGTGTGCTGCTGGCGCGCGGCGACACGGTGATCGGCGTCGATTGCGTCAACGACTATTATGATGTGCGGCTGAAGGAAGCGCGGCTGGCCAAGCTGCGCGAAGAGGGCGGGGACCGCTTCATCTTCCTGCGACAAGACTTCGCCGATTACGAAGCACTGGTCGAGGCGCTGAAACCGCATGTCTTTGACCGCGTCGTCCACCTCGGCGCGCAGGCCGGGGTGCGTTATTCGATCACTCATCCGCATGCCTATCTCAACGCCAACCTTGCCGGGCACCTCAACCTGCTCGAAGTGGCGCGCCACCGCAGCCTTGATAACATGGTCTATGCCAGCTCGAGCTCGGTCTATGGCGGCAACACCAAGCTGCCGTTTGCCGTGGAAGATCGGGTCGATCAGCCAGTCAGCCTTTATGCGGCGACCAAGAAGGCCAATGAGCTGATGAGCGAAACCTACGCCCATCTCTATCGCCTGCCGCTCACAGGCTTGCGCTTTTTCACCGTCTATGGCCCCTGGGGCCGCCCGGACATGATGATGTGGATATTCACCCAGAAGATCCTCGCCGGAGAACCGCTGCCGGTGTTCAACAACGGCGACATGTACCGCGATTTCACCTTCATCGAGGATATCGTCGCCGGGGTTGTCGCCTGTCTGGATAATCCAGCGCCCGATGATGGCGCGGTAAAAGCCGGCGGCAGCACCAAGCCGCACCGTCTCTACAATATCGGCAACCACAAGTCAGAGCACCTGATGCGGGTTATCGAAATCCTCGAAGAACAGCTGGGCAAGAAGGCCGAGATCGATTTCCAGCCAATGCAGCCTGGCGATGTGCGGCAATCGTTCGCGGATATCGACGCGATTTCGGGCGATCTGGGCTATCGCCCGACGACCAGCATTGACATTGGCGTGCCACGGTTTGTGGAGTGGTATAAGGGGTATTGTGGGGGGTGAGGTCCAAGTTGACATCCCCCCATTTCTTCCTCCGGTTTGAATGCGAGTTTTCCGGAAATGAATGATAGCTGCCTGATTGGGAAAATGGATAATGGCGACTTTTGTTTTGGTCCACGGCGGCGGACATGGCGGCTGGTGCTATCAACCGGTCGCACGGCGGCTGCAGGCGGCAGGGCATGTGGTCTATGCTCCATCGCTCCCCGGCATGGGCGAACATAGACACCAGTTGCATCCGGGGATCGATCTTGATTGCCATATCGATGATGTTGTCGCGCTGCTCCATTCCGAAGACCTGAGCGATGTCATCCTGGTTGGCCATTCCTATGGCGGCATGGTCATCACCGGCATCGCTGATCGTGCGGCTGATCGCACCGGCCACCGCGTCTATCTGGATGCCGCCTATCCTGAAAACGGCCAATCGCTTGATGAACACACCGGCGGCATGATGCAGATGACGCGGGCCGCCGGACGCGTTGTCGATGGCGTCGAACTGGTGCTGTTTTCCGGCACTGATCCGATGGGTTCCTATGGGGTGACTGATCCCGTCATGATTGAATGGATGAAACCCCGCCTGTCCCCGCATCCATGGAAGTGCTTCGATCAGAAGCTGGTGCTGAACGATGAGGAACAGATGCGCGCGCTGCCCGAAAGCCACATCATCTGCACCGTCACCAAACCCGGTCGCAATATGGCGCTGCTCCATGAACGCGCGCAGGGCCGTGTCTGGGATATCGACACCGGCCATGATCTGATGTTGACCGAGCCTGACTGGGTTGCCGCAAGGCTTGAGGATGTTGCCGCCAGCATGGCTTGAAAGCGCCGCGCACTGGCGATGAACTATTACGAGTCGAGGCTGGAGAGCCTTGAGCGATGGGTCACAGAATCGAAGGAAACAACGAATTTCACTTATGAACTTCATCCGACCAACTGTGCGTACCTCGCTTCATTTGTCACCATTGTGACCGGCGTTCCGACGGAAAT
>JANOYZ010000189.1:0-5757 GCA_031429135.1 Novosphingobium sp. | reverse complement strand
GCATGCTCGAAGGCGAGCGGGAAAAGCTGCTCAAGATGGAAGAGATCATCGGCCAGCGGGTGATCGGCCAGCAGGATGCGGTGATCGCGGTTTCCAAGGCTGTCAGGCGCGCTCGGGCGGGATTGCAAGACCCTAACCGCCCGCTGGGCTCCTTCCTGTTCCTCGGCCCCACAGGCGTCGGCAAGACCGAACTGACCAAGGCGCTGGCCGGATTCCTGTTCGATGACGATAGCGCCATGGTCCGCATTGATATGTCGGAATTCATGGAGAAACACTCCGTATCCCGGCTGATCGGCGCGCCTCCGGGCTATGTTGGTTATGATGAGGGCGGTGTTTTAACCGAAGCAGTTCGCAGGCGGCCCTATCAGGTTGTGCTGTTTGACGAGGTCGAGAAAGCGCACAGCGACGTGTTCAACGTGCTGCTGCAAGTGCTCGACGATGGCCGCCTGACTGACGGGCAAGGCCGCGTCGTCGATTTCACCAACACGCTGATCATCCTGACCTCCAACCTTGGCAGCCAGTACCTCGCCAATCTGGAAGAGGGGCAGGATGTCGAAGTGGTCGAACCGCAGGTCATGGAAGTGGTGCGCGGGCATTTCCGCCCCGAATTCCTCAACCGGCTGGATGAGATCATCCTGTTCCACCGGCTTGGCGTCGAGCATATGGCACCTATCGTCGAAATTCAGGTGGCGCGGGTGGCGAAGCTGCTGAAAGACCGCAAGATTGGCCTGGAACTCAGCGATGCAGCCAAGCGCTGGCTGGGCCGGGTCGGCTATGATCCGGTCTATGGCGCGCGTCCGCTCAAGCGCGCAGTGCAGCGTTATGTTCAGGATCCGCTGGCGGAAAAGCTGCTGCGCGGCGAAATTCCCGATGGCTCGGCGGTGAGCATCGACGAGGGCGAGGGTGCGCTGAATATCAGCGTCAGCTAACCTTCTGGAAACAGTGTCGGTCTATCGCCCGGTTGCCATGGCGGCAGCCGGACCATCGCGGCCTCGAACAGGGGCGAGGCCAGATGGCGCGCCAGCCAGCCTTGCAATCCGGGCAGCGGCTGGGCAGCGAACCAGGCGTGATCAACGTGGGTGAACTGGCGGACGAAGGGCATCAGTGCCATATCGGTGATGCCGCGTTCAACCCCGCAAAGGCTGGACGAGGCAGTCAGCCGGTCTTCCAACTCCTGCAACATCGACAAGCCCGCGTCCCGATGATCCGCCGCATCACTATCATGGCGCTCGGGGTATTTGTAGCCATCGAGGTGATGCTTGAACACGCCGTCATTCACCGCGATCAGCGCGGCATCGTCGCGCATCAGCCAGCCCTCGGGATCGCTCAGTCCAAGCGTCCAGCGCATGATATCGATGCTTTCATCGATCACCTGACCATCGGCGAGTACCAGCACCGGAACCGTGCCCTTGGGTGATGAGACGAGCATTGCCGCCGGTTTGGCTGATAGTTTCACTTCGCGAATTTCGACGGAAACACCGCTCACCAGCAAGGCCAGCCGCGCCCGCATGGCATAGGGGCAGCGGCGGAAGGAGTAGAGTACCGGTTCAGCCATCTTCCATGCCGTGTTTTATGCTGGCGCCGATATGCACCTCGCCGCGCTGGGCGGAGAGCACTTCCTGCCGTTGGCGCTCACGATAGCCTACGCGCTGCTCATCGGATCGTTCATCATGACAGCCGGGGCACGAGACGCCCTCTTCCCATAGCGGTGATGCGGTATCCTTGGAGGTCACCGGGCGGCGGCAGGCATGGCACAGCACATATTCGCCGGGCACCAGCCCATGCCCCACCGAAACGCGTTGATCAAACACGAAGCATTCGCCCTGCCACAGGCTCTGCTCAAGCGGGACTTCCTCAAGGTATTTCAGAATGCCGCCCTTGAGGTGATAGACTTCATCCACCCCCTCGGCCTTGAGGAAGGCGGTCGATTTTTCGCAGCGGATGCCGCCGGTGCAGAACATCGCGACCTTGGGCGGGGTTTGGCCAGCGCCCAGCAGCCGTTCGCGTGTCTCACGGAACCAGGCGGGGAAATCGCGGAAGGTATGTGTTTTGGGATCAATCGCGCCAGAAAAAGTGCCTATTGCCACCTCATAATCATTGCGCGTGTCAATCACGATAGTCCCCGGATCGGCGATCAGCGCGTTCCAGTCCTGCGGCGCGACATAAAGCCCCTTGCTCGCCAGTGGATCGATATCGGGCTGTCCCATAGTGACGATCTCTCGCTTGATCCGCACCTTCATGCGGTGGAACGGCAACGCTGCGGCGCGCGAGAATTTGACCTCAAGTCCCGCGCAGCCTGGCAGCGCAGCAATCTGGGCGAGCACGGCAGCGATGCACCCGTCAGTCCCGGCGATAGTGCCGTTGATCCCTTCACGCGCCAGCAGCAGTGTGCCTCTTATGCCTTGGCTCAGGCACAAGCTGGCGAGCGGACCGCGCAAAGCCTCCGGGTCGTCAAACCGCGTGAAATGGTAAAGCGCGGCAACGCAGATGGGCATGGTGGCATCAGACATGGCGCGTCAGCCGCACCAACACCTCATCCAATGCCGAAAGAAAGCGCGAACGGTCCGCCTTGGAGAACGGGGCAGGGCCGCCCATGCCGGACAACAAACCTTCACCGCCAGAGCGCAGATCCGCCATGATCGCGCGGGTGGCGATGGCACTGCCGATCGAACTCAGGGTAAATGGCTTGCCATTGTGCGCCAGAACGCTCGCACCCGCCTTCAGGCAGCGGTCTGCCAGCAGGATATCGCCGGTGATGACTACGCTGGCGGCGTCGCAGGCCTCGGCAATCCAGTCGTCAGCGGCATCGAAGTGATCGCTGACGATTTCGCGACTGATCAACGGATGATCGGGCAGACGTATGCGGGCATTGCTCACCACGGTGACCGGCACCGCATGACGAAAGGCGACCTTGTAAATCTCTTCCTTCACCAGGCAGGCATCGGCATCTATGAGAATGCGAAGTTGGTGAGTCACTTCATCCACCCGAACTCGTCATTGCGAGCGAAGCGACGCGGCAATCCAGAGTCTGCGTATAACGCCCTGGATTGCCGCGCTTCGCTCGCAATGACGAAATGTTTCGCATTTACGGACGCGGGCCCTTGCCTCCAGGCTTGCCCTTGAAGCCAGACTTGCCGCCGAAGCCAGGCTTGCCCTTGAAGCCCGGTTTACCTTTGAACGGCTTGGCCTTGAACGGAGCTGAGCCATCACCGGCTGCTTTGGGTGCCAGCGTTGCCCGCTTTCCAGCAACGAAAGGTGCCTGACCGGTGCGGTTGGCTTCGCCCGGATCGCGGCGCGGTTCGGCGTGGTCGCGAACTGGACGGTCCTGCTGGGGCCTGTCCTGCTGGGGCCTGTCCTGCTGGGGACGGTCTTGTTGTGGCCTGTCACGCGGCCCATTACGAGGAGGCCCGCGATCATCTCTGGGGGCATGGCTGCGCGGGCTATGATCGCGCTCTGGCCGACCGCGCGGTCGCTCATCACGATCTCGCGGGGCACCTCGGCTGTTGCTACGCGCCACATCGCGAGGAGTTTCGGGCGAAACCTCGATAGTGATGCCGGCCTCATCCTCGCCGCCGGGAACTGCTGTGCGGGCGAGAGCATCGCGCACCTTGGCCTCGATAGCGCGAGGGACCTGAAAGAATGTTTCGTTTGCAGCAATGCGGATCGCCCCGATATCGTTTTTGGTGATGTGGGCGCGGCGGCACAGCAGCGGCAGGATCCAGCGCGGATCGGCGTTCTGGCTGCGGCCGATATCCATGCGGAACCAGACGATATCATCAAACCCGGCGCGGTGATGCAGCTTGTCTTCGCCGCCGACTTCGCGGACGCGGGCTGACATGTCGATCAGCTCTTCGGGCTCGGGCAGACGGCTCGAATGGGCACGGACCAGAGCGATGGCGAGGTCTTCGGGCGTCTTTGCCTCAAGCAGGCGGGTGGCCAGAACCTGTTCATGTTCGCTGGCTTCAATCGGCTCCATCAGCGTGGTGATCAGGCGTTCCTGATCCTGTTCACGGATCGCCTCAGGCGTCGGTACCGGGATCCATTCGGCATCGATGCGCGCGCCGCGCAGCATCATCTCGACCCGGCGGCGGCGCGGATAGGGCACGATGAGCACGGCGGTGCCCTTTTTGCCCGCGCGGCCGGTGCGGCCTGAACGGTGCTGCAAGGCTTCGGCATCGCGCGGCAGCTCGACATGGATGACGAGGCTGAGCGAGGCAACATCGATACCGCGCGCAGCCACGTCAGTCGCCACGCAAACCCGTGCTCGCTTGTCGCGCAGCGCCTGCAGCGCATAGTTACGCTCGTTCTGGCTGTGCTCGCCCGACAGCGCCACAGCGGCAAAACCGCGCTCGACCAGACTGGCGTGAAGGTGGCGGACATTATCACGTGTGGCGCAAAACAGCATCGCGGTTTCGGCTTCGTGAAAGCGCAGCAGGTTGATCACCGCATGTTCGAT
This sequence comes from Novosphingobium sp., assembly GCA_031429135.1. Lineage (GTDB taxonomy): Bacteria > Pseudomonadota > Alphaproteobacteria > Sphingomonadales > Sphingomonadaceae > Novosphingobium. Next base: position 1,301 of record JANOYZ010000189.1, on the reverse strand, counting down.
GTCCGAAGGCGAGACCGCCATCGCCTGATAGGCAATATCAACATGGCCCTGCGCATCATCGACCGTGGAAATGCGCAAGGCGTCCTGCTGATAGCGCTTGGCCAGTGCGACGATGGGCTTGGGCATGGTTGCCGAAAACATCATGGTGCGCCGCGTTGCTGGCGTCGCATCGAGGATTTCCTCAAGGTCATCACGAAAGCCCATGTCGAGCATCTCGTCTGCCTCATCGAGCACGGCAAATTGCAGCGCCGACAGGTCAAGCGCGCCGCGCTCGAGATGATCGCGCAAGCGGCCCGGTGTGCCGACGATGATATGCGAGCCCTGATAGAGCGCGCGGCGCTCTTTCGATGGGTCCATACCGCCAACACAAGTGGTGATGCGGGCGTGGAGCGGGGCGAACAGCCACTCAAGCTCACGGCTGACTTGCAAAGCCAGTTCGCGCGTCGGCGCGATCACCAGCGCCAGCGGGGCGCCGGGAGCGGGCAGGGCTTCCGCTTCGGACAGCAGCTTTACGCCGATGGCGAGGCCGAAGGCAATGGTCTTGCCCGAGCCGGTGCGCGCCGAAACGATCAGATCGCGATTGAGCGCGCCAGGCTCGATAACCGCCGCCTGGACCGAAGTCGGCGCGGTATAGCCCTTGGCCGTAATGGCCTCGGCAAGCGGGGTAGGTAGTCCGGAAAAAGGCATTGAAGTCAACTTGGTTGCCGCTGGCGGTGCAGTGGGATGATTGGTTCTGGCAGCTTTGGGGCCCAAGGCCACTAACAGGCTACCATCGGACCTGCGCTGGTCTGCTCCGCGCCCCTTAGCGCGTTAAGCCAGAAATCGCCAGCCGAAAGCCGATGTTCCGTTTCAGGCTGCCCGAAGCTTGGCATTTCTGTGATAAGTTTCCATTCAGCCTGGCAATTATCGGGCCTACATACTGGAATGCGGCGGATGCTGGACAAGACCTGCTAATTTGCCCCAAGGCTGTGTTGGAAGAGAAATACTCCCGGTGGGGTGCCCGGACTTCAAACCCGGCGGGAGGCGCCAAGCGTCTCCGGTGGGTTCGACTCCCACCTCTTCCGCCAAGCTGCACCGCGCCACTGGTGCCAGCAAAAGACTCGAGGGTTCAGGCAGGCACACGCCCGGCCAGCAACAATTCACAGCGCCGAGAGGAATTTTGGAGCGGGTGAAGGGAATCGAACCCTCGTATTCAGCTTGGGAAGCTGCTGCTCTACCATTGAGCTACACCCGCGCTCCGGGTGGGGGCTCCCTTGGCACAGGCTGACGGATTCGGTCAACGGCGGAGGTGGACTGCTGGC
>JANOYZ010000188.1:0-7153 GCA_031429135.1 Novosphingobium sp. | reverse complement strand
GCCTGCCGGGCTATTATCAATGGTACGTCAAGGCCGATACGCGCTTCGGCTATCAGGTTCACAAGATGTGGCTCCAGCATCTGTCATGGAAAAACCCGCGCGCGCGCTGGGTGCTCAAAGTGCAGGAACATGCCTATCACTTGCCCGAACTGCTGGCCGCCTACCCCGATGCAATGCTGGTCCAGCCGCACCGCGATCCGGTGACGGTGATGGCCTCGATATCCCGCCTGATCGAAGTGATCCGTTGCATCAGCTTCGCCACGATTGATCGCGCCGCGCTGGGGCAGGAATTGCTGCACCTGTGGCATGATGGACAAGTCGCCTCGATGGCCTGGCGCAAGGCCAATCCGCAGGTCAAAGTGCTCGATCTGCGGTTCAAGGATATTGTCGCCGATCCACTGGCCGCAGTGCGCAAAGTCTATGCCCATGCGGGCATGGATTTCAGCGGTGAGACCGAAGCTGCGGTCAGCAACTGGTGGGCAGCTAACCCTTCGGACAAACACGGCCAGCATAAATATGAGCTGGCAGACTATGGTCTGACCCGTGAGCAGATTGAGAGCGTTTATGATGATTATATCGTAACTTACGGCGACTTTATATGAGCACTTGGGAAGAGCGGATCACCGCGTTCAGCGGTACGTCTGAGCTGCTGGGCCTGCTGGCCGGTCCCAGCGATCCTCAGGCAGTGGCGGAGGCAGAGCGCCTGTTCTGGATGACCTTGGCCTCGGGGTGGTTTACCGCTTTTGCCGATGCCGATTTTCCCGATTTCGTCCCCGCCGTTAGCACGCACCTGAATTGCGTCGGCACCAATCCCGATTTTATCTACGCCACCGCAACGATAGACGGTGCGGGCAGCTATGTGCTCAGCGGTGAACGCGGCGAAGGGTTGTTCCTGCTGCTGGATATTGCAGCGGGCGGGCTGGGGGTGATGGATAGACCAGGGCCGTCGCTCGGCCTGCTCGATTTTGACACGTTGGAGCTGGACGTTCAGGGGTGTTTTTCGCTGCTGCTGAGCGCCGAGAAACCGGCGGACTGGCAGGGGGACTGGCACCCTCTTGACCCCTCGGCCCGGTCGCTGTCGCTGCGGCAGGCGAGCTATGACTGGGGCGTGGACCGCGAGGCGCGCATAGCCATCGAGCGGATCGACAAGACCCATAGCCCGCGCCGCCGCTCCGCTACCGAAATCACCGAGCGCCTCACAGCTCTGGCAGCCTATCCCAAACGTCTGTCCGGCATGGCGCTGGGATTCATCGCTGGTCAGCGCACCAAGGAGTTGTGGAACCGGCTTGAGCATGATGACTGGGCCGGGCAGGGCGGCGTTCAGGGTCAGCACTACTATCAGGGGCTGTTCCGGCTGGAGCCCGGCAAGGCGCTGCTGCTGGAAACCGAGCTGCCCGATCAGGTGCGTTACTGGAACGTCCAGCTTTCCGACATGCTGTGGAACAGCGTGGACTGGATGAACCGCCAGTCCAGCCTCAACGGCGGGCAGGCGCGGATCGACAGCGATGGCCGGTTTCGCGGCGTGATAGCGCTTGAGGACCCCGGCGTGCCCAATTGGCTCGATCCCGGGGGAAACAGCGAAGGTGCCATCATGCTGCGCTGGACCGGGGCGAGCAACGCGCCGGAGCCGAGGCTGCGACTGGTCGATCTGGCCGATCTGCGGCGCGAACTGCCCGAAGACACTCCTGCCGTTTCATCCGATTCGCGCGAAATCCAATTGCGCGCGCGGCGTCGCGGGGTGCAACTGCGCCGCCGCTGGTAAACTTGGGGTAGAATCAGGCAGCGCCGAGTTTTTCCGTTCCGGAAGTCAGCACCCGGTCGCCCATGCGCAGGCGTGCCTGTTCTTCGGCGGCCAGACCTTGGGAATCAGGGTTCTGCACCGCGTCCTTGGTCAACATGCCGGTCAGGTAATCCCAATGCGTGATGCGCAGGCTGGCGTGATCGACGCAGGCGGCATCCGCCAGCGCCGAACTTGCCTGCCAGGCTTGCCATGCGCCCGGGTCATTGACCTTGTAGATGCCGACATAATTGTGGCTGGGGGTGGTCGGGATCATCTGTCCGTGGCTGCGGAACACGGCGAAACCCGCTGATTTCACGCCCGGCCGGCGCGCGGCCTGCGGCAGGTAAACATGGCTATACCATTCGCGGAATGCGGCCTCCTGCCCCGGTGCGGCGTTCAGCTGCTCAAGGATGACCCCGCCCGAATGGGCTGTGCCCGGATCGTTATCGCGGAAGGCGAGGGGGTAATAATGATAATCTTCCAGTACGCTGTCATCGATGGCGTCGGTCACCATCATCCGGCTGGTCAGCGCGTTTTCCCAATGCTCGCGTGAGAAGCGTGCCGCATCGAACACATCGTAGAGCGCCAGACACTGCCAGTCGAAGCTGGCGGGCAGGTCCATCGGCTGATCGGAACTGCGGCTGAAACGCTGGGCGGTGATCGAACCGCGAAACCGCAAGGCGTCGCGGATGTGGATGTTGCTGTACCAGTCATCAAGATCAGCCTCGCGGCCGGGGACGGCCTTGGTGAGCACAACGAGAACGGCTTCGATCATGCGGACTGTCCTCCGGCTGGGGTGAAGGGTTTGGCAGGCGCGCCCATGTTAGCGCGGTAAGAGATTGGCTGTTTGCCGTCGCTGTCTTTTATGCTGTAGCGTTCACCCAGTTCCGCACCGATCAGCGCCTGTCCGCTCAGCCCCATCAGGCCGGGATCGTAATACAGCGCATCAATCACCAGCCCGGTGAATTCCGGCGTTTCCCAGAGCGGCAACATGGCGCGCAAGTCCTCGGGAATGTGTTCCGGCGGCATCGCGCGCACCGCGTCAGTCAGGATGAAGCCGGGCCATAGCGCAATGGCGGCTACACCGTGCGGGGCAAGGTCGACTGCCATATCGGCCATCATCTTGTCAGTGCCGGCCTTGGCCGCGCCATAGGCCGCGCCATGGAAATAGGAGACGGCACCATAGAACGATATGCTGGCGATCAGGCCTTTGCCCGCAGCGATCATCAGCGGTGCCGCGTGCCATGCCGCGACATAATTTGAGCGCAAACCCACGTCGATCATGTCGACCAGCTTGAGCGGTTTTTCCCAGAAACCACCCGGCGCGATCAGCAGTTCGGGATAGACTGCGGCGGCGTTGTTCACCAGAATATCCAGCCCGCCCAGATCGCGTTTCACCTGATCAAACAGGGCGGCAACCTGGGCATCATCCGTATGATCACACACGATAGCCAGTGCCTTGCCGCCAGCCGCTGCGATCTCTTCAGACGCGGCGGCAAGATCAGCCTCGTTGCGCCCGGTGATGCAGATGGTTGCTCCTTTGGAAGCAAACCCGCGCGCAATGCCGCGTCCCAATCCGCGTGTGGCTCCGGTGACGACGGCTATAGTGCTCATGAATTGCGTTCCTTATTTTTGCGGCAGCGCATAGGCGATCAGCTTGTCGCTGTAGCCTGACAGGATGCCGCCATGCCCGCCGGCGGCGATGACGACGAACTGGCGGCCTGATTTATCTGACCAGTAACTCATCGGATTGGCATTGCCTCCCGCAGGCAGGCGGCCCTTCCACAGCTCGCGCCCGGTGCGGATGTCATAGGCGCGGAACATATGCTCCTGGGTTGCGCCGATGAAGGCGAGGCCCGATGCCGTCACTACCGAACCGCCGATATTGGGCACGCCCATCGGGATCGGCAGGCCGGTGCTCAGCAGCAATGGCCCACTGTCCCGCATCGTGCCGAAGGGCTTTTGCCACAGCAGTTTGCGGGTGTTGAGATCAACGGCACTGATCATTCCGTAAGGCGGCTCGGTGCATGGCGCGACCAGCGGTGAGAGGAAAGGCGCGACCGACACCGCATAAGGCGTGCCTGCCTGCGCAACCGGGCCAGCGACGTTTTCAAAACTCGGCTTGGCCACCGGTTTCAGCCCCATGGCATCCGCCGCTTTGCGCGGGATCAGGCGGCTGTAGGTAACAACGTGCGATGAATTGACCAGGGCGATCCGGTTGACCGGATCAACCGCAATACTGCCCCAATTGTGCCCGCCGAGCGATCCCGGCCAGGTAATTGTCGGCCGGTCAGCCTCCACCGGAGTCATCGGGCCGTCGAACCGCGCCTGTCTGAAGCGCAGGCGGCACCATGCCTGATCGACCAAGGCCAGTCCCCACATGGTCTTTTCACTGGGCATCTTTCCCCGGAAACTGGGCATGCCGGTGGAAAATGGCTGGGTGGGAGAGGAACGCTCACCCACAGCATTGCTGACCGGCACTTTCTGTTCGGTCACCTCGGCGATCGGTACTCCCGTGCGGCGGTCGAGCATGAACAGTTCGCCGCGCTTGGTCGGCTGGAGCAGGGCAGGGCGGCCATCGGCGAGGTCCAGCAGCACCGGCTGTGAGGCCACGTCATAGTCCCACAGATCATGATGCGTGGTCTGGAAGTGCCAGCGAGGACGTCCGGTAGCCACATCGAGCGCGACAACGGCGCTGGAATAGGTGTCCATTTCAGCCGTGCGGTGGCCGCCGAAATAGTCTGGCGTGGCATTGCCCATCGGCACATAGACCAGGCCCAGCGCAGGATCGGCGCTCATCACGCTCCAGCTGTTCGGGGTGCCGGGGGTATAGGTTTCGCCCGGAGCTGGCTCGCCAGAGCGATCAGGGCGGCCAATGTCCCAGGCCCATGCCAGCTTGCCGGTTATCGCATCATAGGCGCGGATGACGCCCGAAGGTTCACCTGTGGTTTGCCCATCGGTTACCCAGCCGCCGAGCACCAGTTTGCCGGCGATCAAAGCGGGCGGCGAGGTGACATGGTAATAGCCGGTGGGAGCCGCGCTCATGCCTTTCAGCAGGTCGACCGAGCCGCTCTGGCCAAAGGCGGGGCAGAGCTTGCCGGTTGCGGCGTCAACGGCCAGCAGGCGGCTGTCGATGGTGGCGGTATAGACTATCGCGGCACATGGTGTGTCGGCGGGTGCATCGGGAACCTGGTAATAGGTGACACCGCGGCAAGTCTGCCCGAAAATCCCATCGGTGTTGGCGTGGGCAACGTAGCGCCAGACCTGCTTGCCGCTCTCGGCGTCGAGCGCGATGATGTCATTATAGCCGGTGCAGAAGAACAGTTTGTCGCCCACTTTCAGCGGCGTGGCTTCAAAGGGGGCGGCTTCGCCATTGGGCTCCTTGCCCAGCGAGAATGTCCAGGCTTCGGTCAGCGCGCCGACATTGGCGGACGTGATCTGTGCCAGCGGGGAGAAGCGATTGCCACCAGCAACATTGCCGTAACTGGTCCAGTCGCCAGTGGCAGGATCAGCCGGGCCACCGCTAAGTCCGGCAAGATCGGTGCCGCCGGTTATCCGGTCATTCCAGAAGATCCATGCGGTGCCGCCGATGATCCCGGCAAGAGCCAGCCCCAGCAGCGCACGGCTGAGCGGGCTCGATTTGCTCGCACCAAGCGATTGCCGCACCCATGGAGTGAGCAGCCACAGGCCGATGGCTGACAGCAAGCCTAGTCTGCCCGCCAGCGCCCAGCCATTCAGGCCGCTCTCCCACAGTGCCCACAACAGCGTGCCTGCCCACAGCAGCGCAAATATCCGGAGTGCCCCGGCAGACTGCTGCCATAGCAGCCAGGCCGTGCCTGCCAGCAGCAAGGCGGCCAGCACATAATAGGGCGAGCCACCCGCCAGCAGCAGCTGCCCGCCGATCCAGAACAGGCTGCCAGCAATGAGTAACAGAACTATCGCCAGCAGCCGATTGAGGAATTTCATACCGTCATCGCCTTCACATAATCGGGCAGATTGTGGTTGTAGCACTTCTTTTCGTATAGGCTGGAAATCCGCCAGCCTTGCGGCGTCCGGCGGAACTGGTGAACATACCACAGGCCAAAGAAGATCGCCTGCGGCTGCCCGTCATCACCGGGCACCACCATCGGGTTGTGGCAGACGGTGCGGGTCTCGGCGGTATCGCCGCCAAATTTGTACTGCGTGGTCATCACCGCATGCTGGGCCATCGGAATCGGACCGAGACTGGCGCGAAGGAAATCCTTGATCTCGCTAAGCGAGCCTTTGACCCCCACCATCTCGCTGTAATCGATCACCGCATCATCGGTGAAATACTGGTCGAGCGCGTCAAAATCCTTGTCATCGACGGCATAGCAATAGCCGACGAGAAGATCCTGAATCTCGAACCGGTCGGACATTTCGCCAAGTGAAAGCGCCATAAATCTGCCTCTCCACATCCATCTCTTGTTGAGTCTGTGCTATCATCGGGACGAAATCAAAGGCCTTCCCAATGGTAGGTTGCACTGGGCGTTACAGACCGGAAAAGCACAGCCGAACGCGGTCACATAAGAGTGATCGAACACGACCACGCCGCTTTGCATCGGCCCTAACTCTGGAGACACCTTATGGCCGGACGCCTTCCGCCTTTTACGCTTGAAGATTTCACCCTTTCGCCCACCAAGCGCGCCGAAATCACCGGTGGCCTGACCGAGCGGCAAGCCTTCATGGCCAACCAGTGGATGGATCTGCACGTGGCGCTGAACGCCGGGGACTGGGGCGGGTTTGATCGCTACATGAACACCGAAAAGATGACCTATGATAACCCGAACCGTCCCGATCTGGGTACGTTCGCGGAATGGTCTACCTCACCCAAGGCACTCTATAGCACCTTCCCGCCCAGCCTCTATCGCACCTTGAAAGTGTGGGGCAACGGCGAAGACGAAATCTGCGTTCTGTGCCATCATCACGGCAAGCACACCGGCGGTCCCTACATGGGCGTCGAGCCGACCGGCAACCAGCTCGACGTGCTGTGGTTCAGCTGGATCAAGTTCGATGGCGACAAGATCGTCCACATCTATTCAATCTCGGACGTGCTTTCGATGCTGATCGATCTCGAAGTGATCGAAGCGCCGCAGCCGGTTGACCCCTACAAGTAAGAATTTCCAGCTTCTGGAGTGGAGGAAGGGGAGGCCGATTGGCTTCCCCTTTTTCGTTGCGTGAATAGAGCGGATTGTATGCAATCTGAATCGCTATCTCCAATCCGTCCATGCTGAGCTTGTCGAAGCACTGCATTATTCTTCGTGCCTCACGCCCGGCCCCAAGAAGAAGGACAATGCTTCGACAAGCTCAGCATGGACGGATTCTTTGGTTCAGATTTACCGCACGGAACTCCAG
>JANOYZ010000187.1:0-2145 GCA_031429135.1 Novosphingobium sp. | reverse complement strand
CTTTCCGTTCGATATCCACACCGGCGGCATCGATCACCGCGAGATTCATCATCCGAATGAGATCGCGCAGAATCAGGCGTTTTGTCATTCCGATGGCAGCGGCGCGAACATCTGGATGCACAACAACTTTCTGGTTGAACGCAGCGGCAAGATGAGCAAGTCGTCGGGCGAATTCCTGCGGCTGCAACTGCTGATCGACAAGGGCTATCATCCGCTCGCCTACCGCATGATGTGCCTGCAGGCGCATTATCGGAGCGAGCTGGAGTTTTCGTGGGAGGGGCTGGGGGCAGCTTTGGTAAGGCTGAAGCGCATCGTGATGGGAGTCCAATCTCTCAAAGCTGAGCTGGCAGAGGGTATTGCGGGAATGGTGGGAACACTCAGTCTAAATTTTGACGCTGAGTTATCCGATGACCTGAATACCCCCAACGTACTTGTGTTAATGGACGCAGTGGTTTCTTTGAAGAACGTAGATAACAAACAAAAGTTGGAAGTGATTGAGGCGATGGACATGGTCCTCGGTCTCAAGCTCCTCACCCTCACCCGCACCGACCTCCGCATCCGCCCGAAATCCAAGACCATAACCGAGGCCGAAATCGAAGCGACGCTCGCCGCCCGCAAGCTCGCCCGCGCCGCCAAGGATTTCGCCACCTCCGATGCCTTGCGCGATGAACTCACCGCCAGGGGCGTCGAAGTCATGGATGGCGATCCGCTCGGGTGGGACTGGAAGCTCGGTTGATGCGCATCATATTGCGCAAAACTCTTGACTTCCTGCCCATTTTGCGCAAATAGATACGCATGGAGCGAGAAAGTCGCAAAATCGTTCAGCGGCTGCTCGCAGATGGCTTTGTGCTGGTGGCGATCAAAGGGTCGCACCATAAATTCCGCAAGGGTGACAGGACCGTGATTGTTCCGCATCCCAAGCGGGACTTGCCGCTCGGCACGGCGCGAAGCATCGCAAAGATGGCTGGCTGGGAGTGATCTCAAGCCGCTCAGAGGTGTAAAATGAAGTACTTCTATGCAGTGGTTCACAAGGATGCCGATAGTGCTTTCGGGGTCGAGTTCCCTGATCTTCCCGGCTGTTTTTCGGCGACTGATGATATGGAAGATATTCTGCCCAATGCTTGTGAGGCGCTGGAACTGTGGTTCGAGGATGCCACGGATCAGGATCCGATGCGGCTCGATCAGATACAAGCCATTGCTGCAAAAGACCTCGCGGCGGGGGCATTCATCGTGGCGGTTCCGCGCATCTACCAGACGGGCCGATTGGTTCGCGCGAATATTTCACTCGATCGGGGGATGCTTGATGCCATTGACAAAGCCGCCTCCGAACGCAGCCTGACGCGCAGCGCCTTTCTGGCGGACGCAGCGCGCAAAGTCATCGAGCGGCATCCGGACCTGTGAAACTCTGGCGCCTCACCCGCGCGGCCTATGTGGCGCTGGACGGGGAGGGTGCCTTGCTCAATGGTGCGCGCTATGCGCCGCCGGGTATGTCTGTTGTAAGTCTCGCTAGCGAGGCGGCGCTGGCGGTGCTGATAGCGCTGCGGTATCAACCGCGAGACTTGATCGACATTCCTAATGATTTCGTGCTCGGCTGGACCGAAGTCGATGCCATTCCTGAATGCGTTCCCGATGAACGGGGCGAGGAGGCCGTTCGTAGTTTCGTTGGCCAATGGCTGGAGGAACGCCGCTCGCTGCTCGCCGCTCTGCCCTCGCGCGTCTTGCCTGAGGCGGATGTGGTGCTGATGAACCCGGCCCACCCTGATGCCGGAAAGGTACCACTGCTCACCACGCGGCCCTTCAGCTTTTCCGAATGCTTGCACGTGCCGCCCATGCTCGGCCAGTACCGTCAGGATTGAGCAGAGGCCCGCGCGCGGTGCAGCCAGCAGTTCACGGCGAAGCGCGCATCGGCGAAATCGTCCTCTGGCGGGCAGGCAATCGGCTTTACTTCGTGCATGGCGAAGCTGGGGAAGGCGACGAGGCGGTTGTCGGCGGGTTCCAGCAGTATGGGTTCGCCCGCGTCCCCCGCGTCCGAATCCCCGATCACGGCCCTCGACAGCGAGGAACTCCCTCTGTCCTCTCCAGGCGTGGAAACGGCGAAAATGTTACCGCAGAATCTGATTCCTCCTTCCGGCAGCCCGCAGCACG
>JANOYZ010000186.1:0-2326 GCA_031429135.1 Novosphingobium sp. | reverse complement strand
GCGGGGTGGCAAGCTGGCAATCTCATCGCTAGGCTCGGGTGATGGCCATAGCCCTTCAACAACCCGATTCTCAGAGCCGAGACCTCCGGTCTGATCGCCATTGGGAGTGGCAATACCTTGATCTGATGCGCCGCATCTGGGAGCAAGGGGACGAACGGCGCGATCGTACCGGGGTGGGGACCCGCTCGCTGTTCGGAGCGCAAGTCCGCTTTGATCTGGCTGATGGTCTGATGCCCTTGTTGACCACAAAACGCGTCTACTGGAAGACTGCCAGCCGTGAGATGCTGTGGTTTCTGAGCGGCGACACCAATATCCGCAAGCTCTGCGCACAAGGCGTGGAAATCTGGACAGACTGGCCGCTAGAACGCTTTCGGCGCGAGAGTGGTGAGCAGATCAGTCGCGCCGATTTTTCCGCGCGCATTGTCGCCGATGGCAACTTTGCCGTGCAATGGGGTGATCTTGGCCCGGTCTATGGCAAGCAATGGGTCGATTGGCCGGTCTATGAACCGGCTGGTGACGGATTCTATCGCCAGCGCTTACAGGGTGTGAACCAGGTGGCTGAGCTTGTAGAGAGCCTGCGCAACAATCCGGGTAGCCGCCGCCATATCATCGAAGGCTGGAATGTCGCGGAACTGCCCGCCATGGCTCTGCCGCCATGCCACAAGACTTATCAGTTTCATGTCTCTGAGGGTCGGCTGTCAGGACTGTTATACCAGCGCAGTTGCGATCTTGGACTCGGCTTTGCGTTCAATATGTGGTCGCTTGCACTGCTAACGCGGATGCTGGCGCAGCAGTGCGATCTTGAACCGGGTGAAGTGGTCTGGATGGGCGGGGATGTGCATCTCTATCTCAATCACGCGAGTCTGGTGGAAGAGCAGCTCGCGCGCGTCCCATCAGGAGAAGCGTGGCTTGAGATAACCCGGCAGCCGTGCTCGATTTTTGACTATCGCATCGAAGATTTTGCTGTTGAGGGCTATGCCCCGCAAGCGCACATTGCCGCGCCGGTTGCAGTATAGTTGACGATGAAACGAGTTTGAAATATTATAACCCAGTCGTATAAGAATGCTTCGTAGCCGTTAAGCGGCTGAACGGAAGCTGGAGAGCTGGAATATGGCTGAAAGCCGCAAACCGCTGATCAAGCGAGGCAACCTGCCGCCGCTCGAGCTCTATGTGCCCGAGCCGAAGTTCAGGCCGGGTGACAAGGCTGATTTTGCCTATATCGCTGCACCGCCAGCTGGCGCACAAGTACGCCCGGATGAAAGCTGCCCGGCCGTCGAAACCAGCCCTCTATGCTATGATCTGGTGCGTGTGCTGGATGACGATCACCACGCAGTCGGGCCGTGGGATCCCAAGCTTGATCCAGAAACCCTGCGTCTGATGCTGCGAACCATGGCGCTCACCCGGGCTTTTGATGAACGGATGTATCGCGGCCAGCGTCAGGGAAAGACCAGCTTTTACATGAAATGTACCGGCGAAGAGGCGACCAGTGTGGCTGCTGCCTATGCGCTCGCGAGTGATGACATGGTCTTTCCCAGCTATCGCCAGCAAGGTATTCTTCTGGCTCGCGGATATCCGATGATCGAGATGATCAACCAGATATATTCGAATCGCGGCGACAAGCTGAAGGGTCGCCAGTTACCGATCATGTATTCGGCGCGCGATTACAGCTTCTTCACCATCAGCGGCAACCTCGCAACACAATATCCGCAAGCAGTCGGTTGGGCGATGGCCAGTGCCAGCCGGGGTGATACCCGCATCGCCGCCAGCTGGATCGGCGAGGGATCGACAGCCGAGGGCGATTTTCACGCGGCGCTGACTTTTGCCACGGTTTATAACGCGCCGGTCGTGTTCAATGTCGTTAATAATCAGTGGGCTATATCAAGCTTTTCAGGTTTTGCCGGAGCAGAGAGAACTACTTTTGCCGCGCGCGCAATTGGCTACGGCGTCGCCGGACTGCGCGTTGATGGCAATGACGCTCTGGCGGTCTATGCGGCAACGCAATGGGCAGCCAATCGTGCCCGTTCCAATCAGGGACCCAGTCTGATCGAGCATTTCACCTATCGTGTTGAAGGCCATTCGACTTCGGACGATCCGGGGCAGTATCGCTCGGCGCGCGAGGCTGATGAATGGCCCCTGGGCGATCCCATCATGCGTCTCAAACGCCATCTCATGACCTTGGGTGAATGGTCTGAAGATCAGCACGAAGCGATGGATCGCGAACTGGCGGAAGCGGTGAAAGCGGCGACCAAGGAGGCTGAAAAGAACGGCATTCTGGGTCACGGGTTGCACCATCCTTTCCACACCATGTTCGAGGATGTGTACGAGG
>JANOYZ010000185.1:0-4762 GCA_031429135.1 Novosphingobium sp. | reverse complement strand
CGCCTGCAACTTTGCCAAGCAGCTCAAGGCTCTGAGGTTCAGGACGCCATACGAGGCCATCGAGAAACTCTGGAAATCAAAGCCCGATGTCTTTATCGTCAAACCCGGCCATCACATGCTGGGACCAAACACCTGGAGGTCCAGATATACCCACAAGCAGGCGCTGATTTCCAGCGCCCCCGTGACAGAATAGCCATATTGGCATATTCGATTCGAATCAGTTGAAGCATAGTCTGCATTTTGATTTATTTGTGCTTTATTTACAGTAAACGAGGGTTTTCCGTGTAGGGTGCGCCGTCTTTGTGACGATAAAGATCATCGGCGCCCCAGATCATGTCGATATCGGGGTATGATCCCCCGGCATTGGTTCCGGCGCTGATGCAGATGAAGCTGCAATCCTGATCGCTCTCGTTGATCAGGTGATGCCCGCTTTCCGCACCCTTGGGCCAGGCGCAGACATCACCGCCGCGAAGCTTAGTGCGGCCCCGGGTTTCGTTATTGGCATCCTCGATGAGTATTGCCTGCCCGGTCAGCATGATCAGCAGCTCATCCTCGCCCAGATGCCAGTGCCGTTGCGACGACCATGCGCCGGGTTTCAGCACGACATGGCTGGCGCCCATCTCGGTAAGACCTGCGGCGGGACCAAGCCGGCGATACCATCGGTCCTGCACGTCTGCATTGAACGGCGCGGGATAGCCGGTGCGGTTGGTCTGCGGCATTGTTTCAAGTTCGATTCTTGGCACGGGATAGCTCCTGCTTGTGTCGGCGCTGCATAATCCATATGCGCTGTTGCTACCATGACCCAAGCCCTCTCGCCCCTTGAACTTGCCGAGGCACTGATCGCCTGCCCCAGCGTCACTCCGGCGGCGGGGCTGGTGTTCGATTGCCTTGAGGCACAGCTCGCGCCGCTCGGCTTTACGGTTCACCGCAAGGTAACGGGAAGCGCGCCTGATGGTCCGGTCGAAAACCTGTTCGCCATCCGTCAGGGACCGGCAGGCAGTCGCCACTTCGCTTTTGCCGGGCATGTTGATGTCGTGCCGCCGGGCGAGGGCTGGACCTCCGGCCCGTTTCTGCCCGAACGGAGAGGCGATCTGCTCCACGGGCGTGGCGCTGTGGATATGAAAGGCGCGATTGCCGCCATGGTTGCCGCCGCCGCGCAGGTTTCTGCCGAAGCGGGGACGATCAGCTTCATCATCACCGGTGATGAGGAAGGCCCGGCGAAATACGGCACCCTGGCGCTGATCGATCAGATGCACGAGCTGCGCGCGATCCCAGACCTGTGCCTTGTTGGTGAGCCTTCGTCAGCCCACAGGCTGGGGGATATGATGAAGATCGGGCGGCGCGGTTCGGTCAATATGTGGCTGGATGTGGCGGGGCAGGAAGGCCATGTCGCCTATCCGCACCTCGCCGATAATCCCGCGCCGCGGCTGGTCGCCATGCTGGCTGAGCTCGATGCCTTGTCGCTCGATGAAGGAACCGACTGGTTCCAGCCATCGAACCTTGAAATCACTGATATTGCGATCGGCAATCCCGCAACTAACGTGATCCCGGCCAGGGCATCTGCGCGCATTTCGATCCGGTTCAACGATCTCCACACCGGCGAGGGGCTGACCGCAAGGGTCACCGAGATTGCCTGGCGCCACGGCGGCACGGTTAATGCGGTGATCTCGGGCGAGGCGTTCCTGACCCCGCCCGGTGCCTTTTCAGCGATGGTCGCCGAGGCTGTGACGGCAGAGACCGGCCTCACCCCTGAGGCATCCACTACCGGCGGCACGTCCGACGCGCGCTTCCTCAAGAACCTGTGCCCGGTGATCGAATTGGGTCTGTGCAACGCCACCATGCACAAGCGTGATGAGGCCGTGGCGATTGCCGATCTTGATGTGCTGGCACGGATTTACCAGCGGGTGGCCGAGGCGGCATTGCGAGGGTGAGGTCAGTGCGTGGCCTTCGACAAGCTCAGACCGAGCGGACGTTGTTAGTGCCCCAATTTATAAAGTCCAGCTCAGGCTGAGCTTGTCGAAGCCCAAGCTCAACATTGCCGCCGCAACAACGCCCTGTTAGCGTGCCCGCAATATTATTCGCGAGGAGTGCAATTTCATGCCTGAGCGCCGGTCCTTCCTTGCATGGCTGAACCATGTGCTTACCACCCGGCTGACGCTGTGCATCCTTGCCGGGATGGTGCTGGGCGTGGTGGTCGGGCAGGCGCTGCACAGCAATCTGGCGGCCGATGTGATCAAGGCCGATATTGCGCCGTGGTTCAAGCTGCTCTCCGATATTTTCCTGCATCTGATCAAGCTGCTGGTCGCGCCGCTGGTGCTTTCGACCATTGTCGTCGGCATCGCGCATATGGGCGATAGTTCGGCGCTCGGACGCATCGGTTTTCGCGCCATCGCCTGGTTCATTACCGCCAGCCTGATCTCGATTGGCCTTGGCCTGATCATGGTCAACCTGTTCCAGCCGGGCATCGGGGCTCCGATCCCTGATGCAGCCCTTGCCGCCAAGGCGGTGGGCGAGGTCAAGGAACTGAAAGCAACCGAATTCCTCCTGTCGATCTTTCCCAAAAACGCCTTTGAAGCGATGGCGACCAATAATATCCTGCAAATCCTCGTGTTCTCGCTGTTCGCCGGCGTCGCGCTGTCGGCGATTGGCGAGAAGGGCGCGCCGCTGGTGCGCGGGGCCGATGCGCTGGCGGAAATGATGCTGCAGATCACCAATTACGTGATGCGCTATGCCCCGGTGGCGGTGTTCGCGGCGCTGGCCAATGTCGTTGCCGCCAGTGGGCTTGATATCCTCAAGACCTATCTTGAATTGCTGGTGGAATTCTACCTGTCGCTGGTGCTGCTGTGGGCAATTCTGCTGAGCATTGGCGCGGTGTTCCTGCGTGGACGCATCTGGATGCTGATCCGCTATATCCGCGAGCCGATCCTGATCGCCTTTTCCACCGCCTCATCCGAAGCGGCATTGCCCAAGCTGTTCGAGCAGCTCGATCGCTTTGGCGTACCGCGCCGCATATCGGGCTTCATGCTGCCGCTGGGCTACAGCTTCAACCTCGATGGTTCGATGATGTACATGAGCTTCGCGACGATCTTCATCGCGCAGGCTTACGGCCTTGATCTGTCGGTCGGCACGCAGATCATGATCCTGCTGACGCTGATGATCAGCTCCAAAGGCATTGCCGCCGTGCCGCGCGCCAGCCTGGTGGTGATCACCGGCACACTGGCCATGTTCGGCCTGCCGGTGGAAGGCGTGGCGATCATTCTGGGGATCGATCAGTTCCTCGATATGGGCCGCACCGCCACCAATGTTGTCGGCAATGCCGTGGCGACCAGCGTCATTACCAAGTGGGAGGGCATGCTCGAAGTGCCTGAGCCCGACGTGGTGGAACCGCCCCATGCACCTGCGCACACCGCGGCAGGTGGCCGGGCCGGGCTGGATCTCGATCAGTCGAACTTCAGCTAGGCCGCTTCTCCAGCACCTTGGCCTTGTAACCGCACAGGTCCGTCACCGGGCAGCGCCAGCATTCGGGCGTCCGCGCCTTGCAGATATAGCGGCCATGCAGGATCAGCCAGTGATGCGCGCCGACCCGGAACGGCTGCGGCACCTTTTTCTCCAGCCCCTTTTCGACCAAGGCCACGGTCTTGCCCTTGGCGAGGCCGGTGCGGTTGCCGAGGCGGAAGATATGGGTATCGACGGCAAAGGTCTCGGCCCCGAAGGCGCAGTTCATCACGACATTGGCAGTCTTGCGGCCAACGCCCGGCAGGGTGGTGAGAATGTCGCGATCTCCCGGGACTTCCCCGCCATGATCGCGGACGAGGATTTCGCTGAGCGCGATGACGTTCTTCGCTTTGGTGTTGAACAGCCCGATGGTCTTGATGTGCTGGCGCAGCGCCTCTTCGCCCAGCTCGACCATCTGCGCCGGCGTGTTCACCGCGCGAAACAGCGCCCGCGTCGCCTTGTTGACGCCGACATCGGTTGATTGCGCCGAGAGCACCACGGCGACCAGCAGTTGATAGGTATTGCCAAACTCAAGCTCTGTCTCGGGCGAAGGATTGAGCTCGGCGAGGCGGCGGAAGAATTCGAAAATATGTGTGCGGTTCATGACAGCACCGCAAAAAGAGTCTGTGCAACCGCACGCCATAGCGGGGTGTCGAATGCAAAAACCTCAAGGCTCTGTTCGGCAATCAGCCCAAGCCCAAGCCACCGGTAAGCCGGATGAACTGCCCCGAACCGCAGCCGATCACGGGCCATTGCGATGAGGATCGGTAAATAGGCCAGGATCAGGCCAAGGCTGATATCCGGGCGGGGAACGCCAGGCAGAAAATGCCGCCAGCGAAACCAAGCAGGCCACAGGATCGCCACGGTCGCAATGAACATGATCCGCTTGTGCCATTGCGGTTTTCGTCTCAGCGTGATTGCGGCAAGCACCAAAAGCAGGAATATCGTTGTGGCGGTCAGACTTCCAAGCACTGCGGACACGGCCTGCACCCCGCCACCTGCCGCGACATCCCGGTGCGCTGCCTCGATCGCAATAGCGAAAGTGCTGGCGGTAATCGCCGGAGCGAGCGCCAAAGCTGTCCAGCCCAGTCGTCGATGGAACCGCAAATTCATGCCCACCAACGATGTCTGTGCAACCATCAACGCCAGCCATCCCGCCAGCAGGCTGCCATGAACATGCGACCAGCTTGGTCCAGTGAAGCGCCCTTGGGCCATGGGCTGAATGTAAGTGAGGAAAAATCCGGTAACGGCGACGAGAACCGCAAGC
>JANOYZ010000184.1:0-1547 GCA_031429135.1 Novosphingobium sp. | reverse complement strand
CCCCAGGAAACATTGGGCGGGGCCGCTTTTTGCATCTGGCCCAGGCTCGCAATGAGGCGACCGGGCCAGCGAGGGGGGCGCAATGACGCGCCTCGACCGGGCCGGACCGGTAATTCCGGCAAAAGAGGCCCCGCACGCAATATGGCGCTGCGGGTTCACAAGGAAAAATACATGTTCGACGTTAAAACCGTATCGATAGAGTGGGGCGGCAAAACCCTCACTCTGGAAACCGGCCGCATTGCCCGTCAGGCAGACGGCGCGGTCCTCGCCACTTATGGCGAAACTGTTGTGTTATGCGCGGTTACTGCCGCCAAGTCGGTCAAGGAAGGCCAGGATTTCTTCCCGCTGACGGTTCACTATCAGGAAAAATTCTTCGCCGCCGGACGCATTCCGGGTGGCTTCTTCAAGCGTGAACGCGGCGCGACAGAAAAGGAAACACTGGTTTCCCGCCTGATCGACCGTCCGGTCCGTCCGCTGTTCCCTGAAGGCTTCTACAACGAAATCAACGTTATCGCCCAGGTGCTGAGCTATGATGGTGAGACTGAGCCTGATATCGTCGCGATGATTGCGGCTTCTGCGGCGCTGACCATTTCCGGGCTGCCGTTCATGGGCCCGATCGCAGCTGCCCGCGTTGGCTATGTTGATGGCGAATATACCCTCAACCCCAGCCAGCCCGAAGCGGCTGCCGGCGCGCTTGACCTCGTTGTCGCCGCCACCGGTAACGCCGTGATGATGGTCGAATCGCAGGCCCGTGAACTGAGCGAAGAAGTGATGCTCGGCGGCGTGGTTTTCGCCCATGACGAGATCAAGAAGGTTGTGAATGCGATCATCGATCTGGCCGAAAAGGCTGCCAAGGATCCCTGGAACATCGATCTGTCGGACAATACTGCCGACATGAAGAAGAAGCTCAAGGATCTAGTCGGCAAGGATATTGCCGCTGCCTATAAGCTTACCGACAAGTCGGCGCGCTCAAATGCGCTGAACGAAGCGCGAGCCAAGGCCAAGGCAGCCTATGCTGCTGAAGGCGGCCAGACGCAGATGGTGGCTGGCAAGCTGGTCAAGAAGATCGAAGCCGATATCGTCCGCACCGCCATCCTCAAGGATGGTCAGCGCATCGATGGCCGCACGACCACGCAGGTCCGCCCCATCGAATCGATGGTCGGTTTCCTGCCGCGTACCCACGGTTCGGCGCTCTTCACCCGCGGTGAAACGCAGGCGATCTGCACCACTACGCTGGGCACCCGTGAGAGCGAGCAGATGATCGATGGTCTGGAAGGCCTGACCTATTCGAACTTCATGCTGCACTATAACTTCCCCCCTTATTCAGTTGGTGAAGTTGGCCGTTTTGGCGCTCCCAGCCGCCGCGACACCGGCCACGGCAAGCTCGCATGGCGCGCGCTTCAGGCCGTTCTGCCGAGCAAGGAAGAGTTCCCCTATACGATCCGCGTGGTGTCTGACATCACCGAGTCGAACGGCTCTTCTTCTATGGCATCAATCTGCGGTGGCAGTCTTTCGATGATGGACGCGGGCGTTCCGCTCACCCGTCC
>JANOYZ010000183.1:0-9818 GCA_031429135.1 Novosphingobium sp. | reverse complement strand
GCGCCAATGCAGTCTGTACCTCAGCCCATAAATCGGCAGGCAATGCCCCGCTTTTCCGAGCCTTGTTAGCCTCAACGGTCGTAACCTTCGCGGTTCTGACCACGCAAGGCACGCTCAAACCGCATTCGGCAAGGCGCTGTTCCAACGAAACATCGCCCCGCCAGCCCTTATTGGCGGCGCTGGTGATCATCAGCACCCAGAGTAACTGCATTTTGGGTGCTGGGAATTGAACGCTTATTACCAAGGCAGGTCGTTCGCGGACACGCGGCACTTCGACAAAGGGAAATGGTACCCAGACAATATCGCCGGGTTTCAACGGCACCTCAGTGATGGTCGAACGCCTTGCAATCAGCGTCACTGGCCCATTCAGTGAAGCTATCGAAATTGCCGACGAAGGGATCAGTTGCTGCATGGGCGCGAGTCACGACAACCTGATCACCGTCGATTTCCCACACCACCTCGTCACCCGGCTTCAGCCCAAGCGCGAGCCGTACCGCCCGAGGGATTGTGGTTTGTGCCTTCGCAGTAATTTTACCGAGGATCATGAAGCCATTGTAAGGGATTTCCTTACGAATGGCAATCAGTCAACTTGCAGCGGGCTCGACGCGGCAATGCGTTCAAACGCACGGCGCCTTATCCAAAGAGCATTGCCACCCGATCTGCCAAAACTTAGTCGATAGAATTTGAAGACGAGAACTTTCTTTTCCTCAACATTGATTTCCGCCCAAGGAACAAAAAATGGCCGCTGAAACAATCCGAATATCCTCCACACTGAGACGCGCAGCCCGCTGGGGCAGACATCAAACCGCAGGCAACCGGTATACGGCACAGGTCCCCACGGGGTAAGAAGGCTCCCCCGACCAAGCGATCCCGACTGCATTCGCAACCTGTCGATAGGCCTTTCGTCGCGGTCAGAGTACTGATGGTGCAGGGTATACCAGCCCGAAATCAGACCAAACACTGTGCTAATTGAAAGCCACATGCCGATGAACAAAAAAGGGAAGCTCGTAGTGAATGCCGTTTCGATCACATTCTGACTAAGCCTAAACCCGCATCGGCATCAGCACATACAACGCAGGCGACTTGTCGTTCTTGCGGATCAGGGTCGGCGCGCCGGCATCTGCCAGATGCAGTTCCACCGTATCACCATCGATCTGGCTGAGGATGTCCTTCAGGTAATTGGCGTTGAAGCCGATCTCGAAGCCGTCTGACTTGTAATCGGCGGGCAGTTCTTCGGCCGCCGTGCCGTTGTCTGGCGAAGTGACCGAGAGCGTCACCTTGTCATTCTCCAGCGCCACCTTCACCGCGCGGGTTTTTTCGGTGGCGATGGTGGCAACACGGTCAACGCCTTCGTAGAAGCTGCGCGGATCGAGGCGGAGGAGCTTGTCATTGCCGGTGGGGATGACGCGGCTGTAATCGGGGAACGTGCCGTCGATCAGCTTGCTTGTCAGTACCACGCCGTTTTCGCCGCCCAGCGTGAAGCGCACCTTGCTGGCCGAAAGATCGATCAGCACATTGGTATCAAGCGATTCTTCGAGCAGCTTGCGCAGTTCGGCGACGCATTTGCGCGGGATGATCACATCGGGCATGCCTTCGCTGCCATCGGGGCGCCTCAGCGTGTAGCGCGCGAGGCGATGGCCATCGGTGGCGGCGGCCTTCAGCTCATCATCGCTGACGTGAAAGAAGATGCCGTTGAGGTAATAGCGCGTTTCTTCGGTCGAGATGGCGAAGCGCGTGCGATCAATGATCTCAGCCAGCGTGGCGGCGGGCAGTTCGAAAGAAGTCGGCAGATCGCCCTCGACGATCACCGGGAAATCATCGCGCGGCAGCGTCGGCAGCGAAAAGCGGCTGCGACCGGCCTTCATCGTCATGCGGTTTTCCGTGACCTCAAGGCTGACCTGGCTGCCTTCCTGCAACTTGCGGGCAATATCGAACAGCAGGTGCGCCGAAACGGTGATCGCGCCGGGCACATCGACCGAGACAGCGGCCATCGATTCAACCACCTGAATATCCAGATCGGTTGCCATCAGTTTCACCGAACCCGCGCCCGATGCCTCGATCAGCACGTTGGACAGGATCGGAATGGTGTTACGTCGCTCAACGACGGACTGGACGTGCGACAAGCACTTCAGAAGCGTCGCGCGTTCGATAGTGGCCTTCATATTCGGTCCCGTTCCCCACAGGCGGAAAGCGCGCAGAATCGCGCGCCCGCATCAAGAATGCGGACTGCCGGTTCTAACGCGGGGCGCGAAGGCGGCAAGCGCGAAGGCGGGGGTGCAGGGTGAAACTGGGGATAAATCCGGGTTTGCCGCCTGCTTTGGCCTGATTCCTCAGCTGATCCCAGATTTTACCCCAGCATCGCCATGCCGCCATTCACATGCAGCGTCTGCCCGGTGATGTAACCGGCCTCGCGGCTGGCGAGATAGGCGACCGCCGCGCCGACATCCTCGCCCTCACCCATGCGGCCCATCGGGATGCGGCTGTTGAGCGCGTCCTTCTGCGCATCGGGTAACACCTCGGTCATCGCGGTGCGGATGAAGCCGGGGGCGACGCAGTTGACGGTGATGCCGCGCGTCGCCAGCTCCTGCCCAAGGCTTTTCGACATGGCAACAAGGCCTCCTTTAGCCGCAGCATAGTTGACTTGCCCCGGATTGCCGGTCGCGCCGACAACGCTGGTGATGGTCACAATGCGCCCAAAGCGCGCCTTCATCATTGGCCTGGCTGCGGCGCGCATCAGGCGGAAGGCGGCTTCAAGATTGACCTTGATCACCGCGTCCCATTCCTCGTCCTTCATCCGCATGGCGAGGTTGTCGCGGGTGATCCCGGCATTGTTCACCAGAATGTCGATCTTGCCAAGCGTATCGACCGTCGCCGGGATCAGATGCTCGACCTGTTCGGTGTTCGAAAGATCGCAGGTAATCTCGACATGATCGTGACCGTAGAGGTCGTTCAATTCCTCGCGGAAGGAACGCAGCTTGCTCGGATTGGTCCCCGAAAGTGCTAGCCGCGCCCCTTGTTTTGCCAGCGCATGGGAAATGGCGGAACCAATACCACCAGCGGCGCCGGTAACGAGGGCGGTCATGCCAGTAAGGTCAAACATGCGGTGTTCCATGGCTTACAATCCCTTCAACAGTGCCTCGATATCCGCCATGCCGATCACGCTGGCAACACTCGCTTCGCCCGCCGAGCGGGTGATCATCGGGCCGAGCACCTTGCCGCCGAGTTCGACGAAGCTCTCAACGCCCGCATCCTTCATGGCAATCGCAGTTTCGCGCCAGCGCACCCGGCCGGTGACCTGCTCGACCAGCAGGCGCCGAGCCTCGGCGGGGTCGCTCACCACCGCTGCGGTGACATTGGCGTAGAGCGGCACCCGCAGCGCACCCGGTGGCGTTTTGTCCAGCGCTTCGGCCATGGCATCGGCGGCGGGCTGCATCAGTGAGCAGTGAAACGGCGCGGAGACCGGCAGCAGCAGGCCGCGATTGATCTCGAAGTCTTTGACCATGGCAATTGCGCGCTCGATCGCCGCCAAGTGGCCGGAGATGACCACCTGCCCCGGATCATTGTCATTGGCCACGGTGCAGACCTGACCCTCGGCAGCAGCTTCGGCCAGAGCAGTCGCCTTGGTGATGTCCGCGCCGAGCAGAGCTGCCATCGCGCCAATACCCACCGGCACGGCGGCCTGCATCGCGGAGCCGCGCAGCTTGAGCAGACGGGCAGTATCGGCCAGTGAAAAGGCACCGGCGGCACACAGTGCGGTATATTCACCCAGACTATGCCCGGCGACAAAATCCGCCTTTTCGGCCAGCACCATGCCGCCTTCCTTCTCCAGCACCCGCAGCACAGTGATGGCATGGGCCATGATCGCCGGCTGGGCATTGGCGGTCAGCGTCAGGTCAGCGTCCGGGCCATCCCTCATGATACGGAACAGCTTCTGCCCCAGCGCGTCATCGACTTCCTCGAAGACCTCGCGCGCTGCTATGCTGGCTGCGGCCAGTTCGACGCCCATGCCGACTTTCTGGCTGCCTTGTCCGGGAAATACAAATGCGCGCATATCAGCGACCTCTCTCAATAATCTGGCGCGCGCCCTTATGGAGGGCGCTACTCTCTGGCAAGTCCGAAGGGCACTATCCTGTTGGCAGCATCATGGCCGATATCGGCTGGTCCGAGATAGGAAATAGCGTGGCGCTCGCACCAGAAGCGGGCGATTTGCTCTGCGGTGCTGCCAAATGGCCGGTCATTTTCCGGCACATCGCTGACCCGGCCCAGCCTCAGTCCAGCAATGTCGCCAAGGTGCGCGGTGGCGTGGAACAACAGCCGGTCAATGGCATAAAGATGCTCGCTGACCTCCTCGACCATAACCACATGCCCCGCCAGCCCCGGCATCAGCGGGGTCCCGCAAAGCATGGCAAGCGTGGTAAGGTTGAAGGCCACGTGGGGCTGGTGATCGAGCGAGGGCTCCCGCCCGGTCCGGTTGCCCGTCAGCCAGTCCAGCACCCGTGCGACCGCCGCCTCACCACCATCGCGCTTGATATCGGCGGGCATCGGCGCATGGACCGGGTGTCCGATCCCCGCCTTGTACAGCCCGGCCAGCAGGTAACCGTTGTCCGAATAGCCGAGGAACTGCTTGTTCCCCGCATGGTGATCAAGCCCCGTCACCGCCTCAGCCGCGATGCGGTTTGAGCCATAGCCGCCGCGCGCAAACCACACCGCATCGATGCTCGCATCATTGGCGCATTCGAGGAACGCCGACAGCCGCAGTGCATCGGGTCCGGCAAAGTGGCCGACGCTTTGAAAGCATTGCGGGTGAAAGTGGAGCTCGATCCCCGGCCAGCCAGCCGCCAGAGCTGTGACGCGCGCGGCGTCCTCATGAGTGAGCGGGCAGGCTGGGGCGCAGATGGCGACACGGATCATAGGCGGGGTGTAACGGGGTTATCGGCGTTGGGGTAGATGAAGAATGGTGCACGCGGAGGACGCAGAGATAGCAGAGGACGCAAAGACGGAGCGCTTGCGGCGAAGCCGCTTTGTCAGCCTGCACCGTGCCTACCGCAACGTTTGATGTCATCAGGAGTCTGCGGCTCAGAGCAACATCTTTGCGTCCTCTGCTATCTCTGCGTCCTCTGCGCGAACCATTCGTTGTTGGCGGTTGCAACACGGCCCCGCCCCGCATACCGCAAGGCCATGACCCAACTCACCTCGCACCCCTGGTTCTTTTGCGGCATTGGCGGCTCTGGCATGCTGCCGCTGGCGCTGATCCTGCGCGGACTGGGCGCTGAGGTTGCCGGATCAGACCGCAGCCGCGATCAGGGCCGTACGCCCGATAAGTTCGCCTGGCTGGAAAGTCTGGGCTTCACGCTGTTCCCGCAGGACGGCAGCGGGATAACCTCACCTGAGCAGACTCTGGTCGCCTCCGCAGCGGTGGAAGATACCGTGCCCGAAATGGTACGCGCGCACGAACTCGCTTGCCCGTGCATGAGCCGCGCCGAACTGCTCGCCCACCTGTTCAACGCCGCGCCAGCTGGCATCGCCATCGGCGGCACTTCGGGCAAGTCCACGGTCACCGGCATGGCAGGCTGGATCCTCACCGCAGCGGGCCGCGATCCGACGATCATGAACGGTGCGGTGATGAAGAATTTCGTCTCGCCAGAAGCGCCGTTTGCCTCGGCACGGTTTGGAAACGGCGATGTTTTTGTTTCAGAGGTCGATGAAAGCGACGGTTCGATTGCGCTTTATCGACCGAAGGTTGCGGTGCTCGGCAATGTCAGCCTCGATCACAAGAGCCTTGAAGAACTGCGCGAACTGTTTGGCAATTTCTTGAGCGCGGCAGATATTTGCGCGATCAACCTCGACGATGCCGAAACCGCTGCCCTCGCCCCACATGCCAAGGCGCTGGTGACATTCGGCGTGACCAGCGCCTTGGCGATGATCGGCGTTGCGCCCGGCTCGATTGCCGAGGCACCGACCAGCCTGACCGCGACGATCATTGATCGCCGTGATGGTTCATCCCACGCACTTGCCCTGCAAGTCCCCGGCCGCCACAATCTGTATAATGCATTGGCCGCGATTGCCGCCGTCAATGCCGCTGGTGTGCCGGTGGGCGATGCTGTTGCCGCATTAGGTGCCTTTGTGGGCCTTGCCAGACGTTTCGATATTATTGGCACAAGCCCTTCCAATATAACGGTTATCGACGATTTTGGCCACAACCCAGACAAAGTTTCCGCCACGCTCTCGGCACTGAAAGCTCATCCGGGCCGGGTCATCGCTTTCTTCCAGCCGCACGGTTACGGACCGCTAAAACAGATGGGCTCAGAACTTGCCGGGGTTTTCGCCCGGATGCTCGGACCCGATGACCTGACACTGCTCTGCGATCCGGTTTATTTCGGCGGCACGGTGGATCGCAGCGAAGGCAGCGAGCGGATCGTGCAACTGATCGCGCAGGGCGGCGGAAAAGCTGAATATATCCCCTCACGCGATGACTGCGGCACCCGCATCATCACCCTCGCCCAGCTTGGGGACCGGGTGGTGATCATGGGGGCGCGCGATGATACATTAACCAGCTTTGCCGCCGATCTGCTGCGGTGCCTGCCCTGACCCCTTAAATTCCATGTTAACCAACCGTTTTCACTTTTGTGCTAATCAGCCAATGGGGGAAATGAGATGAATCCTGCCGAAACCGAAACCGAAACCGAATCCACTCTGCCGCGCCGCGTCGAACGTGTCGCTTTTGACATGATGGTCAAATACCGGCTGTGGGGTTTTCGCGGCACCACCATGCTGAAAGACATGACGCCGTTCGGCGCGCGGATCGAGGGGATCGGCGATATCCGCATGGGCGACGAAATCACTCTGCTGCTGCCCGAACTCCAGCCCAAGAACGCCACTATCGTCTGGTCTGAGGGCTCCTCTGCCGGGATCGAATTCGATCACCCGCTGCACGGCGAAGTGTTCAAGACACTGATCAAGGATTACGCCCGCAGTCGTCCGACTTATGAGCCGGCCAAACTGCCGCTGCGTGTGGCTGCGTAAAACTGCAATCTGACATAACGATCACTCTGGTGCCCTGTCGCCAGAACGGTTAACCTCCTGCCAGACCGATTGTTTCGGGGGAGGAAACCATGCGTCGTTCTGTCAGGTCCATTTTCGCGCTTGCCTTGCTCTCCAGCAGTGCTGCGGCACCTGTGCTGGCCGATGATCCGCCTGCCCGGCCCACGTTTACTGAAGACGGCGTGGTCCACGTTCCCGCTTTCGATCTGCCGTCCAGCGAATTTCTGAGTCCCGAGGCACTGGCGGCGCAGAAAATGCGCGCGAAAATGCCAGCCGGCGTTCCGCGCAGCGACATTCCTATTGAAATGATGCGCAAGGGTCTGACCGCCATGCTCGCTCCGCAGGTCGCGGGCATGCAGAAGATGTATCCGGTCGATATTGCCGAGCAGTCAGTCGCCGGAATTCCGGTTCGCGTGGTGACTCCGAAAGACAAGCCATGGGACAAGAAGCGCGTCCTCATCAACCTGCACGGCGGTGCCTTTTCGATGTGCTGGGAAAGCTGCTCGCTGCTCGAATCGATCCCGGTTTCCTGGGTTGGCGGTTACAAGGTTGTCTCGGTCAATTACCGCATGGGTCCGGAAGCCAAACACCCCGCTGCGCTTGAGGATGTCGAGAAAGTCTATCGCGAACTGCTCAAGACCTACAAGGCCAGGAACATCGGACTCTATGGCTGCTCGGCGGGCGGCGCGCTGACTGCGGAAAGCGCCAGCTGGCTCCCCACGCACGGCCTGCCCCAACCCGGCGCCATCGGCATCTTCGGCGCGGGTGGCGTGCGTTTTCTCGCCGGTGATTCCGCCTTTATCAGCGGCAATGTCAGCGGCACCTTCCCGCCACCGGCCAAGCCCGGCCAGACTGCCCCCGACATGACGCGCGGCTATTTCGATGGCGCTGAGATCAATGGCCCGGTGATTTCACCTGCACAATTCCCCGCTGTCATCGCCAAATTTCCGCCGACGCTGATCATCACCGGCACCCGCGCGATGGATATGAGCCCGGCAGTCTTTACCAATTCACAGCTGCTCAAGGCCGGAGTGAAATCGACGCTGGTGGTCGGCGAAGGCATGGACCACTGCTATATCTACCAGTCCAACCTGCCCGAAGCGCGCGATGCTTATGACGTGATCGTGCGGTTTTTCCGCGAGAATCTGAAGTAAGGCCTGGGTCAAGGATGCGCCGGTTTTCCGCGCGCCTTGCCCGCCATATGGATGATCATCGCCACGCCAGCGCCAAGGACAAGGCCAACAAGCGCGGAGGCCACGGCATAGCTCAGCCAGCCGAGCGCACCGCCCAGTGATCCGGTGCTTTGCTCAACCCAGTGCTGCACGGCGTGGGCGGCATCCGATGGTCCGTGCCAGCCCATCTCGTGCGCCCCGTGCAGGATGATCCCGCCGCCGACCCACAGCATCGCCAGGGTCCCGACGCTCGACAGCAGCGCCAGCAGCTTGGGCATGGCCAGCAGCAGCATCCTGCCCAGTCTTTGCGATGCGGCATTGCGGCGTTCGGCAAGATGCAGGCCGATGTCGTCCATCTTCACGATCAGCGCCACCGTGCCATAGACCAGCGCCGTGATGACCACCGCCACTACGGCCAGGATCAGCGCCCGGCTGAGCAATGGCTCGCTCGCCACTTCGGCCAGCGCAATCGCCATGATCTCTGCCGAAAGGATGAAATCGGTGCGCACCGCGCCCGAAATCCGCTCACGCTCGAACTCGGCCATATCGGCAATCGGATCGCCCAGCACTTCACCGTGCTTCTCCGCGCCCAGCTTTTCCATCACCTTTTCCGCGCCTTCAAAGCACAGATAGAGCGCGCCCAGCATCAGTAGCGGCGTGATCACTTGCGGCAGAAACTGACTGAGCAACAGCGCCGCAGGGAGCAGGATCAGCAGCTTGTTGCGCAAAGACCCCTTGGTGATCTGCCAGATGATCGGCAGTTCGCGATCAGGGGTGAATTCGGTGACATAGCTGGGCGTTACCGCCGCATCATCAATCACCACGCCCGCCGCCTTGGAGCCGGCCTTGGCCGCTGCCACACCGACATCGTCTATGGTAGCAGCCGCCGCCTTGGCGATTACGGAGATATCATCAAGCAGGGCAACGAGGCCGGTGGGCATGGGGGGATTCCTCAAAGGATTCGGCTATTACGACCGCAATCGCGTGTGTGCGGCAGGAGGCTTGCGCTTTCAAGGGGGCTTGGTCCTTGCATTCCCCCCAGAACCCGCTAAGGGCCGCCACTTCCTCGCCTGGGTGAGGGAATCACAGAAAGCCGGAGGGGCCCCGCAATCGTGCGGATCAGCCAGCGATCGGTTAGATTGAAGAAAGGCTGTACATGCCGCTCTATGAGCATGTCTTCCTGGCCCGCCAGGATCTGAGCCAGGCGCAAGTTGATGCCCTGGCCGTTACCGCCACCGAGATCGTTGAAGCCGGACAGGGCAAGGTCTCGAAGACCGAATCCTGGGGTCTCAAGAATCTTGCCTACAAGATCAAGCGCAACCGCAAGGCACATTTCGTGCTGCTCAACATCGAGGCCCCTGCGGGCGTCGTTGCCGAGCTGGAGCGCCAGACCTCGATCAACGAAGACGTCATCCGCTATATGACCATCCGCGTTGAAGAGCATGAGACCGGTCCTTCGGTCCAGATGCGCAAGAATGACCGCGAGCGTACGCGCCGCCGTGAACGCGAGGAGTTCTGATCATGGCTCGTGCATTTTTCCGCCGCCGCAAGTCCTGCCCGTTTTCGGGCAAGAACGCGCCTGCCATCGATTACAAGGATGTGCGC
>JANOYZ010000182.1:0-11615 GCA_031429135.1 Novosphingobium sp. | reverse complement strand
CTCGCCTCGCCGACCTTCAGCGCAAACGGCCAGACGGTGTACATTCCGCAGTCTGGCGGCGTGGCAGTGCTCAACATTGATGGCAGCGGGGAGCCATTTTTCCTTTCCGCTGCTTCAACCGTTCCGCAGATGACAGTGGTGGGAAACGGGCAGGTTTTTCTTTCCGGGATCGCTGATGATGCTATTGTCAGGGCTGACCTGACCACGAAAAAAGTTCTGCCGCCGCTTGATCTTTCCGCCGCAATCGCAGGCGGGTTCTTGAAGGATCGGCCAGTGTTCTGGGCCGTTTCAAACCACTCTGGGCTGAAGATGTGGGACACGCGCGATTGGCACCCGCTGCTGTCAGCACATATCTTGCCGAACGGACAGCAAGGCAGCGGCTTCCTCGTGACCACGCCTGACGGACGCTATGATACCAACCTCGGGCCAGATAGCGCGCCATTTCGCTGGGTGGTTTCTGATGACCCGATGACCAGTCTGGGACCGCAGACCTTCATGCGGGATTACTATACGCCGCGGCTCGCGCAAAAGCTGTTTGATTGCACCGGGGCTGGCACTTGCGCCAAGGTTCTGCCGCCATTGCCCTCGGTTACCAGCCTTAACCGGTTGCTGCCCAAGGTGAAGATTGTCGGGGTGAGCAAGCACAAAACATCAGCCGCCGTTCTGGTCGATGTGGAAGTCGATGAGACGAAAAATGCCCGGCTGAGCTCAGGCGTCTACGACGTCCGCCTGTTTGTGAATGGCAAGATGATCCAGGAACAGCCTGATCCGATGCAAATCCTGTTTAATGTCGGGAGGCTGGGGGATGTCGAAGCGCTCACCCGCCAATTGAGCGAACGGGGCCCGGAATGGCAGCGGCGCTATAATGTTCCAACGTATGATGGCAAAGCCCGGCTGCAATTTGCTTTTCCTGTTCCCAGCCACCCATCGGCATCGGGATCATGGGCGCTCGATTTTTCCGCCTATGCCTACAATGCGGACCGGGTAAAAAGCGAGACGGATGTATTCCGGTTTGATCGCGCGCCGGTTGTGCCAGAGCAGCAGCGCCCACGGCGCGCCTATGTTGTCGCAATCGGCGTCTCTGCCTATGATAATCCGCGCCTCTCGCTCAATTTCGCGGCGAACGATGCGCATCTCATTGCCGACCGGTTGAAGGCACTGCCCGGCTATGAGGTCCGCACGATCAAGCTTACGGGCGAAAAACGCGCCAACGGTTCAGTCTCGCGCATAACCGCAAACGACATTCTGCGTGTGCTGCGCATTCTGGCCCACGGCAAGTTTAACGATACTGATGATCAGTATTTGAGAGACTTGGGGGTCGATCCGGCGGTGGTTGATATAGTGACGCCTGACGACGCGGTGATCATCAGTTTTTCGGGCCACGGCTGGGCCGATACCGATGGTGAGTTCTTCTTGCTTGCCTCGGATGTCGAATGGCCGGACGATTCAGAAACACCGCGCAGATATCGCTTTGACATGCTCAGTTCGTCAATGCTGGCGACCACCGTCAAAGCATTCAATGCCGGTGAGGTCGCCATCATCATTGATGCCTGCCATTCTGCCGCCAGCGTCGCCACGGCTACGTTCAAGCCGGGGCCGATGGGGGACGCGGGGCTGGGTCAGCTGGCCTATGACAAAGGCATCCGCATTCTGGCGGCCACGCAGTCTGACAGCGTGGCGCTGGAAACCTCGAAGCTGAGCGCCGGGCTGCTGACCTATGCGCTGGCCAAGGAAGGCCTCGATCCCAACACACCGGCGGCAGACCTCGATCGCAATGGCAAGATCACACTTGACGAATGGCTGAAATATGCTGCGCAGCGTTTGCCCAGGCTCAGCGAAGAAGTTGCCGCCAGTAGTGCAGCAAATTCAGGCGGCGATGATGATGGACTGGTGTTCATCAAGCGAGCCAAGTTCAAGCCGAAGCCGCAGGAGCCAGCCCTGTTCGATTTCACCACAGGTGCCAGCACTCTCTTGCTCAAATCGGCAGGGAGATGATCGTGCGGCGCATTCTGGCCAGTCTTGGCATCATGTCCCTCGCGCTGCCGTCTGCTGCACATGCTGCACCACCGGCGGTGCACGCGCTGTTTGTCGGCATCGATCAATATGCCCATTCGCGCCAACAGGATCCGCGCGGCAATTTCAATGATCTGAACGGTGCGGTTGGCGATGTGCGGCGCATGAAAAAGGCGCTGCGCGAGGTTTACGGGCTAAGCCTTGATGAAGATGCTCCGGCCAAGTGCGAGACGGCTAATGCCGTGTCGGTCACGCTGACCAATTCCTGCGCAACGCGAAAGAACATCCTGAGCGTGCTTTCCCGGCAGATCGCCGCAGCCGGGCAGGGGGAGACGGTGCTGCTCTATTTCGCGGGCCACGGCACCAATGAAGAAGAGCGGATCACGCGCAATCAGGCGAAGCAATCCAACGGCACCTTCGTCCCCTATGATGCGCGCGGTGCAACCAATCCGGTCTCGGAAATCTACGATATCGAGTTCAAGCTCTTTCGCGAACGCGCCAATGCGCGCGGGGTCAATTTCGTAATGATCTTTGACAGCTGCCATTCGGGCACAATCGGCCGCGATGGCAAGCCCAAGGGGCCGGACGGGCTGGGCACCGCGCGCGAGATACCCGCCGCCAGAGAGCTGGGCCTCGTCCCGCCACCGCCGCAGGATCCAGGCGAGCTTGCTGCCGAGTTCCAGCTGCCAGAGCCGACACCGGGCGTCACTCCCGGCTATTGGGTGTCGCTTGGCGCGGCAGAAGACGGCCAGCTGGCGATGGAGACCAAGAACACTCCCGAACCTGCGGGAGCCTTCACCACGGCGTTGACACAGGCGATGTATGCCAATGCCAAGGCAACCTGGGGTGATCTGATTGCCGAGGCACGGGTCGGCGTTGATGCCATGGGTTTCAAGCAGCAGACGCCCAAGGCGGAAGCGGACATTCATCGCTCATTGTGGAACGGAGGGAGCAGCGTGGTGCTCTATTCCGCCAAGCCACAGGGCAGGGGAGCCGTGCTGGAATCGGGCAGTCTTTCCGGCGTTACCGAAGGCTCGGTATTCGATCTTTTTGAACGCGAAAGCGATGTGCAGGAAGGTCTGCCGCCTTTCGCCAGCGCCAGAGCTGACAAAGTCAGCGCCTTTTCCGCGCAGCTCACTTTCACCAAGCCGCCCGCAAGAGCGCCCGGTGCCAGGCTGGTGGCTGTCGAGCGGCTCCACAGCTGGGGCGCACAGCGCATCGCCGTCGGTTTCAAGGATCCGCCGGCCAACCCTGCCGATGCTAGGCAGCTCGAAACGATGCTGGGCGCGCTGGCCTATGCCAGCCGCGAACCGCCGCTGCAGGCGTTTCTGGCATTCGTGCCCGGATCGCGGCTGATCGAACTGCGCGATGCACAAGGAGAACTCGTGCGCAAGATGGGCAGCTATGATGCACCTGCCTTTGCACGTGAATTGGGTGACGTGCTCGGGCTGATGCTGCGCTCGCGACTGCTGCTGGGTCTGCGCACACCGGGGGTAGCATTGCAGCCGGTGCTCTGCGTCAAACCATCAGATTTCGAGGCGCGGAAATGTGGCTCGTCGGGTGAAGCAGCCATCACGCAAGTGCAATCGATTCCCGTAGGCCGCGCAACGATGTTTGCCGTCACCGTGCGCAACATGGCAGTGGAACCGCGCCAGATATATGTTCTCGCCGTTTCGCCCGATGGCCTCAAGGTGGTTCCGGTCATTCCGGCCCCCGGCACGGAAAATCCACCGTTGAACAAGGGCGAAGTGCTGCAAAGCGATCCGTTCTACTTCTCGAAACCGGGCAACTGGCGCTTCATCACCATAGCTTCCAGAAGCACGATCAACACCGCTGCGCTTGAGCAACGCGGGCTGACCGCGCGCGATCCGGCGCGCTGTTCTGCCAGCACCGCCAGCCGGACGATGTGTGCAGCGGGCAGGGGTGCCAACGATACCACCGCCACCGCCAAGGCGGACTGGACGGCGAATGTCACGGAAATCAAGGTCACTCAAGGTAACTGAGGAGGGAGCGGATATGCGCATCCAATTAACAAAGCTGGTGGTTGCCAGTGCGGTGTTGTTAAGCGCAGCTCAGCAAGCCTCAGCCCAGCCAACTGCGCAGGCGGAAGGCGACGGGCGGATCATTAACGGCAAACCTGCCGCTGCCGGTTCCGCACCGTGGATGGTGCAGCTATTCACCAGCTATCAGTATAAGTGCAGCGACTTGCAGACATCGATGAAGGGCAATGCCGATGCCAAGCGATTTGCCCAGCGCGCCCAGTTCACGCGCGCTGCCCGGTGCCTGCAAAGCGGGGCTCCGGCGGATAGCCCGCTCACCCGTGCTGAGAGCTGGAACCTGACGCACAATTGCGGCGGATCGGTGATCGAGGGCGGCTGGATAGTCACCGCCGCCCATTGCTTTGAATGGAACGGCACCGTGCCGCGCAAGGGTGTTCCTGCCGAGAAGGCCAATATTGACAAGATGCTGGCCAACTGGCGGATCCGTGGCGGGACGATGGACCTGCGCATGGGCGGCAAGGAGCTCAGGATCGATACGATCATCATCCCGGCAAGCTTCCGCGCGACATTCAAAAAGTCGGTCGCCAATGATATCGCACTGGTTCACGTCAGTGGTATCGAGGATTTGCTCGCTGATCCTGATGTCCGCCCGATCAAGCTGGCGGATGCGGAGAGCGATGCTGCAACCACTGGCGACCGCGTGGTCGTCACCGGCTGGGGCAGCACTACTGAACATGCCCATGATGAGACGGAAGAAGCCGCCAGGGTGGACAAGAATCCCTCATGGCTGCTGCGGGTCAGGCTGGAAGTTTCCAGCGATGCAGACTGTTCGCCCAAGACACCTAACCCGGCGGTCAAACGCTATTACACCAATTACCCGCGCCCTGCCGGCACGATCTGCGCCAGGGGCTTCAAGGATGGTGCCAATGCTGCTGGCGACAGCTGTTTTGGCGATAGCGGCGGGCCGGTGATTGTCGAAGATCGCGGCGGAACACCGACGCTGGAGGCCACCAGGCCGCTGCCAGCCTATGTCCTTGTCGGCGTGGTGTCACGCGGGCCGGGCTGCGGGATGAGCGGCGCTTCGGGGCTCTATACCCGCGTCTCCAGCTTCCGCGGCTGGATTGCCCGGGCCATGGCGGGCGGTGCCGGACGTGGCTGGGTGGAAATGTAATCTAAGGCGCTGGCATTTCGCGCCAATTCGTGAGAAACACCTATTGCCTGTGGGCAAGGGGGCTTTTTGCAGTGAGTGAACATAGCGCAAAACCCTCGGTTTTCATCAGCTATTCTCGCACTGACCGGCCACAGATAACGCTGCTGGCCGAGGCGCTGGAAGCACGCGGCTGTTCGGTCTGGTGGGACAAGATGATCGAAGGCGGCAGCGCCTTTGCCAAGCTGATCGAGGAAAAACTGGATAGCTGCGACGCGGTGGTTGCCGTTTGGTCCAAGGCCTCGATCGAGTCTGACTGGGTGCGAGATGAGGCTGGGCACGGGCGCGATCGCAAGCGGCTGTTGCCGGTCTCGCTGGATGGCACCGAATCGCCGCTGGGCTTTCGTCAGTATCACGCGATCAACCTCTCGCAGTGGCGCGGTGATCCCGCAGCTTCGCAGATTGACGAGGTGATGCGCGGTGTTACCGCTCTGGGTGATCCCAGGGCCGCTGGTGCGCGCGCACCCGATGCAGCGCACAATGGTGCCAAATTCAGCCGCCGCACGACTCTGGCACTGGCTGGCGGGGCGACTGTCGCAGCCGCCGGTGGGCTGGCCTGGTGGCAAGGGTTGTTTGGCAAGGATCTGGTCAACAGCATCGCCGTGATGCCCTTCAAGAACCTGTCGGGCGATCCGGGGCAAACCTATTTTTCCGATGGCCTGTCAGAGGAAATTCGCACCACCCTGTCGCGCAATCCCAGGCTTCAGATCGCTGCGCCAACGTCGGTCGCCGAGTTCCGCAACCAGCCTGACGATTCGCGCAAAATTGGCGAAAAACTGGGCGTGGCCTTCCTGCTCGCAGGCAGTTTCCGCCGCTCGGGCAACCTGGCCCGCATCTCGGCAGAACTGATCGAAACTGAAAACGGTTTCAACCGCTGGGCACAGACCTTTGATCGACAGATCACCGATATTTTTGCCGTTCAGAGCGAGATTGCCAATGTCGTTGCCGAGGCGCTGGCACTGCGCGTTGTGGCGCTCAAGCAGACCAGGGGTGGGACAAAAAACGTCGCGGCCTACGAAGCCTATCTGCGCGGATTGAACCTGCTTCACGCTGAACAAGGTGAGGAGACTGACCGCGGGGCATTGGCTGAATTCAGCAATGCGCTTGTCCTTGATGCCGGTTTCTCGATTGCCCGGGCCGAACGGTCCCGCACTTTGACTGCCATTGCCAACAACTATGCCACAGCCGATCAACTTGAAGGCATGTATGCCGATGCGATCAGCGAAGCGCAACGGGCGGTCAAGGAAGCACCCGATGCGCCGCAGACGCAGTTCGCGCTGGCCTTTGTCACTGCCTATGGCAAGCGTGACATGGCCGCCGCCCGACCGGTCTATGAGCGGGCATACGAACTGGGCGGCGGCGATGCCAATATCGCCATTGCCTATGCCGTATTCTGCTCGCACTTCGGGTTGGAAGAGGCGGCGATCGCTACGGTCAACAAGGTTCTGAAGCTTGATCCGCTCAATCCGCTGGCGTTTCGCACTGCCGGATTGACCCAATATTACGCCCGCAATTACGGTGAAGCAGCGGCGCAGTTCCGCAAGGCGCTGGCATTGCGGCCAGACATTCGCAACGCCCACGGTTACCTGGGCCACATGGCTCTGCTGCAAGGCCAGCTCGCGGAAGCGCGCAAGGAATATGCGGTGGAAAAGCAGGATCTTATCCGGCTTCCCGGTCTGGCGATCCTGGAGCGCAAGCACGGCAATAATGCCGTAGCCCAGACCGCGCTCGATAGCCTGATGGCCAAGCTGGGCGATAGCGGTGCTTATCAGCAGGTTCAGGTTTTCGCCCAATGGGGTGAGCTGGAGAGGGCGTTCACCGCGCTCGACAGGGCCGTGGCGGTGCGCGATTCCGGACTGCTGCTCAGCAAGGTCGATCCTCTGCTTGATCCCTTGCGCGGTGATGCGCGTTTTTCCCGTTTGCTAAGCGCAATGGGATTGGGTTAACATCTGACTACCAACAAGAGGGGGACCACCATGCGTAAGATAATTTCCTTGAGTGCCGCTGCCGCCATGGCGCTGTCGCTGGCTGCCTGCAAGGGCAAGGAAGAGGTTGCACCAGCCGCTGATGCCACTGAAACTGCCGCTGCAACCACGGATGCTACCGTAGCAGCAGATGGTACCACTGCCGCGACAGCTACCGGGGCCGAAGGTGCCAAAGAGGGCGGCAACCCTGATACCCACACCGGCGGCAATCCCGATACCCATAACGGCGGCAACCCTGATACTCACAACGGCGGCAATCCTGAGACCCGCTGACCCATGCTTCGTAATTTCTGAACCGATTGAGGGCTGCGGAGAAATTCGCGGCCCTTTCCGTGTTCAGATCACCCCGGCAGCGATCAACCTGGCAGAGTCAGGGGCCGCGCGTGATAGGCTTGCAACCAGCTTGCCTGATCTTCGGTGAGCAGGCCGGTTACGCGCCGCGCCCGGCGTTGAAGCACGTTGAAATCAGCCGGATCCGCCGCAATCATGCGGTGGAGTCCGGTGAGGTGCCTTACCAGCTCTTCATCGCGCCCTGCCGTGGCGGAAAAATCGCCCTGCATGCGAATGCCATAGATCGCCGCGCCGATCGCGGGCAGCACCGCGCTGGCAATCGTTGCGGCAAGGATCAGCGGGTGGCCGATGGCTGCCATCGTGGCCCCGCCGGCGAGCTTTTCAATCAGCTTGATCAGCAGCAAGCCGATACAGGCCAAGGCCGTGGCGGCAAACAGCATGGTGCCCAGTCTGTGCAGGCGGTGTTCCACCCGGTGCATGCGCTGGGCATCGATGGACAGATAAACCAGCTGATCACTGATCAGCTGCAACAGCGCCGATTTGATCGTGTTGAGATAGGCACCGCTGACCACAGCATTGGGCAGGCCGGCCTTGCGGGCCACCCCTCTGGCATACCAGCTGGCCCAGTCTGAATGGCGCGAGGGGCCGGAATGGCGTGAGGGATCGCCGCGCAAGTCCAGATCGCCCAGCTGAACGCTGATCTCAAGACAGCGCAGCCGCTCTGCCAGATGCCGGTTATCCAGCCAGCGGCGGTGCCAGTTCTGCCGGTTGCCCATGCGGGTGATCGCCAGAATGCTGAATATCGTCACCACCTCGGCAGCCACCAGCACCGGCTTCATCCATTCGGGCAGCGCCAGCCCGAGCATCGAGAGCAGCACCGCCAGCGCCGCAAGCGAGAAATTGCAGACATAACCGCTGCGGAACAGCCGCGCCGCCGCCCCTGCTTCCAGCTCGGCACGCGCAAATGGCTGACGGATGATGGCTTGTGTCGCAGGTGAAAGCGTGGTTCCGGGCAAATCCTTGTTTGGCGGCGCTATCAAAGGTTTCCCCAAACCACCGCCCCCCATAACACCGCCAAATGTCAGTCCGCGGACCAGCAGCGGATAGGCCAGGGCAATCCATGATCCCCGCACCGTCTCGCCGCGTTCAAAGCTTTGCAGCAGCCGCTGCCCCACCTCATCACCACTGTGATCGAGCAGGAAGGCGATCAGCTCACCCAGCCGGTCAAGCGAACCGCGGGTCACGCTTTCCACGCCCTGATTGCCAAGGTCGGTTTCCTCAAGCCCATCCCACAGCAGTTCGGGTGCGCGCTTGCCGGCCGGGTCGATGATGATCACCGGCAGACCCTGATCGACTGCTTCGGCAATGATCTGCGCCGCGCCGCCGCGCCCCTGGGCCGGCTGGCCATCCCACACGCCGATCAGCAGATCGGCCTGGGCAATAACCACGCGTCCGGCGCGCTCATAGGCCCCGGCACTGTCGCCAGCAGCGCCCCTATCGCCGCGTGTGCCGGGCAGCTCGAATATGCGGTGCGCTGCTGTCAGGTGCCGCTCAAGGGCATCGCGGATGACCCCCACGGAAAAATCATCGGCATAGTCGCCGCGCGCAAAAGGCAGCACCGCATCGAGCGGCCAGCCCAGCGCCAGCGCCGCATCGGCCACCAGCGAATCCGCACCGTCCGCCAGATTGGTGACCAGGCTGCATTGTGCTGCGCCATGCTGCGCAGCAAAAACGCCAATATCCGCCAGCACCTGCGCCGCAGAGGCCATGATGCTGTCCAGATTGCCACGCCCCAGCCGCGCCAGCCGGTGGCCGGTCACCCCGATGCGCAACGAGGTGCCGACTACACTCGACGTGGCATCAACACCCATCACCCGTGAATTTCCCCAATCAGCCATGAGGGTAAGTTATGGCGCGAAAGGGTCGATGGCAATGGTGCCCGGGGACGGAATCGAACCGCCGACACCATGATTTTCAGTCATGTGCTCTACCAACTGAGCTACCCGGGCATCGCTGCTGCGGCGATCCTGTATGATCGGCGAGCGATTGGAAGCGCGCCTATGACGAATGGCCGCTCGCTTGGCAAGCCGGAAACTTGGGCAAGCCGGAAATCAGACTTCGTCGTCATCCGGACGGTCTGCCAACGGGCCGGGGAGGGCATAGCCATCGTCCAGCCACTTGACGAGATCGCGATCACGGCAGCGCTGCGAGCAAAACGGTGTGTGCTCCGCCACGCGCAGCTTGCGGCAGATCGGGCATTTTCGGGTCGTGCTGTTCATGGCGCAATCGCCTGCGCGAAGCTGCCGTCCAATGCAAGCGCGGGGTCAAGCCGCCAATCGAGCACCCGTCCAGTGCGGCGGGCCAGTTCGGCCTCCCATTCAGGCGGGATGGCAGCTCTTACCGCCGGGTGGAGTGATATTTGCAGGACACCGGCTTCATCCACAGCTTCGGCGCGGCGGAGCGCCAGACGCGCGGCGGCGGCGGGGCGGTTTGAGGCGATGCGGGCGATGATCGAAGGCCGCTCCATTCTGGCGACCAGTTGAACAAAGCCGAAACCGTTCATCGCGGTGCGCTCATGTGGCCAATCTGCCAGCGCCTCTGCCATTGCGACATCGACGGCGCGGCGGTCAATCTTGTCTGGCAGCGTGGGGAAATCGATGCCGATATTGCCCGACAGGTCGAAGCGCCGAACGGCCTGTGCCACGGCAACTGCTGCGGCCTTCGCCAGTGCTGGCGGGGCAAGCGTGCCATCGATGTCGATCACGGTCATTGCCGGTGTCGGGCTGATGGTCAGTTGGCCGCCACTGAACGCAAATTCACCCAGCGCGGCCTCACTGACCAGCTCGTCCCACTCATTGTCGGGAAAGCGGCGGACCCTTCGAACTGCTGCATCACCGCCGCCGAGCTGCTCGGCAAGGGTCGCGGCGGGGCGGGACGGGGCTTGAGACGGATGGGCGCGGGCCAGTTTGTGACGGCCCTGTTCGGCCATGGCCTGACGGGTGACGATCAGGCGGAGTGGCGCCCCTTCCTGTGCGTCACGCGGCAGGCCGTCGATCAGCGCCGCTTGGCCTGAGGGAAATCGCGCTGTGCCCCTTGGTGATCCCGCGCTGCGGGATATGAGCACGGCATCGGCAATCAATCCCGCCTCAAGCCTGCCCGGCCAGTCAAGCCTGGCGGCGATGACGTTGCCGCTATCGATCAGCAGGGCGCGGTGCTCGCCGATGCCTTCTTCGATGAGCCACTCAGCCAAGGGTAAATCCTGCGGCAAGCAGGAGCGCACGGGTCTCGAACAGTGGCAGGCCGACGACGCCCGAATGGCTTCCAGATATCCAGGCGATCAGCCCTTCGGCGCTACCCTGGATGGCATAGCCCCCCGCTTTGCCATGCCATTCCCCACCCGCGATATAGGCATCAATCTCTGCCTTGCTCAGCGGTTTGAACCGCACGATGGTTTCGGACAAACGCTCGCGCAGGTTGCCGTCCGGCGATCTCAGCGCGACGGCGGACAGCACCCGGTGGCGGCGTCCGGAAAGCAGTTCGAGGCACTTGCGCGCGGTACTCTCATCCTCTGCCTTGGGAAGGATACGCCGTCCGCACGCGACAACCGTATCGCCGGACAGCACATGCGCATCGCCTCCTTCGAGTGCCAGCACCTTTTCACGGGCCATTCGCGCCGCATAGACGCGCGGCACCTCGGCCTTATGTGGCGTTTCATCGATGTCAGCGGCAGTGATCTGAAGCGGCTCAATCCCTAGCCGCGCGAGCAATTCACGCCGACGCGGGGATGCCGATGCCAGGATCAGAGCGGGCGTGGCCACCCAGGTGCTCAAAACTGGCCAGGACCGCCACGGCCGGGCATGAAGCGGTAGGTGATGCGGCCCTTGGTCAGATCATAGGGGGTCAGCGCGACCAGAACTTCATCACCCACCAGCACACGAATGCGGTTTTTGCGCATCTTGCCGGCGGTGTGCCCAAGAACCTCATGATTATTTTCGAGGCAAACACGGAACATGGCATTGGGGAGCAGCTCCACAATCGTTCCGCGCATTTCAAGCAGTTCTTCTTTCGCCATCGGCGATCATTTTCCGTTTGATGTTAGCCCAATCGCGGCGCGCCATA
>JANOYZ010000181.1:0-2992 GCA_031429135.1 Novosphingobium sp. | reverse complement strand
CAGGATATGCTCGATGTCGGTCTCGAACGCGCGGTGGAGCGGGGTTTCGATGAGCTTGTCTGGTCTTGCCAGAATGCCGAACAGCTGGCTTTTCCGGACCGATTTTTCGATGCCTATACCATCGCCTTCGGCATCCGCAATGTGACCCAGATCGACGAGGCGCTGGCCGAGGCGCACCGCGTGCTGAAGCATGGCGGGCGCTTTTTCTGCCTCGAATTTTCGACCACCGAATGGCCGGGCTTTCGCGAGGTCTATGATGCCTATTCGCACAAGCTGGTGCCCCGACTGGGCCAGATGATCGCCGGCGACGCCGAAAGCTATCGTTACCTGATCGAATCGATCCGCCGCTTTCCCAAGATGCCCGAATTCGAGGCGATGATCCGTTCTGCCGGATTTGTCCGGACCAAGGTCGAGCCGATCCTTGGCGGCGTGGTGGCGATCCATTCGGGTTGGAAAATCTAAGCACGTGACACGGCCTGCGACTCACATCCTTCGCCTGCTGCGCTGGGGGCG
The DNA here is from genome assembly GCA_031429135.1 of Novosphingobium sp. Taxonomy (GTDB): domain Bacteria; phylum Pseudomonadota; class Alphaproteobacteria; order Sphingomonadales; family Sphingomonadaceae; genus Novosphingobium. The sequence continues at coordinate 2,479 of JANOYZ010000181.1, read as the reverse complement.
CATCCTCGCCCGGCACGGCGCGCTGCGGATCATCGAGCATGGTCACGGCACACCCGCACCGGTGCGGAGGCTGATGCGGCTGGCGCGGCTGGGGACGTTTCAGCCCAAAGTGCCTGACTATGCCAGCGCCTTTCAGGCGGTGGGGCCAGCGGCGATCAAGCTGGGGCAGAGCCTGGCCACACGGCCCGATATCGTCGGAGCAGAGGCCGCGCGCAATCTGCTGACCTTGCAGGACAGTCTGCCGCCGCTGCCCTTCGCGGTGATTTCAGCCGAGATCGAGAACTGCTTCCGCCGGCCGACAACGGAACTGTTCACCTCGATAGAGCCCGATTCGGTCGGCTCCGCCTCGGTCGCACAGGTCCACCGCGCGGTGACGACTGACGGCCGCACCGTGGCAGTGAAAGTGTTGCGTCCCGGCATTCGGGAACGCTTCGCCCGCGATATCGAAACCTATGCCTGGGCCGCCGCGCATCTCGAAGCACTGGGCGGTGAGGCCGAGCGGCTACGTCCGCGCGCGGTCATTGCTAATTTCGAGCGCTGGACCTTGCGTGAACTTGATCTGCGGCGCGAGGCGGCCTCGGCCTCGGAACTGGCCGAAGGCATGGCTAACTTTGCCGGCTACCGGATTCCCGCCGTCGATTGGGATCGCACCAATGGCGGCGTGCTGACCATCGATTGGATCGATGGCATCAAGCTCAGCGATATCGAGGGTCTAAAGGCGGCCGGCCACGATCTGCCGGCACTGGCACACCGGCTGGTTCTGGCTTTCCTGACCCAGGCGATCAGCGGCGGGTTTTTCCATGCCGACATGCATCAGGGCAACCTGTTCGTTCAGGCCGATGGCACGATTGCCGCTATCGATTTCGGCATCATGGGCAGGATTGATCGCCGCGCCCGCCAGTGGCTCGCCGAGATTCTCTATGGGCTGACCACGGGCAATTATGCCCGCGTTGCCGAGATCCATTTCGAGGCGCAATATGTGCCGAGCTATCATTCAGTCGATGAGTTCGCCACGGCCTTGCGCGCGGTGGGCGAGCCGATGCGCGGCAAGCCGGTGAGCGAGCTTTCGGTCGGGCAGATGCTCGACGGGCTGTTTGCCATCACCCGCGATTTCGACATGGCGGTGCAGCCACACCTGCTGCTGCTGCAAAAAACCATGGTCATGGTCGAGGGTCTGGCGACCACTCTGCATCCCGAAATCAACATGTGGGATGTCTCCGGCCCTTTCGTGAAGGGCTGGATTCGCGACGAGCTGGGGCCGGAAGCGGCGCTGGCAGACCGGCTTCGCAATGATATTGAAACCATACTGCGTTTACCTGCGCTTGTCCGGCGGATCGAAGATCAGTTTCCGGCCAAGGGCGGTGCGCCTCAGCAGGCGCCGCTTCCCGAGGTTGAGCTGATGTGGGATCGTCGGCGTGGACCGGGCTGGGCTGGCTATGCGCTGGCCTTGCTTGCTGGGGGAGCACTGGTATGGGCGGGGATGCAGCTGGGGTATCTGGGCTGAGCGCCACTGCGCCTGTTTGGGACCGCTATGGCGGCTTTCCGCAGCTCAAGGCGCGGTTGGCCTTGGTGCTTTTGGCAATGTGCCTGGTGTTCGCGGCATGGGCACCGGGAATGGCACCGCCGCCAGCAGAAGTCCCGCAAATAGCGCCGCCGGTCAAAGACGTGGCGCATGGCTCTGCTCCGCCGGTCACCGTCAGTTTTGAGGATGATGGCAAGGATAATGACTTGCGCTTTTACCGTCTCGTTATCGAGCGGGTGAAGCGCGGCGATGATTATTATGTTGCCGCCGTCCAGCTGCAACGCGCCAATGGCTATCCGGTAGCCCCGGCGCTGACCGTGCGTTTGCCGACGCTGGCGCTGGCCTCGGCCATGCTTGGAACCACGGGTATTGCGATAACCGCGATTCTGCTGCTTGCGGCTATCTTCATCAGCAATTACCGGCGCTTCGATGCGGAGCCGGGGGGTGAAAATTTTCGCCTGTTCGGGCTGGCGCTGCTGTTCGTTGGCTTGTCGACCGCGATCAACCCCAAATTTGCCGTCTTGCATGAGGTCTGGGCGGCGCAGCTGATGGCGCTGTCGTTCGGGCTGCACCGGCCAGTCGCGGCGGGTGAACCGGGGGGCAAGTGGATCGGCGCATGGCTGGCCGCTGCGGCCGCCCTGTCGATCCGCGAACTGGCGCTGCCGTTTGTGCTGCTGATGGCCGCCTACGCATTGTGGCGGCGAAGCTGGCGCGAGGGCGCGGCGTGGACCGGACTGATCGTGCTGTTCACTATCGGCATGACTATCCACCTCTACTTTGCTGCGGCACAGATCATTCCCGGCGATCCGGTTTCCCCGCCATGGCTGGTCTTGGGCGGGATATCTGCCTTTCTGCACAAGGTGATCTATTCGAGCAGCCTCAATCTTCTGCCCATACCACTCGCCGGACCGGCGGTGATCCTTGCCCTGTTCGGCTGGACCGGCTGGAAGAGCCAGG
>JANOYZ010000180.1:0-6469 GCA_031429135.1 Novosphingobium sp. | reverse complement strand
CCTCGATATTGACACAGACTTCGCTCTCAAGGCCGAAACGCTTGAGGAAGCCGTAAACTGTCTGGGTATCGAAATCATACTGGTGCTTGGTTGGTTCGTGCGGCTTGGGTTCGATCAGGATCGTGCCCTTGAAGCCGATACGGTGCTTGTGATCGACCACCAGGCTGAGGAACCTGCCGAAGTTCTCCTGCTCGATGCCAAGCTCGGTGTTGAGGATCGTGTCATAGCCTTCGCGCCCGCCCCACAGCACATAATTGGCCCCGCCAAGCCGGTGCGTGGCATCGAGCGCATCGCGCACCTGCAGCGCCCCCCAGGCGAAGACCTCGGGATCGGGATTGGTCGAAGCGCCAGCCATATAGCGCGGATGGCTGAACAAGTTGGCGGTGCCCCACAGCAGCTTGCGGCCATGGCTGGCTTGCAATTCCTCAAGGTGATCGACCGCCTCGGCAAAGCTGCGGCGAAACGCGGTTACGTCGGTCGCATCAGCCATGACATCGACATCGTGGAAGCAATAGAACGGCACATCGAGCTTCTCGACAAAGCTCAACGCAGCGGCGCGTTTGGCTTTGGCGGCCTCGGCATTGTTCGGCCCGGCATGCCAAGGACGGCTGAAAGTGCCGGCCCCGAAGACATCGCTGCCCGGCCAGCAGAAGCTGTGCCAGAAGCACACCGCGAAGCGCAGATGATCTTCCATGCGCTTGCCCAGTACCAAGCGGTCCTTGTCATACCAGCGGTAGGCAAGGTCATTGGCACTGTCGGGGCCTTCATAGCGGATCGTATCAAACGGGGCGAAATAATCGGCGGACATGAGGGCTATTCCTTGATCTGGCTGATAAGCGGATAGGCGGTGCGAAAGCGGGCAAGCTTGGGGGCAAGGCGTTCGGCCAGCGCGGGATCGGGTGCGATGATGTGAGAAACAGGCGGCTGGGTGCAAACCTCTGCCGGACCAGCGCCGGTTACCGCGATCTGGGCAAGCCTGGCGGCACCCAGTGCCGGACCAACCTCGCCGCCTTCAAGATAGATGAGCGGCGTATTCAGCGCAGCGGCAATGATCCGGCCCCAATAGGCAGACCGCGCCCCGCCGCCGATCACCGACAGCGCCGAAACCTGCGTTCCCGCTTCGCGCAAGGCCTCCAGCCCGTCGGCAAGGGCAAAGGCAACTCCTTCGAGCACCGCTTGCGCCAGCTTTGCCGGGTCCGTTTCATTATCGAGACCGAGCAGTGCCCCGCGCACATGGGGATCGTTGTGCGGCGTACGCTCGCCAGATAGATAGGGCAGGAACAGTTCGGGCCCCGCAGCAGGCCCGGCACTTTCCGCCAGAGCGAACAGCGCCGCCGGGCCAGCTGCACCGGTAAGCCGCGCTGCCCAGTCGATACAGGATGCCGCCGAAAGATGAACCGCCATCTGGTGCCACATCTCGGGCAGGCAATGGCAGAAAGCATGCACCGCGCGGGCTGGATTGGGGCGGAAGTCCTTTGTGGCGACAAAGATCACGCCCGAAGTGCCGAGCGAGAGCAAGGCATCGCCATCGCCGATCACGCCAACGCCTGCCGCACCTGCTGCGTTATCGCCGCCGCCAGCAATTACCGGGATCGCTGCCATGCCCCAGTTTTCCGCCACTTCAGCGCGCAAGGCGCCAGTGGCCTCGCTGCCTTCATAGAGCATTGGCATGTGGTTTTCGGAAAGACCGCAAGCCTCCAGCATTGCCCCGCTCCAGGCCCGCGCCGCGACGTCCAGCCACAGCGTTCCGGCGCTGTCGGCCATGTCGGAAGCCTTGTCGCCGGTCATGCACAGGCGGACATAGTCCTTGGGCAGCAGAACGCTGCGCAGATGCGCGAAAACCTGAGGCTCGTGGTTGCGGATCCAGGCCAGCTTGGGCGCGGTGAAGCCGGGCATGGCGACATTGCCGGTGATCCGGCGCAGGTCGGGCACTGCGCGTTCCAGCTCTGCACATTCGGCAAAGCTGCGGCCATCGTTCCACAGGATCGCGGGGCGCAGGGGCCGATCATCGGCTCCCAGCAGCGTCGCGCCATGCATCTGCCCGGCAAGGCCGATGCCCTGCACGCTGGCGCGCAAATTCGCATCAAGCGCCCGGACCGCCGCATCGGTTGCCGTCCACCAGTCCTGTGGTGCCTGCTCTGACCACAAGGCTTGCGGGCGGGAGACGCTGAGCGGCGCACTCTCCTGTCCGCAGACCGTGCCGCGCTCGTCAACGATCACGGCCTTGACGCCAGACGTGCCAATATCAATGCCAAGGAACATGATCAGCCGTCTTTTCTAACCAGTTATTTCCCTTAGGGTTTGCTCGCTACCTTGCAGACTTGGCGCTTATCTGAGGCCCAGTCGATGGCGTTTTCCAGCAGGATAACGTGCTGCGGCTGGCTATAGGTTTCCGGACGATGGCCGATCGCCGAATAGAACATGCGTCCCTTGCCGATGCAGTTGGTCCAGGCCAGCGGATGATCGCTGCCCATGCGCAAGTCCTGGTTCATCATACCGACCGGCTTGTAGCTCGATTCATCCAGCGTCAGCACCACGTTGGCACCGGCAGCGCGGGGGTTGTTCTTGAACGAATACCATTCGTCATTCATCACCCATTCGCCCGGCAGCCCCTTGGCAATCGGGTGGGCGGGATTGGCGACGGCAACGCGCGCATCCTGAAACTGCGGAGTCATCGGATGACCTTTGAACCGCGCGCCGATCAGGCTGTCGGCATACCAGTTCCAGAAATAGGCGGGATCGCCCGCCGAGCCATGAAAGGCGACGAAGCCGCCGCCTGATTTCAGGTAACGCTGGAAAGCGTCGCGCTGTGCCAGCGTCAGCACGTCGCCGCTGATGTTATTCCAGATAACGACATCGAATTTCTGCAGGGTCTTCGGATTGAAGGAGCCGCCCTTCTCGGTGATGGCCAGAGCCCAGCCTTTGCGTCTGGCCATATCAGTCAGCGCGGCGCGGGCGGCATTGACCGAAGGTTCATCCTTGAAGCCGTTGATCTTTTCGAACAGCAGAATGTGGCGCTGGCCTTTTGGCAGGTTGAACTGCGGGATCTCGTTGTCAAAACGCTGGCAGCGCAGGATCTTGTCAGCCGCCGTTACCGGGATCGCCTTTATCTGCGGCTCAAGCGCGGCAACTGCATCGGCATTAAGACCGGTGAACCTTGAGGCATCGCGCAAGGTCAGGATTGCGGCGAAGGACGGCGTCGTGGTTCCGGTGAAGCGGGGCGGCATCTTGCTGAGCCGGCCAGGGGCCGCCTGCTCGACGATGGCCCGCGCCGCCGGACTGAGCAGAATGTCGATCAGCGGGGAATCAAGCGTGAACGGCGCATTGCGGTTCGGGCAGTCCATTACTGGCGCGGCGGCGAGGGCTGGTGCGGCAATGGCGGCAGTGCCGGTGAGGACAGCGCCGAGCAGGAGGCTTTTCAGGGTCATCGGTTCGGTTTCCGGATGTTTGAGGGACATGGCATGATCACAGCTTGCTTTGCTTCAGCAGCCCTGCGGCATAGTCAGCCGCGCGCGCTGTCAGCGCCATGTAAGTGAGCGACGGGTTCTGACAGCCGCTGGAAGCCATGACTGCCCCATCAGTACAGAACAGGTTAGCCGCTTCGTGCGCCTGGTTGAAGCCGTTGAACACCGAAGTCATCGGATCGCGGCCCATGCGCGCCGTGCCCATTTCGTGGATGCCCAGACCCGGGGTTCCGGCCTCATCCGCCTGACTGATGACAAAGCCACCGGCTGCCTCGATCATCGCCTTGCCATCGGCCAGAATCTGCTTGCTCATCGTGCGCTCGTTCTTGCCAATCGATACATCGATGTGGACCAGCGGGATGCCCCACTTATCCTTGCGCGCCGCATTGAGCGTAACCCGATTGTCAGGATTGGGCAGCATCTCGCCAAAGCCCGAAATGAAGGCCATCCAAGGCCCGAACTTGCGCCCGGCCTCCTTGATTTCCTGACCGATGCCCGGGGCTGTCGCCGATGGCTTGCCGCCCATGCGCATTATTCCGCCCTGATAGCCATAGCCACGGACATAGCCATCGGCTTCCTCGGTAACGTTGCGGAAACGCGGGATATAGATGCCGGTGGGTCGGCGTCCCTTGTAATAGCTGTCCTTGGGATATTGCGGCATGATCCCCGCCGTAGTCAGCGCGTAAAGATGATCCATCAGGTTGCGGCCAACCTGATCGGACTTGTTGCACAGCCCGCGCGGGTTCGCTTCGCTGTGCGAATTGAGCAGGATCTGCGCCGATGCGATTGCCGAGGCATTGAGGAAGAAAATCTTCGCTTGGTAAGTCCGGCCCTGCATGGTCTTGGCGTCGATGATGCGCACGGAAGTGATCTTGCCGGTCTTGGGGTCCTGCACCAGCGAGTGAACGATAGCGTCGGTGACAATGGTCAGGTTGCCGGTGCGTTCGGCCGCCGGAAGTGAGGAGCTGAGGCTGGTGTAGTTCGCGCCAAAGCTGCAACCGCGTTCGCAAATCGATCGGTTCTGGCACGATGAGCGGCCCAGTTCCTCATGGTGCGGCTGGGCCACAGAAAGATTGGCATTGCGTCCCGAAATCACCTTGCGTCCCGGGAACTTCGCCTCGACCGATGCCTTGAACAGTTTTTCGCCATCATTGAGCGCGAATTCGGGCAGAAACTCGCCATCGGGCAGCTGCGGCAGACCTTCCTTGGATCCGGCAACCCCGATGAATTTTTCGACATGGTCATACCACGGTGCCAGATCCTTGTAGCGGATCGGCCAGTCACAGCCGTGGCCATCCTTGGCGTTGGCGCCGAAATCCTGCTCCGACAGCCGGTATGATTGCCGTCCCCACATGATCGAGCGTCCGCCCAGATGATAGCCGCGGATCCAGGCAAAGGGCTTGCCCTCGGGCGTGGTATAGGGATGTTCGCTGTCCTTGACCCAGAACTTTTGCGTCGCTGCATTCACCGCGTAACATTGGCGCTGGATCGGATAGTCGCGCGCCAGCTCTTCCTCGGTAATCATGTTGTTGTTGGGCAGCTCCCACGGCATTTGCGTGTCCATATAGTCTTCGCCGTGGACAATTTTGCGCCCGCGCTCGATGACCAGAACCTTGAGGCCACGCTCGCACAGTTCCTTGGCCGCTATGCCGCCGCTCATGCCCGAGCCGATGACGATTGCGTCAAACATCTTGTGATTCTCCGATCAGAACGGGCCATATCTCAGAAAGAGCTGGTGCCCATGTAAGGGCGCGATTGCGGGGTAAGCTTGATGGAAGGCTGCCATTGCCCCGGCACATGCTCGTAGATCAGCTCATGGGTCATCGCAGTTTCGCTGTAGTAATACAGGTTGAACACCAGTTCCTTGAGCCTGAGGTAGCCCGGATCGACGACATAGTTGACCTGGGTAAACAGGCTGGGTTTGGGCGCATTGGGTGGCGGGGGCACTTTTTTCAGCGCGGCTGCATCATGCGGACGCAGCACCACCTCACGCTCGGCGGCAGCAAGCGCGGCAAAACCCTTATGCTTCTGCGTCATGGCTGCGGCCTCGATCCGGGCCAGTGCGCCGGTAAGCTTGATACGGGTTTCCGCCGAGGCCCAGTTTGACAGCAGACCGTCCAGCTTTGCCGGGACATGTGCAGCCAGCGCACCGGGGGTGTCAGTGGCAGGCAGGATCGTATCGGCGACAGCACCGAGCAGCGTAAGCTGCGTTGCGGTGAGGAAGCGCTTGGTCTTTTTCGCAGGAGCAGCCAGCGCCGATGCGGGTAGTGCGGAGGCACCGATAAGCATGGCCACACGGGCGACCATCGCGCGCCGGTCCATCGTCATAAGTCCGGAGATCATATCAGTCATGGGATTATGTCCCTTTGGTCTAGCCTTCAGCGATGCATGAACACAATAATAGTTCAAAAAGCAAACTATATTGGATCAGGCCGATTCAGGCGGCATCCCAGCAATCGCGAATCAGGCGGTAACCCTCGGTGTAGACTTCCTCGGGACTGGTGAAGAAATCGCGCCAGACGCGGGTGGCAGCGGCGAGTTCTGGCACCGCCCTCCCGAAAGCCTCGATGGTCATCCAGCCATCATAGCCCAGCACTTTCAGCGCCGCGATCGTCTCGCGAATCTTGGCATGGCCGCGCCCCGGGGTGCCGCGATCGTTTTCCGAGATATGGACATGGCCGAGCGATCCCGAGGCATGCAGCGCATGCAGCGCGGCCAGCGGGTTCTTCTCCTCGATATGGGCATGGAAGGTATCGTAGAGAATGCCCACGCCCTCACCCCCGACGCGTTGCGAATAGGCGATGGCCTGCTCGCAAGTGTTGAGCAGATAGGCCTCGAAGCGGTTGAGCGGCTCAAGCCCGGCTGTCATTCCGGCGGCCTTCAGATGGGGCAAAACCTGCCGGTGTACCTCTGCGCAGCGATCCAGCTCGGTCTCGGTCGGCCTTTCGCCGGTGAACACGCCGAGCGGCTGAAACCACGGTCCGGCGAGTACCTGACCGCCCAGT
>JANOYZ010000179.1:0-3744 GCA_031429135.1 Novosphingobium sp. | reverse complement strand
GCGGCGCTGGATGATTGGCAGATATACGAGCCGGCACTGCGGGCGCTGGCTATTGATCTTGAGCATGAGGCCATCCCGCGCAGCCGCTTTCATGAGCGTGAAGCGCTGGCACCGCTGCCGCGCGCATTTCAGTGGGTTGATGGCTCGGCCTATGTCAATCACGTCGAACTGGTGCGCAAGGCGCGCGGCGTGGAGCTGCCGGCAAGCTTCTGGCAGGAACCCCTGATGTATCAGGGCGGCAGCGATGATCTGCGGCCCGCTCGCTCGCCCATCACTCTGGCAGACGATAGCTGGGGCTGTGACCTGGAGGCTGAGCTCTGCGTTGTTACCGATGATGTCCCGCAAGGTGTGAACCGGGAAGATGCAATAGGTCATGTGCGCTTGATCGGGCTGGTGAACGATGTGTCACTGCGTAATTTGATTCCTGCCGAGCTTGAAAAAGGCTTCGGCTTTGTCCAGTCCAAGCCCGCCAGTGCTTTCTCGCCAGTGTTTGTCACCCCGGACGAGCTGGGCGAGAGCTGGGCGGGTGGCAAGCTGTCAGGGGTCTTGATGGTTGATCTCAATGGCAAGGCCTTTGGCCGGGCAGACGCCGGGCAGGAAATGACTTTCTGCTTTGGCACCCTGATTGCCCATCTGGCAAAGACCCGCCGTGTCGGGGCGGGATCGATCATCGGTTCGGGAACGGTGTCAAACCGGGATGCAGACGGTTCTCCAGGACGGCCCGTGGCGCAAGGCGGCATGGGCTACAGCTGCATCGCCGAACAGCGCATGGTTGAGACGATCAATCTCGGCGCACCTGCAACCCGCTTTCTGGCCGAAGGCGATATGGTGCGGATCGAGATGCGCGATGCCAAAGGGCACAGTATCTTTGGCGCGATCGAGCAGGAAGTTGTGCCGCTTACTGCTTAGAGTTTTTCTGTTTAAGTCGGCACCAGCCCGCTCCCCCGCCCGGCCTCCCATATTATACAATGGCCTGGGTGGCCGGGTGGGGGAGCGGGCTGGTGCCGAACCGACGTAAGTCGGGAAAACTCTATAGCATGATGCGCTTAATCTGAATCACATCATGCTATAAGAGTCTTTGTTTTCGCGCGATTTATTGCGAAAAACCGGTGCCCACTTTTTCGCATCGCGCTCTAATCCTGAGTGCGCCGAATCAAGCAGGGGGCGGCCTTGCGGTCGCCCCCTGTTGTTTTGCCAGTCCTGCTGTTGCCGGGCCGCTTATGATTTGCCCTGCTGTACTAAGGCAACGACAATCGAGCAGCCCGCACGTCCCAGAAAGACGAAGAACAACACCCGCAGGATGAACAGGATCAACGGCACGGTCATGATCGCCGGCAGACGTGCAGCCTTTTCCTCGGCGCGCATCATGCGTTCGTTGCGAAATTCGGCGGAGAGCACGCGCAGTGCGGAGGCCAGTGGGGTGCCGTAACGCTCGGTCTGGATCATCGTTGTGACAACGCCCTTCACCGCTTCCAGATCGACACGATAGGCGAGGTTTTCAAAGGCCTGGCGGCGTTCGGTGAGGAACGACAATTCAATCGATGTCAGCGTGAACTCGTCACCCAGCTCGGGATAGGCGCGGCCCAGTTCGCGGGCGACCCGGCCAAAGGCGGCATCGACGGTAAGACCGGCCTCGGCGCAGATGACCAGCAGATCCAGCGCGTCAGGCAGCCCCTTGCGGATCAGATTGGTGCGCTTGCTGATGATGTTCTTGAGGTAGATTTCCGGGCCTTTGTAACCGGCAAACAGGGCCGCTCCAAAGAACATCACGCGCTTCGTGCCGCTCCATTCCGGAAAGGTATTGGTGGCATAGACCATGATCGCGGCAATCGCGCCGAGCACGATTGGCAGGATGGCACGCGCGGCGATAACCACAACCGCCATTTCCTTTTTGCGGATACCCGCCTGAGCCAGCTTCTGCTGGATCATAACCAGCTGGCTTTCCTGCAAAATCTTGAAGGAGGCCAGCGTTTCGCGGACTTTTTCCGTAGTCTGGTTCTTGCGAACCAGGCTCTGCCGCCGTTTTGACGAGCTGGCGACGATGCCGGCCTTCAGCTGCTCACGACGCTCGTTAAGCGCCTTGACGCGCTTGGCCATGGGATCGCGGATGGTAATCGCCGAATAGATGGCGAACATCACTGCCATTGCTGCGACAGCGGCCAGAAACGAGCCGACGAAGATAACGTCGATGCCGAGGATCGTTGGTCCGGGCGGGGTTTTCAACATGATGCCGTATCCTCGCTCAGATCTCGAAACTGACCATTTTGGCCATGATGAATGCGCCGATGCTCATCCACCCCAAACCACCCATGCCAGCTACCATCAGGCGCTCGTCTTCAAAGAACTTGCCGACGTAATCAGGGTTGACGGTGTAAAGCAGAACGAAAACCACGAAGGGCAGGGCGCCAACGATATAAGCCGAAGCTTTCGATTCAGAGCTCATTGCCCGGATTTTCAGCTTCATCTGGCTGCGTTTGCGCAGCACATCCGAAAGGTTGGACAGCGTTTCTGCAAGATTGCCGCCCGTCTCGCGCTGGATGGCCAGAGTGATGCAGAAGAACTGGAATTCGGGAATGGTCAGCCGATCAGCGGTTTCCTGGAGAGCGTCGTCCATGGTCTTGCCGATCTTGGTGCGCTCGGTGATCATTTTGAACTCCTCGCCCACCGGGCCAGGTACTTCGCTCGAAACAACCGCCAGCGTTTCCGTCACCGGCAAGCCCGAGCGCAAGCCGCGCACCAGCAGATCGATGGCATCGGGAAACTTGGTGATGAAGCGGTTGATGCGGCGCTTGATGGCGAAACCGATGATCATATGCGGCAGGCCGGCACCGACCACCAGCCCGACACCCAGCGAAAGCATGGCGGCGTGAGTCTTGATGAACATCACCAGCGTGATCGTCAGCGACAGTCCAAGACTGGCATAGAGATATTGCGACAGAGTCCAGCGCATGCCGGTGCGATGCAGTCGCAATTCAAGCGCCTGAATGCGGGAGTTCGAGCCAGCGATCTGATGCGCTTTCGGCTTGCGCGCGGCAACGGCCTTGCGCAACTGCGCCTCAACCTTGTCAATCGCGCTGTCCGAGTGGCGGTATCGCACCGCTTGCAGCCGACGACCGCCCTCCTTGGTGGGATTGGGCCCCGACAAGACTGACCAGCCAAGCACCATGATGGCCATCAGGCCACAGGCAATCAGCAGTAATTGCAACAGGCTCATCGCCGGTTCTCCGCCTTTTCACATCATCCCCGCCGACGGCGCCGGCCGGGCAACACAACCATCCGCGATCAGGCGGAGGCCTTTTCCTTTTTCGCCAGCATCGACTTGAGGTCGAATTTGCCGAGCAGGGACTTCTTGCCAGCGACTGCCGCAACCGGTGCCGAACTATCGCTATCGCCGATGCCGAGCACGGCTTGCGCGATTTCCCGCACGATCGCGCCCGATTTGGTCGTGCGGTTCGATTCCGCGAAAGTCTGACCAAGCTTGGCCGCATTGGTTGCGCCCTTCAGATCGAAGGGAAGGGTGAAATTGATCTTGCGCTCGATCGAGGCTTCAAAATCGGCGCGGCTGATTTCCTGCATGCTGGCCTGAACCTTGTTGGCCACCACGAATGTCTGCACATGCGCGGCATTGGCCTTGATCCAGGACAGGATGCGGATCGCATCGCGCGCCGAGGCAAGCGTGAATTCGGTGGCCAGGATCACCACATTCACATCCGCCATCAGATGGGGGAAGTTGATCAGCATGTT
>JANOYZ010000178.1:0-2680 GCA_031429135.1 Novosphingobium sp. | reverse complement strand
TCGGCCAGAATGTTGCCGATAGACGTCATTTAAAAGACGACGACACTTCTGATGCTTTCGCCTGCGTGCATGAGGTCAAAGCCTTTGTTGATCTCATCGAGCGTCAACACATGCGTGATCATCGGGTCGATCTGGATCGTGCCGTCCATATAGAGATCGACGATCTTGGGCACGTCGGTGCGCCCCTTCGCCCCACCGAACGCGGTGCCGCGCCAGTTGCGCCCGGTGACGAGCTGGAACGGGCGGGTGCTGATTTCCTTGCCTGCTTCGGCCACACCGATGATGATCGAGGTGCCCCAGCCGCGATGGCAGGCTTCCAGTGCCGTTCGCATCACTTCGGTATTGCCGGTGGCGTCGAAGGTATAGTCCGCTCCGCCATCGGTCATCAGCACGATCTTGGCGACAACCTCCTCGCGGCTCATGCCTTTGGAATTGAGGAATTCGGTCATACCGAACCTGCGCCCCCATTCTTCGCGGTCCGGATTGATATCGACACCGATGATCTTGCCTGCGCCAGCCAGCCGTGCGCCCTGGATCACGTTAAGCCCGATGCCGCCAAGGCCGAAGATCACGACATTGTCACCGGCCTGCACCTTGGCGGTGTTGATCACCGCGCCCACGCCCGTAGTCACCCCGCAACCGATATATCAGCTAGACTGGAATGGCGCGTCCTCGCGGATTTTCGCCACGGCAATCTCGGGCAGGACGGTGAAATTGGAGAAGGTCGAGCAGCCCATGTAGTGAAAGATCGTCTGGCCTTTATATGAAAACCGGCTGGTGCCATCGGGCATCAGTCCCTGGCCTTGCGTCGCGCGGATCGCGGTGCAGAGGTTGGTCTTGCCCGAAAGGCATGATTTACACTGGCGGCATTCGGGGGTGTATAGCGGGATGACATGATCGCCCGGCTTGACCGAGGTAACGCCCGCGCCAATTTCGCGCACAATCCCGGCGCCTTCGTGGCCCAGCACCGAGGGGAAGATGCCCTCACTGTCAAACCCGTCGAGCGTATAGGCATCGGTATGGCAGATGCCTGTCGCCATGATTTCGACCAGAACTTCGCCAGCTTTCGGGCCTTCAAGATCAAGTTCGACGATCTTCAGCGGTGTTTTGGGGGCAAAGGCAACGGCGGCGCGGGTCTTCATGGGCAAGCACTCCTGAATCTTGGTATATTATTTGAACACAACCGTCCGGGTGCCATTGAGCATGACCCGGTGTTCAAGATGCAGTTTCACCGCACGCGACAGCACCCGGCTTTCGGTATCCTGCCCTTGCGAAATCAGGTCATCGACCGTGTCTGCGTGATCAACAATTGACACGTCCTGCGTGATGATCGGACCTTCATCGAGATCAGGGGTAACATAATGCGCGGTGGCTCCAACCATTTTCACTCCGCGCTCATAGGCGCGGTGATAAGGTTTTGCACCCTTGAATCCGGGTAGAAAGCTGTGGTGAATATTGATCACCCGCCCGTCCAGCTTGCGGCACAGCTGGTCCGAGAGGACCTGCATATAGCGGGCCAGGATAATCAGATCGACCTGCTGGGTTTCGACCAACTCCAGCAGTCTGGCTTCCTGCTCCAGTTTGCTTTCAGGGGTGATCGGCAGGTGATGGAAGGCAATACCCTCATGCTCGGTGCGGCGCTGCCAGTTGGTGTGATTGGAAACGATGCTGGTTACTGTCATCGGCAGTCGCCCGGTCGAAGTGCGATAGAGCAGGTCGTTGAGACAGTGGCCGCCCTGGCTGACCATGATCATCACCCGCAGTTTCTGCGCCAGATTATTGATCCGCCAATCAAGCCGGTAGGCGGTAGCAACCGGAGTAAAGCCCTCGGTGAAATTTTCGGTGGTCATCCCCGGCGGCACGGATATCGCGACGCGCATGAAAAATCGCCCGGTATTGGCATCGCCATACTGCGAACTTTCCACGATATTGCAGTCCTGGCTGGCGATCGAATTGGCGACCGCAGCAACGATCCCCTTGCGGTCCTCAGCGGCAATCATGAGGACAAAATCAGCGCCTTTTTGCATTGTCATTCCCGGTCGTGTCTCGAATAGTCTCTGCATTAGCGGGACGCTGCGAGACGGTCTATTGGCTGGGCCGATAAATAATTTTTCCAATCACGTGGCTTCAGCCTGTGCAATAATGGCTTTCCGCTCAAATGTTGTCCGCCTAGGCATGGCGCATGGTCGCCCAACGCATTCTTGTCACACGCCGTCTGCCCGATACGGTGGAGCAGCACCTCTCCCGGTGCTGCGAGGTTAGCCTCAATCCGAGTGATGCGGCGCTGACCCGGCAGGCGCTTGCCGCGGCACTGCGGGAATATGATGTGCTGTTGCCAACAATTACTGACCGGCTCGATGGTGAATTGCTGGTCCCCGGGACAAAGGTGAAGCTGATCGCCAATTTCGGTGCCGGGGTGGAGCATATCGATCTGGCGGCGGCAAAGACCGCCGGAATTGCTGTCACCAATACCCCCGATGCGCTGACCGACACCACCGCCGAACTTGCCATAACCCTGATGCTCATGGCGGTACGGCGCGCGGGCGAGGGGGAGCGGCTGTTACGCGCCGGGGAATGGTGCGGCTGGGCCCCGACCAGCATGATGGGGCAAGGGCTTTCGGGCAAGTTGCTGGGACTGATCGGATTCGGCAGGATCGCCCGGGCAACAGCAACGCGGGCG
>JANOYZ010000177.1:0-3056 GCA_031429135.1 Novosphingobium sp. | reverse complement strand
CCGCCGCTGCCCAGCTATCGCGCTTCGCGGTGAAGCACTGGCTGGGGAGCGCCCGCAAGGGACGCATAGTCCACATTGCCAGCCGCGCCGGGCATCGGGGCGATTCGCCCGATCACTGGCACTATGCCGCCGCGAAAGGTGGCATGCTCGCCCTGCACAAGACCATCGCGCGGCAATATGCCGCCCACGGGATCATGAGCTATGCGATCACCCCCGGCTTCACCGATACCGCCATGGCCGGGGATTACCTCGCCAGCCGGGGCGGGGCAGAGCTGCTGGCCGACATACCGCTGGGGCGTGTGGCTGAACCGCAGGAAATAGCCACGATGGCCACCTTCTGCGCGCTTGATGCCCCCGAGAGCATGACCGGGGCGACGCTCGATGCCAATGGGGCGAGCTATGTCCGGTAGGTTGTGCTTGTGCTTCGGCAAGCTCAGCATGAGCGGGGATGTGAATATGCCAACAAAACTGTGGCCGCTCATGCTGAGCTTGCCGAAGCACAAGCGCCGCCCATGACCCAGGCATGGAAACTCACCGCCCTCGCCCCGCGCCCGATCATCGAAGCCGCCCTGATCGCGCACGAGGATGCCTGGGACTGGGACCATGAGATCGTCATCGCTGGCAGCGAGATTGCCGAGAACAGGCCCGATGACTGGCGGCTTGAAGCATGGCTGTCACGCAAGCCGGGCAAGGCCGACAAGGCGATGATTGCTGCGCTGTTTGCGGCAAGCGCGCCCGCCTTCACCACCGAGAAACTGCCCGATGTCGATTGGCTGACGCAGAGCCAGCAGGGGCTGGAGCCGATTCGCGCCGGGCTCTTTCACGTCCACACGCCCGAGCATGTGGCGCTCAAAGAACCGGGCATCCGCGATTACACCATCCCCGCCAGTCAGGCCTTCGGCACCGGCCAGCACGCCACCACCGCCGGTTGCCTGACCATGCTCAGCCATATGAAGCGGCAAGGCGTGGTGGTGAAGAACTGCGCCGATATTGGCACCGGCACCGGCCTGCTTGCCTTCGCCGCGCTGCATCTGTGGCCGCGCGCCTTGGCGACAGCGAGCGATATCGATGCGGTGTGCCTTGATGTGGTGGCAGATAATGCGCGGGAGAATGGCGTGGCGCTGGGCGCGCGCGGCGGCGAGCTGACCATGCTGGTGGCCGATGGCATGGACCACCCGCTGTTGCAGGTGCGCGGGCCTTATGATCTGATCATTGCCAATATCCTCGCCGGGCCGCTGATCAGTCTCGCTCCCGATTTCGCGCAGCACCTGCTGCCGGGCGGACATTTGCTGCTGGCGGGCCTGCTGGAAACGCAGGAAGCGCAAGTGCGCAAGGCGGCCCGCCGCGCCGGAATGCGCATCGCCGCGCGGCTGGTGAAAGGTGACTGGTCAATCCTGTGGCTGCGCAAGCGGGGTGGAATACGCTGATAGATAAGGCATTTATTGTTGCGGAATATGGTAACTATTCCCTGACACAATAACTTGGTGTTAAACAGATCAGCCATTGCTGCCGGACAACAAGGCCAACGCGCGCTCAATCGCTTGCGGCTGGGGGTGAGCGCCTCACTCGTGCTGATTCACGAGACGCGTCCCTGCCTGCTCGATGACATATCGGCAACGGGAGCCCACCTGCGTCTCGAAAAGCCCATCGCGCCAAATTCCACCGCCATTCTCAGTTTCCACGAACTCGCCATCTATGCAACCGTGGTCTGGTGCAGGGATGGCGAATGCGGCCTGCATTTCGAAAAGCCGTTGCCTAAGGCTGACATGGAGGGCATGCTGTGGATCACCCAGAACCGTGAGAAATACGCACGCATCTGCCTTGAATCACGGGCTCAGGACTGGACTTCCGGGATCGGTGATTAGGCGCGCGCCAATTTCCAATGCGGAGCAAAATTAGTGAGGACAAGGCTGAGCATCTGCCTCAGGAAGGCGCGTTACCATTCCGAGGCGGAGGCCATAACCGCCGCCCTGCGCGCTGATTTCCCGCTCCGCACCTATCACTGTGATCGATGCTGCCAGTTCCACCTGACCAGCCGGACCAAGGGCAAGCGGCTGCTGCGGGCTGTGGGAAATTAGAGCATAGTGCAATAAGTCTGATCCAGAAGAATCCGTCTACCCTGAGCTTGTCGAAGGGCTGCACTTTTCTTCGCGCCCCGCGCCTTGCCTCAAGATGAAGGACAGCCCTTCGACAAGCTCAGGGTAGACGGGGTTGGGAGAAGGTGATTCAAGTTCAACGTTTCTTGCTCGAAAGCAGATTTACCGCATGCCGCCCTATCCAGCCCCACCCTTCTTCTTGCGCGGCTTCGGCATGGGCAGTTCATCAGCCGAGGCGCAGATCAATGCCGAAAGCCAGGCACCGTCCTGCCATTGCTCGCGCGGAATCAGCAAGCTGGGCTTGGCCCCGCGATAGGGCGGCGCTTCTTCTACCGCACCGGCGAGCCGCCGCGCCGCAGCAGTCGGCTTGGCGTAGAGCTGATCATCGCAGATCAGCGCCACCAGCTTGCCATCACAATAGAGCGCATATTCGCCGAACATCGCGCGCGCCGAAACATCGCCTGCGCCCGAGGCGGCAAGCACGATGGCATCAACGATGGTTTTCTGGGAGGCCATGGCTTATACTTTCATTGGGCAGAGACCGAAATCCCAACCACTGTAATCGCCTCATCCTTGCCGGCAAAGTCGAGAATATCCCCAGCCTCCGCGTCCATCAACGCACGGGCGAGCGGGGCGGAGAAGCTGATCAGGCCTTGTCCCGGATCGGCCTCATCATCGCCGACAATGGTGATGGAACGCGGATTTCCGTGCAGCAGGAACTGCACCGTAGTGCCAATTCCCACCGCCTTGCCGCTCGGCACCGGAACCAGCTGCGCTGTCACTTCGCGCGTCTGCCAATAGCGCAAGTCGCGCTTGGCCGCCTTGATGCTGTCCTCGTCAGTCAGCGCCGCCAGCTGCGCTTCGATCTCGATGACGCGGGCCTTGATCAGCGCCAGTCCGCTCGGTGTAACCAGATTGGGGCCGGGCGGGATTGGTATTTCGAACTTGGGCTCAAGATGT
>JANOYZ010000176.1:0-2326 GCA_031429135.1 Novosphingobium sp. | reverse complement strand
CTCGGCGAGGTAATTGCGCACCTCGGCGTTGGCCACGGGGAAATAGGGCGAAACGAAGCTGACTCGTCTGATCCCGCCATAGGCCCGCAGTGCGGCAACCAGCGATTCGGAGCCGATGCTGACATCGATTCCACCGGCAGTCTCACGGACCTGGCGCTTGAATGCCTCGCCCCCGGCAATCCCGCCGTAGAATGTCACTGCCGACATGCCCATCACCAGATAGTCCGGTTTGCACGTTATCACCGAGCGCACCGCATCGAGTGTGGCGTTGGAAATCGCGGTGGTTCCGGCGAGGAAATCATCGTCGGTCAGTGCCTCGGGATCGGTCACATAGATGCCGCGATAGTGATTGGTCACGCCGTGGGGGCGCATCTGCTCCATGTCGGGCTGGACCACAGTGTTGGTCGAAGGTCCGATCACCCCCAGCACCGCGCGGTAGCCAAGGACATCGGTCATTTTATCGCCGCCGCCTGTTCCAGGCTTTCAAACATCGCTTGCCGCAGCAGATAAGCGCGGCGATTGGCATCATCGTTCTTGATCGCCAGCATGTCGGTGCGGCGGCGCTCATGGGCCTTGTCCGATCCGCCCTTGATGAAGGCCATATTCTGGATTGTCTGCGCCTGTGTGAAGGCGTGCGTCACGGTGCGGCGCTGGCGATCAAACAGGCTGAGGTTACCATCAGGTTTGCCCAGTTTGATCGCCGGGAGCAACTTTTCGGCAAGATTGAAGGCATCGTGAACACCCGAATTCATCCCGAATCCACCCAGCGGGTTGTTAAGATGACAGGCATCGCCAATCAGCATGACACGCCCTTCGAGGAAGCTCTTCGCCACCCGCTGATGCACACGGTAGACCGTGCGGTGAAAGGTCTGGACAGCTGCGCCGTCGCCGATCAAGCGATCAAACACTGCATCCTTCATGGCGTCGGAGCGCAGCTCGTCATCGCTCGCCTCTCCGGGAGCAGGCATCAGCACACGCCATAGCCGCGGCACCCGCAAAAGCACCAGCCACTCCTCAGGATCAGAGACATAGTTGACATAAGCGAGGTTGGGCAGATGCTCGCTGAGTTCGGTGTCGGTTGACAGGCAGAGAAATTTTTCGGGGTAGGTAAAGCCGTCGACCTCTGTCCCCAGCCACTTGCGCACCAGACTGTTCGCGCCGTCGGCACCGATCAGCCAGTCGGCCCGGAAATGCTTGATACCATAAATCGTTTCCGCCGCCACGGAGACCCCCGTAGCGTCCTGTTCGAATGACAGCAGCCGGTGCCCGAAGCGCAGGCTGGCATTGGCATAAAGTTCAAGCCCCGAGGCGAGTGCGCGGCTGAGATGATATTGCTCACACTGGATACGGAAAGGATAGCGCGTCTTGTCGGCAATCTCTGAGAGGTCGAAATCGATAATCTCGCCAGACACCCGGTCGCGCCAGTGATAGACCGGTGCCTTAAGCCCGCGTTCGAGCAACATCGGCGTAATTCCGATCTCGTCGAGCATTTCCAGCGTCGGCGAATGAAAGGTCGAAGCGCGCATATCTTGTGCGCAATCCTCGCCGGCTTCCAGAACGATTACCTCGATCCCGGCCTTGGCGAGCAAGGTTGCCATCACCGTGCCGACCGGGCCAGCCCCGGCGATCAATACCTGGCAACGCTCGACGGCTGTCATTGCTCATCCACTCCTGCGTCTTGCGCTGATCTGAGGGCTTATGAGCGAGGCCGACCTTCCTGCGACACGCCGGACCAATTCTATCCGTCTAGCGAAGAGCGGGCGTTGCTGGCATGCAACCCAGGCCGTGGCGCGCGAAGGCTGATGCTTGCCCGGTGGGGAGGATGTGATGGAATACGATTATGTGCCGATTAGCCAGCGCCAGCCACTGCGCTGGCCGAATGGTGCGCGAGTCGCACTGATCCTGACCTTCAATCTGGAAACCTGGGATCTGACCAAGGACACCGACAAGGCCTATTACGCCGGCGGTCCGCCGATCCTGCCAGACGTGCTGCCCGGCAACGTTCCTGATTTCCCCAACTATTCGTGGCGCGAATATGGCCAACGGATCGGAATCTGGCGGCTTTATGAGCTGTTTGACGAGCTGGGAGCCAAGGCCAGCTGCACCACCAATGCTGTCACCTTCGAACGCCGTAAGGCAATGGTCGATGCCTGCCTGATACGCGGTTGGGAATTGCTGGCGCACAATTGGGAACAGGGCGAGCTGCTGACCGACTTTGCTGATGAGCCGGCAAAAGAGCGCGACATCGTGCTGCGCAGTCTGGCGCAGTATGAGAAATATGTCGGACGCAAGGCGCGGGGCTGGCTCTCCTCCAGCCTGCGCGGCA
>JANOYZ010000175.1:0-4970 GCA_031429135.1 Novosphingobium sp. | reverse complement strand
CATCATCCCAAAATTCCTCAGATCGCGGGTCTGTCCAGCTTTGCCGGTCGCGCGATGCATACGGCGCAATGGGATGAGTCTGTACCCCTTGCCGGCAAGCGCATCGGCATCATCGGCAATGGCTCTACCGGGGTGCAGATGGCGACCGCGCTGGGCAAGGCGGGCCATGAGATCATTCATTTCCAGCGCGCTCCGCAATGGATGATGCCCTATCCCAATTTCGAATATACCGAGGAACAGAAAGCAGAATTCCGCTCAAACCTCGATGCCATCAACGCGATCCGATACGATCCGGACTATGAGGATAATGTTCAGCGTTTTACCACTGGCGTGACCGACATCGACGGTCCCGAGATGCATTCGATAGAAGATATCTGCCGGAGTTTCCTTGAGCAAGCCGTAGTTGATCCGGTGCTGCGCGAAAAACTGCGCCCGGACTATCGCGCTGCCTGCAAGCGGCTGATCTACTCGATGGACTACTATGCGGTGGCCCAGCAGCCCAATGTCGAAACCGTTGTCTGCGGCATCGACGAGATCCTGCCCGAAGGTGTGCGCGACAATGAGGGCGTGGTTCACAAGCTGGACGTGCTGGCGCTGGCAACCGGATTTCACACGGATCGTTTTATCCGCCCGACCCGCGTCCTGGGAATTGGCGGGCGCGATCTGGAAGAGGCCTGGGCGGTCCGCTGCAATGCCTATATGGCGATTTCGATTCCCGACTTTCCCAACCTGTTCCTGATGAACGGCCCGTCATCGCCGGTCGGCAATTTCTCGCTGATCGATGTGGCAGAGAAACAATGGACCTTCATCGAGCAACTGATGAACCGGATCGCCGATGGCAATGCCAAAGGCATTGTTGCCAGCCACAAAGCCCATGCAGAATACGAAGACCGGCGGATCAAAGCTGCCAAGGCCAGTATCTTCGGATCGGGCTGCACCAGCTGGTACCTTGATGCAACTGGCGTACCGATCACCTGGCCATGGAATTACCAGGCGTTTGCCGATGCCATGGCGAAACCCGATTTCGAGGCATTCGAGGTGGTCTGATACCAACCGTCCTATGCCCTGGCCCATATACCCTGACCCATATACTTCGTCATTGCGAGCGCAGCGAAGCTGACGAGTCGAAACATAGGGCCATTATACAAAGGCGCAGCGACAAGGCTTGGCCCATCGTGCGTTAAATCTGAACCAAACCCGTCTACCCTGAGCTTGTCGAGCCGAAGGCGACCGGAGGTCAACGGCTGCACTTCTTCTGGTGGCTGGGTGTGCGGCACGAAGTAAAAAACAGCCCTTCGACAGGCTCAGGCTGAGCGGAGTAGGGAGAATTTCAGAGCGTGATGCGAAAAAGCGGGCATCGGTTTTTCGCAATAAATCACGCGAAAACAAAGACTCTTATAGCATGATGTGATTCAGGTTAAGCGCATCATGCTATAAGGTTGAACGTCTGATTCTCAACAGACCCTAATCATACCACTCGAGCCACGGTGAGACATCGATCCTCGCTTCGGGCTTTCGTCCGGTCTTGGCGAGCAAATGGAAGGTGACCGATGCGCTTGATTCTATCGGCAGAACCATTTCATAAACCCGGTCATATTCGCTGCGGGCGATCTTCCAGCCATCATCGCTGCGCACATAGTGGTCATGATAGATCGCGGTGCCGACGGTGTTGATACCGCGCGCCGGATCGATGAACATATCTTGCAGATACCAATCACCCTCTGCCGTATCGGGTCCGGTAAATCCAATTTCAGGTCCGTGCCCATGGTGCTGCGCGATGATATCACTATTGAAGGCACTGCAGATGAAATCGACCATATTCTGCCGGCCCGTCACCCTGGCACGGTATGCGCCGCCGCGCAGATCGATCATCACGTCTTCGGTGAAGAGTGTCGCCAGCTCTGCCTCATTGCCGGTATCGATACAGCGGAAATAGGCGTGCTTGAGCTGGCGGATTTCCTCCAGGTCGGAAAGCTGCTGGGCCGAGAATTTTGCCATCATTGCTCCCCGAACAAATCTGGCCCCTGACCGAGCGCAAACACCTTTGGTGTGCCATCCGCATCGATAGTCTGGCCCAGAAACATCGTCCGGTTGGTCCGCGTTTCGGCAATCCACCAGCGCCCGCCCTGCTTTACATAGACGTCCTGATATTCAAGGCCCATCTGCGTCACGGACCGATTGGCAAGGATGATCGTCTGAAAATGGAGCGACCACAGCCCGGTGGCACGGATGTCGCTTTCGAAGGTGATCACCCCGTTGCTGCTGTGGTGGATATCGTAGATCCCCGGCTGGCAGCCCATTTGCGCAAAAATATCGACAAAGGCGTCGCGATTATCGAACGGCGGAAACCCTTGGTATGCGATGATGGCGCCATCGGGGGTCAGGGTTTCGCGGACGCCCTCAGGATCGCGCAGGTCGCAGCAGCGCAGATAACGCGCTTTGAGCGCCCGGATCGCACCATCATCCTCGAGCCGTTGAACGCGTTGCTCCAGAGTCACTGCTTTTCTCCTATGCGTAGTGATTGACCTACGTTACTACGCACATCAAGGCTTAAAGGAGTAGAATATGCGGTTTTCCGGCAAAAGGGTTTTGGTAACAGGCGCAGCTTCCGGGATTGGCCGCGCCACGGCTATGCTGTTTTCCGACGAGGGGGCATCAGTCACGATCGGTGATATCAACGCCGCTGGCCTGACCGAGACGGCGGGCATGATGGCAAGCGCGCCGCAAATCGTTGCCTATGATGCCGGCGACTTTGCCTCGTGCCGCGCGTTGGTCGAGGCGGCTAGCAAGGACGGGCTTGATGTCCTCGCCAATATCTCCGGGATGCTCAAATGGGGGCCGAGCCTTGAATTCTCGCTCGAGGATTTCGAGCGGATCCTGCGGATCAACACCACCAGCGTTTTTGCCATGTGTCAGGCCGCCCTGCCGCATCTGATCAAGAGCCAGGGCGCAATCGTCAACACCGCATCAACCGCCGCGCTGCAGGGGATTGCCTATACGGTCGCCTATGCCGCTTCCAAACACGGCGTCGCCGCGATCACCAAGAGCCTGGCGATCGAGTTTGCCAGCAAAGGCGTACGGATCAATGCCGTCTGCCCCGGCCATGTCGATACGCCAATGGGCAATAGCGCGCCACCGCCGGGCGACGTCGACTGGAGCCTGGTGATGCGCAATGTGCCCAAGCTGACCGATGGCATGTGCGCGCCGTCCGACATTGCCGAGGCGATTGCCTATCTGGCATCCGATGCCGCGCGCAAGGTGACCGGATCGTTGCTTACGGTCGATGGCGGGCAACTGGCGGGCTGATCCCCCGTCCGCTCAAGCCGTCTGTCTTGGTCGGTAGAGCAGGTTAAACAGCGCGGCCATCATGATGCACAAGGCGATCCCTTCGATCACCTGCATTCCCAGCATCGCCCAGCTGGTGTCTTTCACCGCCACGAAAAACTGCATGTTGGGAATAACCACAAACAGCCCGCCCCAGATGCCCCACCACACGGCATTCTTGTACCCGCGCGCGGGATAGAGCCGCAGAAACAGGAAGCTGAACATCAGCAGCTGGACGATGTAGGTGCCGAACAGGAAGGGAAATAGCGCCTCCATCTCTGCCATCGGCCGCTGCGGATAGCCGATGTACATGTCCTTCGCGATTGTGCCGTGCCAGAATATGTCGAGCACGAAGATCACGACTGCGCCGATCGTTCCGGCAATCAGGAAGCGCGGCCAATCTAGTTTCTGCATGTTTCCTTCCCCCTCCAATGATGGCGCTACTGCGCTGCAAAAATGGTTTCAGACCGCACCTTCAATGCCAGGCCGCTATCGTCAAACGCGCGTTTCACCCAGGGGCCCGCGAAACGGAAGACGTGGATGCCGTTGGTGCCGAGAAATGCATCGGTTGAATAATAGCGGCAGCTGGCGGGGCCGGTCGTTTCGATCACCAGGTCGCGCCGCGCCGGATAGGGCCAGTAATCGAGGTTGGGAAACTGCCAGCTCAACAGATTTTCCGGCTCGAATGCGCAGATATATTCAAGGTTGGGGACGGTTGGCCCGCCCGCTGTCGCATAGTTGATCAACGTCATCTCGATGGGGTCGCCCAGCTGAAGCGTCGAGACTGCGCGAATGCAAAAGGGGTTCCATTCATTGTAGCGCGGCAGATCGGTCAGCACGTCCCAGACGACCTTCGCCGGCGCATCGATCTCGACCGTGTTCGACCGCGTAATTGCATCGGGATCGAGCCCGAAGACTGCGTCTTCAAGGTGGGATTTGGCGGCTTTCATCCACTCCAGCATCACAGTTCCTCCAGTTTGACGATCCGCGCCTTGGGCAGCGGGTGCTCGCTCGCCCCGGCCCACCGAAGCAGGGCTGTGCCTTCCCGGTGCCCGCAAGTATCGATCCAGTTGCCGACACCGGGATCGCGCGCGGCGCAGATGAGCCGCACCGAACCGTCCGGCTCCAGCTTCACCGAATGCTTGTTCACGCTGATCTGGCGGAAACGATAATCGAAGCTTTCCATCCACCAGTTATCGAGCTGGAAGTTCCAGTAATAGCAATCGGGCGGGGTAACCTCGATCACCCAGACCTCATCAGCCGCGATCCGCCAATAGCTGTGGGCGTAATAGATGTCCCTGGCCCCGCCGCCCTTCTGGAACATCGCCTGATCGATCGCCGGGAACTGGTTGGGATGCTGGCGGAACAGCCGCGTCCAATCGGCAAACGTGCCCGCCACCCCGCTCACGAACTGGCCGGCTGCGCCAAGCCCGCTTGCCAGCGTTTCAGCGGTCAGCGGGGCTGGAACGGTTGGCCCGCCAATCCGTTCGATTTGAAACTCTCCGCCGCGTTCGCTTGCCCGGTCCAGCGCGGACTGACGGATGATAATCACGCTGGCATCGGGTTCCAGCTTGAGCCAGTTGCCGGGCTGCGGATTGCACGAGGCGATGATTTCCACCTCGCCGTCCGGTCCCCAGACGATCTCG
>JANOYZ010000174.1:0-3422 GCA_031429135.1 Novosphingobium sp. | reverse complement strand
CGGGAATGCCTACAAGATCATCGGCACTGATCCTTCCGGCGTAGATCAGCGGTTCGCCGCGCAACATCGCCTCATGGGTCAGTCTCTCCTTTTCGTCGCCCTCGAAGGAGCTAAGATCAAGCGCCCCGTGGCTGCCCGAGGGCCATGACCTTTTGCTCGTAGGCAGCTCCCTGCTCCCACAGTAGCTGAACGAATGGACTGATTTCATCGCGGATCGAGTGATCGCCGAACAGGTCCAACGCCATCCGCTTGGGACACTGGACCAAGTTGTAGAGCATTGAAGCGGTGATCATTGGAATCATTGTATCCGAGATACACCAGATACAGTGTCACGCCATGTGCATTCTCATTTAGTCATTGCGCACGCTTTGAATCTCGCAGAACCAACTGTGAATTCGCTTTCTTCCGATTCGCGGAAAGTAGCATCAAACAAAACTACGGCTGATATTATGTCTCCGCCATAAAATGCCATTTTATCGTTTAATTTCAATTATTATTGGCTTCCTCCGTCTCCGCCACCTGCCATTTTTCATTATAGCCGCCGCCTTCTTGCCAAAGACGGGTCGCGAATATGTGCTGCTGCATCGTGGGGGATGCATAAGCACCGGGAAGGATATCCCTGCTGTTCTTCTAATTTTGGATATGAAAAATGGCATGATTGATATCCATGCAGTATGAGAGCTGCTGTGGATAATGGAAGGGACGGGCCTTGGACCTGAGACAAATGCAGCAATTCGTCGCCGTCGCCGAGGAGCTGCATTTCGGCCGCGCCGCTATCCGGCTCAATATGGCGCAGCCACCGCTCAGCCAAGCGATCCGGCGGCTGGAATTAAGCCTGGGCGTTGATCTGTTCAATCGTGCCAAGCGAAGTGTCGAGCTGAATAGTGCCGGTCAGGTCTTTCTGATCGAAGCCCGCCGTACGCTCAGACAGGCGCAAGTCGCGCGCAAAATGGCGCAAAGTGCTGCCGCAGAAACGCCCGAGGTGCGGATCAGCTTTATTGGGCCGGCGCTCTATCAGGTTCTGCCCGAAATTCTTGTCCGGTTTCGTGCCGCCGCGCCCAATATCCACGCGCGCCTGTTCGAAATTCCCACACCGCAGCAGATCGGCGGAATTCTGACCGGGGATTATCATATCGGCTTCATCACCCACGGCATCCCCCATGCAGAATGCCAGAGCAGGTTGATCGAGCGATCCTGCTTCGTCGCAGCCGTCCCTGCCACTTCTGCAATCGCGCACCGCAAGTCGATCAGTTTGACCGAACTGTCCGAGCAGCCGTTCATCCTGCCGCCGCTCAAATATGCCGAGCAATCCGATACGATGAACCTGTTCAAGGGCGTGGGGGTGGTTCCCCGGGTTGAACAGGAGGCCAGTCAGACCAACACCACCCTGAGCCTGGTCAGCGCTGGCCTTGGCTCCAGTCTGGTCATGGCGACGGCGGCTTTGCAAAACTTTCGCAACGTTGTTTTTCTCACCCTGGAGGATGAGCTTCCCCATGCCCGCTGGGAAATGGCGATGGCGTGGCACCCCGATCATCTGACGGACCAGACCAGCAGATTTCTGGAAATTGCCGGCCGGTACCTCGCAGATAATCCGCAGTTGCTTGATGCCGAGGCCTATCGCAACTGGATGGCCGCATAGGAGAGCCTTGCTCTGCGAAAGCTCAGTACAGCCTGTCGAGCAGTTCGGCGGTGCGTTGCCCTGGCACAGAATTCCTCACGCTGGCAGGCATTTCGCGCAGCGCGATCATGCGTACCGCGAGGCATTCCATCTTCAGGCAGGCGAAGGCTTCGTACCATTCGATATCAGCAGCCGGTTTGCCCGAGACTTCGCTCCACAGCTGGATCGTCTCGGCGCGCGTGCCCATTCCTTCTAGCGGCGCGATGCCCTGCCCTGTCGTCTGGTTGTGATCGCTTTGCAGCCACCAGCCAAGATCGTGAAGCGCGCCGCCCAGCGACGGCTGCTCCCAGTCCATCACCGCGACAACGTCCATGTCCGGCCCGATCATCATGTTGCCAAGGCGCGAATCGCCCCAGACGATCCCTTCCACACGGTTGACCGGGCCGACCGCCAGCAACCTCTCGAACGTGCTGCGCAGAACCTTGTGCTGTGCAAGCGGATCGACCCAGTCAATAAACCGCCACCAGCGATCGACTTCCTGATCGAAGCCAGCGGGGCCGCCGGGCAGTGCAAGAAATGACGCCTGCGACAGGGGAACCAGCTGGATCGCCGCAAGCTGGCGCACCGCGCTCTCCCAGATCAACCTGCGATCTTTCGCCGCTGTATCGACCAGCCACCCCTGCCGCGAATAGGGCGGATAGCTGACCGTGACCCGCCCCGAAACCTGCTCCATGACAAAGAACGGCGCGCCCAGGATCGTTGCGTCCGGCTCGAACCACAGCGGCTGCGCCACGCGAACAGCGCCATGTTGGTGCATCAGCTGGATCAGGCGATATTGCTGATCAAACAGATCGTCAGGATAGACGGTATCGCGCACCGGCTTGATCCGCACGACCATGCCTTGCGCGCGGTCTGCCCCGCCCTCACGCCATGCCGCATCGAACAGGATCGTCTCATGCGACATCCCAGCACCAAGCGGATAGCTGAGATTGGTGACGCGAATATCGCGCGCATCGGCCAACCGGGTTTCCAGCCATTCGGCCAATGTGGCACCAAGTTCTGCAAGATCCCTGACATTCGGCGCGACGATGGACGGTGTGGCTGTAGCGGTCATGCTCTGGAGACCTGCTCTGCCGGTTCGGCTTCGAGAAAAAGCTGTGCCACCGCTGGCCGGTCCACCTTCAAGGAAACCGTCTTGGGCAGTTCATCAACGATCAGCCAGCGCACCGGGATATGCGTTGCCAGCACCCGCTCGCGCAAAAAGGCCTCAAGTTCGGCAATTTCTGGCGCAGCCACGCCGGGCTTGAGCTGGATGGCGACGACGGGAACCTGGCCGAGCCGCCGATCTGGCAGGCCCACTGCCGCAGCAGCGGAGACTGCCGGATGGCCAAGCAGCGCCTCCTGAATCGTTTCGGGCAGCAGCTTGAAGCCGCCGCGCATGATCGCCCCGTCGGCCCGTCCGCGCAGGAACAGGAAGCCGTCAGCGTCGATGGCACCAAGGTCCGAAGTGTGGATCCAGTCCGGCCTCATCTTTGGCGAGATCACTTCGAGCAAGCCTTCCTGACCAGCCGGAAGTTCGGTATCCGTCTCGGCATCCACCACCCTGATTTGTGCGCCGCCGAACGGTTTGCCGACGCTGCCGAATTTCGCCTCGCCAAAGTGCTCATAGAGCTCAGGTGTCATCGCGCAGACCGGGCCGCCGAATTCAGTGGCACCGTAGGACAGCAGGACCGGTATGTTATAACGCGCTTCAAAAGCGCGCTGCACTCTGGGATCAAGCGGAGCTGCACCAGTGCTGAAAAAC
>JANOYZ010000173.1:0-1912 GCA_031429135.1 Novosphingobium sp. | reverse complement strand
GCAGGCTTGTGGCAACCGGGCGGCAGAGGAGAGGAGCAATGGCGAACACCGAAGCAGTCGCGGCCGGAATTCCGGCGCACGTCGCGCCGGAGCTGGTGTGGGATGCCAGCTATGATCTGTTCACCGCCGAGGACGACGATCCCTATCTCGCGGTCAGCCGCTTGAGCGGCGGGCGCTTGCCACCCATCCACAACTGCCTTGGCATCCACCTTGCCAAGCGTGAACTCAAAATCGTCATCGAGCAGTTTTGTCGCGCTTCAGCAACATCCGCATCAAAGAGGACGATATCTAGCGTTATCACACGGGCCGCACCTTTGGTGTCGATTATCTGCCGCTGGTGTGGGACAGGGTGTGAGCTTAACGAGAGGGTGGGGCACCCCCTCCAGGGGCGAGGGGAAGCGATTCTTTCCCAAACGGAAGCCTCTGGCGCATGATGCGATAAAACAGAATCGCATCATGCTCTGTAATTATTTGTTTTCGCGTGATGCGAAAAACTGGTTCCCACTTTTTCGCATCACGCTCTAAATTCCTCGCATCCGCTCCGCCAGATCGTCCCACAGGGCCGGGCTGGCGGCGCCGAGCAGGCCGGGCTTCAAGTGATCGTCGACCCGGTAGGCCGAGCCATCGGGCCGAGCTGCCTTGCCGCCCGCTTCATTCAGCAGCAGCACACCCGCCGCGTGATCCCAGGCCAGTGTGCGTTCGAAGATCGAGACATCGTTCTGCCCCAGCGCCAGCCGCGGCCATTGCTCGGCAGCGCAGCGCGGGATGTCGACGCAGGTGTAGAAGGGTGCAATTTTGGTCTTGAGCGCAGTGCGCCGTGCGGGATCGGCAAAAACCAGTGATATCGCCGCAATCGGCGGGTTCGCGCCGCTGCTGTGAGCGTAAATGCGCTCGCCGTCCACGAAGGCTCCACCCGCGCGCGTGGCATGGCAGAACCGCCCGGTCAGCGCATCATAGATCCAGCCGGCAATCGTCTCGCCATTTTCCGCCAGCGCGACCAGCACGCCGAACGGCGGCTTTCCGGCGGCGAAATTGTTGGTGCCATCGAGCGGATCGATAATCCAGCACAGCGCATCGCCCAGCCGGTCCATCACCGCAGGATCGGCATGAGCGGCTTCTTCGCCGACGATGGTGGCCTCGGGGAGCAGCTTGGCAAGGCCAGCGGCGAGGATTTCCTCCGCCTCGTGATCAGCCACGGTGACGACATCATCAGCCGCCTTGGCATTGATTTCATGCGCGGCCAGCGTCTGATAGCGCGGCAGGATGGCGCGCTCCACCGCAGTGCGCATCAAGGCGTGAACTGAGCTGGTAAGTGTGTCGTTCATAACCCGTCCGTCCTGAGCTTGTCGAAGGACCGCACTTCTTTGCGACGCTGCAAAGGCAGGACAACCCTTCGACAAGCTCAGGGCGGACGGGTCTGATAGGGTGACTAACTGCGGTAATCGGCGTTGATCGCAATGTAGCCATACGTCAGATCGCAGGTCCACACCGTGGCGCGGCCTGTGCCCAGCCCAAGATCGACCGCGATGGCTACTTCGCGACCCTTGAGATGAGCGGTTACCGGCGTTTCGTCATAGCCATCCACCGGCAGCCCTTCACGCGCTGCCCAGACGCAGCCAAAGCCGATCGACAGCTTGTCGCGGTCCGCTGGTTCACCCGCCTTGCCCACTGCCATGACGACGCGGCCCCAATTGGCATCCTCGCCAGCAATGGCGGTTTTTACCAGGGGCGAATTGGCCACCGATAGCCCGACGCGCCGCGCAGAGTCATCGCTCACCGCGCCGGTGACGGTGATTGCGATGAACTTCTGCGCGCCTTCGCCATCGCGCACCACCAGATGGGCTAGTTGGCGGCAAACATCGGTGAGCGCGGCGGCGAAGGCGTCGGCTCCGGGGCTGTCAAAACGCGCCAG
>JANOYZ010000172.1:0-2672 GCA_031429135.1 Novosphingobium sp. | reverse complement strand
AGTTCAGGATGACCTGGCGCCTGCGGCCATCAGGTCACTTCGGACGCTTGGCGCCGTACTTCGAACGGCTCTGCTTGCGATCCTTGACGCCCTGGGTATCCAGCACGCCGCGCAGCACATGATAGCGCACGCCGGGAAGATCGCGAACGCGGCCGCCGCGGATCAGCACAACCGAGTGCTCCTGCAGGTTGTGGCCTTCGCCCGGAATGTACGAGATCACTTCGCGCTGGTTGGTCAGGCGGATCTTGGCGACCTTGCGCAAAGCCGAGTTCGGCTTCTTCGGGGTCGTCGTATAAACGCGCGTGCAAACGCCGCGCTTCTGCGGGTTCTGCTCCATCGCAGGGACCTTTGACTTGGCCTTCTGCGGAACGCGACCCTTGCGGATCAGCTGATTGATAGTTGGCATGAAGTACTCTTCACCTGTGTTTGGGCCATGCCATCAGGGTGAAGAGATTTGCGAAACCCGCGAAAGCGCCAATGCCGGGGACTTGCCCCGCATCACGCACATCACGAGCCGAAAACGCTCCACCCAGACGCAATGCCGGGTTACTTTGACGGCTTGTTCAGGTTCCCCTGCCCGCACCGCCAATGTTCAGCTCTTTCACGAAAACAGGCGGACCCGTTCCCGAGAGGGGCGGCCCTTAGGAGGATTCGGGGATGGGGTCAAGGGGAACGGCCCGCGATCAATTTAGCGGTAGTTCGATTTCCCGCATGATGCGGTCGGTCTCGGTCAGGATCTTGATGTTCTTGTAGCTCGCCAGCATTTCAGGATCGGGCATCGGCATCTGCAAGTAGATATCGAGGTGGGCGAGCTTGCCCGCTGCGTTGAATTCATAGACCGAGACCGAGTTGACCAGGCTGGTATGCGCACCCACCCGGCTGCGCTCTTCGAGTTCGAGCAGCACGACATTGCCATTGGTCGTCACGCGCTTGAACGAGCCTTCCCACTCAGAGGTCATCGCCCAGCCGGTGAGGAAGCCGATATAATCAGCCCATGTCATCACCTCGAGGAAATTGCCAACCCGCTCGAACTTTGCCGTATCGACATATTCGGCAAGCGGTGCCCAGCTGGCGAGTGAAAAGCCCGGCTGCTTGGCCTCGTCGACCAGCCGCTTCATCACCAGGCTGTAGTCGAGCACCTTGCGGGCAAGACCGGTCTGCTCGGCGGCGGCTTCGGCAATATCGCGCAGTGCAGGCATGGAAGTCTCCTTTCCAGCCATGCTGGAGCATGAAGGCAATCAGCGCAAGCCGATCAGGCGTTGCCCACCACCCAGCAGGCCAGCGCCATCAGCAGACCGGCAAAGCGATTGGCACGAAAGCGGGCGAGGGCATTATCGTTATCGCCGGGAATCAGCGTCACCACTTGCCAGACCAGATGCAGCGCCATCGGCAGCAGCGCCAGCAGTGCCACCGGATCGGGTCGCAGCCGCCAGAAGGCCAGTGCCCAGAGCGCCAACGCGAGGGCATAGAACAGCGACACGCCCCCTCGCACCCGTCCGCCCATTGCCAGCGCGCTCGAACGAATGCCGACCAGCGCATCGTCCTCGCGGTCCTGCAGGGCATAGATCGTGTCATAGCCGATCACCCAGCAGATGCAGCCCGCGTAAAGCAGGGCGAGTACATCCCAATAGTCTGCGCGCAGCTCAGTCCAACCGACCAGCGCCCCCCAGCTGAACACCAGGCCGAGCCACACCTGCGGCCACCAGGTGATCCGCTTCATGAAGGGATAAGCGGCAACCGGCGCGAGACTGGCCAGCGCGATAATCTGTGCAAGGGGTTGCAGTTGCAGCAGCACCAGCAAGCCGATCAGGCTGAGCACAATCAGCCACAGCCATGCCGCGCGCTTGCTCACCCGCCCGCTGGCGATGGGCCGCGCGGCGGTGCGCGCCACTTTCTGGTCAAGCTCGGCATCGACAATATCATTATAGACACAGCCCGCGCCGCGCATGGTAATCGCGCCCAGCAATAGCCACAGAGCCAAGTCCCAGCGTCTTTGCCCGCCCGCCAGCAGCACTCCCCAGACGCAGGGCCAGTAGAGCAGCCACCAGCCGATCGGCCGGTCAAACCGGGCCAGCAAAGCGAAATCGCGAATGCGCTGCGGGAGCGCGGCGGCGACACTGCGGTGCTGGCTATCGGGGGTTAGCTCGGCGGACATGGGTTGAGCCTAGCCTCTCGCACTGCACTCGTCATCCTGAACCTGTTTCAGAAGCCATCGCCCCCTGTCTCCCGCCAGCAGATGCTCTCCATCCTGACCCTTGAGCGCAGTGACATTGTTGGCCTGCGCCGCCGTTTCGGCGGCATTTTCGTTCACCTTGGCCTCGGTCCGTGCCGCACTATTGGCTGGCATCCGCCAAATCTCCTTGATCGCAGCGCGTGTAAATGAGTTCTTTCAAGACCATTATGGTGCCTGTGGTGACAGCGTAGTCTTAGGGTCGGGACCTGTTAACCGCGCCTTCGAGTGACCCGAATCTGAACTTCGTCAGACCGTGCGGATAGGGCAGAGCGAACTTCAGATTGAAGAGGGTCACTAGCACTTTGGTGGCGTCATACAGCCACCCCCTTCACTCCCCCGCGCAATTGCCCTAACGCCCCAACCATGCGCCAAACCACGCCCCCCAGGACCTACCGGGTTAAAAGCTTCGGCTGCCAGATGAACGTCTATGATGGCGAGC
>JANOYZ010000171.1:0-12367 GCA_031429135.1 Novosphingobium sp. | reverse complement strand
CATCGCCGCCGCCCATGCCGAAGCACTGCGGCAGGTCGTTACGCAATGGGGCGGGCCGGTTGATGTCACCGGCCTGGGCCATTCTATGGGCGGAATGATGATTATCGCCCAAGCTGCTTCGCATCCGGCGATGGACCGTGTCGCCGTGCTCGGCTGGGCCAACGAGCCGATGATCTTGGGCGATACCGATGTTGCGAGCCTGCAGGCAGGCCTGATCCCCAGCGGCTATATCGCCACCCCGCGCGCACCGATGCGGCGGCTGTTCTATGGAGATGACGTGCCCTTGGCGCTGATCGAGGCTGATGAGGCCCATGCCTCTACCACGCCAGTCACAATGGGCCGCGATGCGCTGACGCCGGGCATTGTTCACCAAGCTGCCGCCAGTATTGCCGTGCCAGTACTGGTGGTGCAAAGCGTGATCGACACCAGCCCCGCGCCGGAAAAGGAGCCGGGCTATTTCAGCGCATCACCAGCGGTTGAACTACAAATTGTTGAGTCCGCCGCGCACTGCCAGAATTTCGCCGGAACGCGCGTAGCTCACTGGGCCAAGCTCAATGACTGGATCGACCGGACCTCATGATGACGGCTGCCCTTCGATTGCAGCAATCTCGCCCGCGATAGAGCGCGCGGCGACCCAGAAGCTGGCAATAGCCAGTAGCAGGAACAGGCCGAGCAGCAGCAGCGCCTGTTGCAAGCCAGTGCCTGATGCAGCACTGCACAGTGTGCTGGGCACCTGCCCCTTCGCGGTCAGGCACAGTTCGGCATAACCAGCTCCATAGGCGCGACGGGCCAGCCAGTCGCTCATCAAG
This sequence comes from Novosphingobium sp., assembly GCA_031429135.1. Lineage (GTDB taxonomy): Bacteria > Pseudomonadota > Alphaproteobacteria > Sphingomonadales > Sphingomonadaceae > Novosphingobium. The sequence goes on along the minus strand of JANOYZ010000171.1, from coordinate 11,558 downwards.
CCAAGGAAAGCCGAGCCCAGCCCAAGGCCGAACACCGTTTGCCCAAAGGCATGGATCGCCGCCGCTGTCGCCCGCATACGCGGCTCGACCAATCGCTGGGTCACCGTCATGATCGTCGGCAGGAAGGCATAGAGACAGAACGTCGCAGCAAACAGCAGCCCCGACATGATCCGCCAGTCATCCTGATAGATCGCCGCCAGATAGAGCGGCAGGGCCAGCGCCGAACTCCATATGGGGAGCAGGCCATAGCGGCGGTGATCATGAGCGGCATAACGATCCGCCAGCATGCCGCCAACCACTCCGCCCAGCGCCGTCGCCATGCTGAAGGTCAGTGCAAAGGTCAGCGCCGCTGATTTCAGATCAAAGCCAAAACGGCGGATCAGCAAAGGGATCAGAAACAGGCTGAGCCCAAAACCGACCAGCGCGACCAGGCCGCTGCCGATAGTAAAACTGACAAAGGCCGGTGATCCGCCAACCCGGCGCAAAACCGAGCGCAGCGGCGGCGCGGCATCGCCGGCATTGCGCCGCACCGGCTCCTTGATCGTCAGCCACAGCAAGGCCGCCAGCAGCAGACCCGGTCCGCCCATGACAATGAAAGCCATCCGCCAGCCATGGTTCTGGGCGATCCAGCCCCCAGCCAATGCGCCCACCGCACCGCCCACAGAAACGCCGACGGCAATCAGCGAAAAAACCGTGGCGCGCTTGTCTGCATCAAAACGATCAGCGATCATCGATACCACCGGCGGCGTATAGCCTGCCTCGCCAATGCCCACTCCCATGCGTGCCAGCAACAAGGTGCCATAGCTGGTGGCGGCCCCCGAAAGCATGGTCATCGCCGACCATACCGCGGTTGCCACCGCGACAATGCCCACCCGGTTCACCCGCTCGGCCAGCCGGGCGATGGGAATCCCGATGCTGCCATAGAACAGCGCAAAGGCAACGCCGCCCATCACGCCCAGTTGCAAGTCGCTCAAGCCGAATTCACGGCGGATCGGTTCGCCGACCACCGAGATGATCATCCGGTCGATGAAGTTGACCATGTAGATCGCGCCGAGCAGCAGGATGAACCACCAGTCCCGGCCGGAAAATCGCTTCATGCAGATGGTTCCCCGTTATGCCGGCTCGTTATAGAAGGAACTCTAACCAGCAATCAACGAGGCTGCCCTGCCCTTTGGCAGGTCACGCCGCGCTGAGGCTATGGCGCTCAGGCGACAGAGAAGAGGATAATGGCATGACTGGCAGACTTCACGGCAAAATCGCATTGGTAACCGGCGCTGGCGGCGGCATTGGCGCGGCATCGGCCCGGCGGCTGGCGGTTGATGGCGCAACCGTGGTGCTGGCGGATATTGACGCGGGTGCAGCGCAGACCGCCGCCGATACCATACCCGGTTCGGTCGCCATGGCGGTGGACCTGACCGACGAGGCTTCGGTCAAGGCGCTGGCCGATGCCATCATCGCGCAGTTCGGCCGGATCGACGTGCTGCACAACAACGCCGCAATCCAGAACGATGCCCAGCGCCAGAAAGACCTCGACGTGGTCAACCTCGATGTCGCAGCATGGGATATGGCGATGGCGGTCAATGTTCGCGGCGCGATGCTGATGAGCAAACATGTGATCCCGCAGATGATCGCTCAGGGCGGCGGTTCAATCATCCACAGCGCCTCGGGCTTTGGCGTGCAGGGCGAAGCAACGCTGACCGCCTATGGCACGTCCAAGGCAGCGCTGATCCACCTCAATCGCATGATCGCAACGCAATACGGCAAGCAGAACGTGCGCTCGAACTGCATGGTCATCGGCTTTGTCCTGACGCCGCTGGCGGTGGAATCAACGCCTGATATCATCAAGGACATCCTGCTGTCACACCATCTGACCCCGCAGCTTGGCCAGCCCGAAGACATCGCCAACCTCGTGTCCTTCCTTGCCAGCGATGAAAGCAGCTTCATCACCGGTGCAGCGATCCCGATCGATGGTGGCGTCACCGCGCACCAGCCCAGCTACGCTGATTTCCAGAAGCTGTTCGCCCAGATGGGCAGCGCCAAGCTTTAAAGTTTTTCCGTTTTATATTGAGCTGCTTAACTCCTCCCCCTTGAGGGGGAGGTTGGGTGGGGGTGTGCTGCCCTCGATAGGGCGGAGCACCCCTCTCCAACTTCGGCTAGGCAGAAAACTGCCAAGCCTGCGTAGCCTCTCCCCTCCAGGGGAGAGGGGCCAGCATTAAACGGAAAGACTTTAGCTATAGCCGGCGTACTCCGCCAGTCGCGCCATGGGACGCACAGGGTCGGTCACCCCGTCCCAGTCAGCATGGGCCTTGGCCATCAGCCCCAGCGTACCGAGCATCGCTTCGGAAAGCTCCATCAGTTCAACATAGGCTCCGTTCGCGGCGCGGGTGTCGAACAGGCAAAAGCGTTCGCCCGATGGCATGCGTCCGGCATAGGCCACTTCATGCCCGGCACCAGACAGCCGCGCATATCCGGCGTCGAAATCGCCGCGCGGCATAACGTGGTGCAGACCCTCACCGCGCGCTTCCAGAAAATCGCGAAACGGTGATGCGCCGTCATTGGTCTGTTCGAGCAGTTCGATCAGCATGCCCCCGGAAAAGCCAAACCCCACCCGCATCGAAACCTCGGTCGGCTGCCCGTAATAGAGCTGGCCGGGCAGCACCGGCACTTCGAACACGAAAAATGGCCCTGCCCCCAGATCGCGTGTCCAGTGGAGCAGCGCCGCATCAAGATCACGGGTGACATGGCACAGTTCGATGATCGCGCCTTCAGCCTGCATCGGTCCATCCTTTTTCGCTGGTCCGCTGCACGAAAGCTTGCGAGCGAGCAGTGATCTGCCCGCGCCGCCCGTCCAGATCTATACGGGGAATATCGTCGGGAATGGCATCCAGCTTCACCAGCCGCACCTCGCGGATCATGCCGTCCAGTGGCGGACCTGCGGGCACGCCCTGCCACCGCGTCAGCATCCAGCCTTCATGCAGTCCGCAAGTGTCGATCCAGTTCGCCACGCCCGGATCGGCCAGCGCAATCGCATAAGTGAATGTGCCATCGACATTGGGGGTGACTTGCGCTTTGTTGAGGCTGGCGGTGCGGTGCATCGGATCGGGAGCAATCGTCCACGGATCGGTGATCTGGAAGCCGGTGTAATAGCTGCCCACCGGATCGAGCGTGACCAGCAGTGCCTCATCATCGGCAATGGCAAAGCGCCCTCCGGCCAGATAGCCCCAATTGCCATCGCGACCGTTCGGCCCGACCAGCCGGTTGGGCTCAGGATGCCTGAGAAAATCATCCTTGAACCCGCGCCAGAAGCGCACCCACGCGGGCATATCGGCCACCACAGTGGCGGCAATCTCATCCTCAGATCGTGATTGCCAGCCAGCCGGAGGATCGAGACGGCGCACCGCAACTTCGGCAGGCCGCTGATTCCAGTCAGCCTGACTGTCACGCGTGTAAATCTGGATGCGGCCCGGCTCGCTTTGCAGGTGCAGCGCGCCGCCTGCTTCCGGTCCCACCGTTACCGTCACGCGGGCATTGACATCGCAATGCGGCAAAAGCTGCTGCAAGGTCAGCGCGCCAATATTGCGGCCCAGCCCGGCATGATGTTCAGGTTCCATCTCGATGACCACGCTGAATTGTGGCGGACTGTCGGAAAAGCGAATGTCGATGGCATAGTTGCCACTTCCATCAATCGGAATTTCGCGGTTGAAATTATCGGGATTATCGACCGCCACTGCCGCCCCGCCATAGCTGTGGCCAAACCAGTGTCGCGGTGGGTTGGAAACATTCCACACCACGCTCGGCGCAGCAGTATCGCCATTGGCTTCGCGCATCGCCAGTGCCAGCACCCATTGGTCCAGCGCATGATCGAGGCTAAGCGCGCCATCAGGCAGGGCCGCCGCCGGATCGCCCCGCATATCTCGTCGCGCAGCTTCGCGAGCGGCGCGCACGTCCTCACGCTCGATCAGCCGCAGGGCCAGTTTTTCCGCTACCTCCTGATCGGGGGTGTAAAGCGGATTGCTCACGAGATCGTGCCGACCCGGCCACCTGCGGTGAAAATCGTGCTGCCGGTGGTATAGCTGGAAGCATCGCTGGCCAGCAGGATCGCCGCGCCCACCGCCTCATCCGCCGCGCCGAAACGCTTGATCGCGTTGCGCTCGGCCAGACCCAGCCCCTTGTGGATTTCCGCTTCCTGTCCGTCCGGGCTCATCGAGCCGACGCACAAGCAGTTGATCCGGGTGTGCGGTGCCTGGCTCTTGGCCAGCTCGCGCACGAGAAACAGCAGCGCCGCCTTGCTCACCCCATAGGCAACCGCTGGCGGGATCGGGGTGAAGCCACCGCAACTCTGCACCGAAATGATCGAACCGAGCCCATGCGCCTGCATGTCCGTCTCGGTCAGCTCGGTCAGACGCCAGGTCGCCATGACATTGACGTCCATCGCAACCTTCCACACTTCGTCGCTATTGGCCCACAGCCCGCCATCGTGGGCATAGACAACCCCCGCAGCAGCATTGTTGAACACGATATGGATCGGTCCGAAGGCAGCGCGCGCTTTGGCTACCAGATTTTCCAGATCGGCTTTTTCTCCAGCATCGGCTGCCACGGCGAGCGCCCGTCCGCCGGTCCCTGCGTTGATCTCGGCGGCGATTCGATCAAGCCGATCAGCCGAGCGGGCAGAAATCACCACGTTCGCCCCCAGTTCGGCATAGGCCTTGGCGACATGTTCGCCCACGCCGGGGCCAACACCTGTGAGGATCGCGGTGCGGCCATCAAGGCGGAAACGGTCAAGCACACTCATTCTGATTTCCTGTTTGGGGTTGGCCAAGTAAATCACCGAAGCGGTCGTAGTAACCCGCCATTCGCTCACGCACTTCGGTATTGTCGATGCCATACTGCTCGGGCGAATGCTGGTGCTTGCCCATGCGCTTGGCCGCCGGATTGTCAGTCAGGAAACGGCTGATCCGCGCCTTGTGCTCATCGGAGAAAGTCAGGCCGAAGCGGTCATAGATGCGCTGCACCGCCTCCATCGGATCGGCGACGACATCCTTGTGCGCCAGATCGATAATGCGCCCCTCGATCGCTGGATCATTGCGCGCGGCGAGCCCCCGGTTCATCGCCGCAATCCAGGTTTCCACCACTTCGCGGCCAATCGCCGCCTTGTCCTTGTCACCGCCGAAGGCCGCCAGAAATCCGGCAATGAAACTGGAGAGCGAGGAAAAGGTCAGTGCCGGATCGCGGTGGGTCCACACCAGCATGGCACCGGGATAGGCGTTCAGCAGCGCCGGCAGATCAAACAGATGCTGCGGCGATTTCAGCGTCCAGCGGCCCTGCGGCCCCTGCCACTGGAAGTTCTGGAGCAGCCGCTTGTGCGAGACATATTGCCCCGCAACCTCGCTCTCGCGCAGCCACTCGGCAAAGTCCGGCACGCCGAGTTCTGCGGCGAAATTGGTACTGCCGAAATGATATTGCATGCCGTGGTTGCACTCGCCCGGCTGGGTGCAGTCAAAGCGCTGGATATCGAGGAGCTGGGGGGCGTGTTCCAGCCAGACGTCATACATCGCCGTGACCTGGGCAATGCGCGGGTCACTATCAAAGGTGGCGATTTCTGGCGGCGGCCAGGGAACATACCATTCCCATTCGCGCGGCGCTCGGGCAGCGGGATCGAGGCACAACAGATCATAGCTGATCGTTGTTCCGGTGCGCGGCAGGCCGATGACGATCAGCGGAGCGCCCACGTCCAGCGCGGCGATTTCTGGGTGCTGCTTGTCATCCTCGACAAAGCGCAACCGCGTTGCCAGCTGGCCGGTGATGTTGTGAAAGGCCATATGGCGCAGCTGGTCGTTCGGCCCCATCGCCTCAACCGCCGCGACCAGCCGCCCGAAGCCCTCTCGCCAGCCGGTATCCGGGCCGAAATCGGCAAGACCGGTCATTTCACGCGCTGCTTGCTCCAAAGCGGAGACAGTCAGCGGCGCGCTCATGACAAGTGCTGCTCCATCAGATCCAGCAAATCGGCGTAATGCGGTTGGTGTGAAAGCCCGCCACCAGAAATTGAGATATTTTCGCCAGTTATGTAACGACTTTCATCCGAAGCCAGAAATGCCACCAATGCCGCGATATCATCGGGGACGCCAAATTCCGGGGTCAGAATATGCCGCTTGATGATGTCGGCCAGGCCCGGCACTGTCGCCGCGAGCGCTTCGGTCAGCACCACACCGGGAGCGACCGAATTGCAGCGAATGTTCTGCCGCCCGTGCTGCGTGGCGATATATTTGGTCATGGTGATGATCGCGCCTTTGGACGCACCATAGGCGATCCGGGCAAGATCACCGGCAGTGCCGCTGTTCGAAGCCGTATTGATAATCGAACCGCCACCGCCCTGGATCATGTGCGGGATGGCATATTTGCAGCCCAGCATATAACCGCGCAGATTGACGTCGATGATCTCGTCCCAGATTTCGACGGGAATGGTGACCGCATCGGTATCGAGCGGGCTTTTGACCGGATCGGTCATCGCCGCATTATTGTGGAGAATGTCGAGCCGCCCGAAATGGCTGACGGTCTGCTCCACCATCGCCTCTACGGAAGCGGGAGCAGCCGCATCGAACTGGACGGCGAGAGCTGCATCGCCCAATGGCCTTGCCGCAGCCTGGGCTGAATCAGCAAAGACATCGGCGATTGCCACTTTCGCGCCTTCGGCAACGAAGCGCCGCGCCACGGCCGAACCAATCCCGCCACCGCCGCCGGTGATAATCGCTACTTTGCCTGACAGCCTGCCCATGTGCTTCACCCTCCGGTAAACATCTTGTTGAATTCGACGAAGCCGATCAGACGTGACTTGCGGTCTGCCAGCACTTGCGGCTGTTTTTCCTGCCCCGGTCCATCGGGTATAATCTGCAACGGCTCACCCGCCAGCAGACCGGCCAGTGCATTGTGGGTGACATCGGCAGGGTCATAGACATCTGACACGTCGAAGCCTTCGGGCACCATGCGCAGCAGCATGGGGGTGCGCATGATCGGTGCGGCAATGCCGATCACGTCGATCCCGCGTTCATGATATTCGGCCCACAGCGATTCTGCGAAGTTGATCTCGAAGGCCTTGGTCGCCGAATAGAGCACCAGATTGGGCTGACCGCCGAGGCCTGCACCCGATGCCATGACGATTATCCCGCCGTTCCCGCGTGCGAGAAAACCTTTGCCGAAGCCATTGGCAGCATCGATCAGCGTCGAGATATTTATCCGCACCAGCCGGTGTGCGCCATCGGTGCTGTCTTCGAAGAAGCTGGCGAAACCATCGGCACCGGCGTTTGAGATATAGAGCCCGACATCAAGCCCTGCCGCTGCCGCGACGAGCTTTTGCCCCGCCCCATCCTCGGTCAGATCCTGCACCACGGCGCGATATTCGATGCCGTATTCAGCTTCCAGCGCCTCACCCAAGGTATCCAGTGCAGCCTGACGCCGCGAGACGAGAATCAGATTGATTCCCATTTCTGCCAGTTCCCGCGCATAGCACTCGCCCGTGCCTTCAGATGCTCCGGCAATCACTGCCCAGGGTCCGTATTTTTCACGGAATGCAGCCGTGTCGAGCGGCAGTCGGGTGAGTTCGCGCATGATCAGGCGTCCTTGTTCATCGCCGCGACACGCGCCTTGGCCGCCTCGATCCCGCGAAACAGCGCCGTGCAATTGCCTGCTCCTGCGTAAAACAGCAGAAACAGCGGAATCTGCTCAAGCTGTTCCTCGGTGAATTCACCATTGATCAGCGCCCCGGTCATCTGAATTTCGACCAGATCCTGCCGCCCCAGCATGGCCGTTGCGCCCAGTACCATCAGCCGCTTTTCGCGGATGGTGAAGGCTTCATTCCCCCACAGATTGGCAAACTGGTTGCCGACAATCTCCTGATTGAACGGCGAATCCTTGAACGGCGTGACCATGGCCGAAGTGCCCGGACCATAGACCGCATCGAACACTTCAAGGCCTTTGGCCCAATTTTCTTCGTTCATCGTAATACTCCTGAAATTGAGGTGTCAGCCTTCGAGCGGCTGGCCAAGCGGGTATTCCAGCCCTGAAGTTGACAGCGCATTGGCCTTGATCAGCTCAACCATCGGCAGGCGCGCGCCAAAACGGGCAGCTTCGGCAATGGCGACCTCAAGATCCTTGATCATCAACATCTGGAAATATTCACGCAATTTGGTTTCTGCCGGATCGTCCACTGGATCAGGGCGCTTGACCATCGCCAGAGCCCCTTCCAGCCCACCGCCGGAATTGGGATCACCCGCCAGCGCCATGGTCAGCTGATCAAGGCTGACGCCGTAATTGCGCGCAATCACCGCGCCCTCATAGCCAGCGCGCATGCAGCCGAAATAGGTGGTGTTGCGCGCGATCTTGGCGGCCATGCCGGCACCCGGACCACCCATGTGGATCACTTGCTGGGCAAAGCCATCGAAGATCGGCCTGGCTGCGGCCAGATTGGCATCACTGCCGCCCGCCATGCAGATCAGGCCGTTCTCGCCCGACTTCGGCCCATTGGTCACACCGCAATCGAGCAGGGTGACACCGACATCGGCACACAGCTTTTGCGAGGCTTCCAGATCGGCCATGGCAATGGTCGAAAGCAGGATCACCATCTGCCCCGGCTTGCCTGCCGCAAGTACCCCGTCCGGCCCGTCCAGCACTGCAATAGTCTGCTTGCCGTTGAGCACCGCAATCAGCACGCAATCGGATGCCGCCGCCAGATCACGCGGGGTTGCCGACATTGGCGGAGCGCCGGGGACATTGGCGGCGGCTTCTGCGCGCACGTCATAGATCGCCGCCAGCTGTCCGGAACGCTGCAGACACTGGGCAACACCGCCGCCGATGCCGCCAAGACCGATAACTCCGCCTGTATTCATCTTCATCATCCTTTGTTCGGGGCTGTGCCCGGTCAATCCACCAGCGCAGTGCGAATCCGGTGCTGATCTGCACCGTCCAGCCCTGCAGCTGCAAAATAGTTCGGCACGTCGCCCCAGCCGCGGGCGATCTCATCCCAGGCGGCATCAAGATAGTCTGCACGAACACCGATCAGCGCATCGATTTGCCCCTGGCTGGGCATGAAGCCAAAGCTGGCCATCATCCCCGGTTCCACTTCGCCATCACGCACCAGATTATCACCGAAACGGGCAGAGCGCAGATAGTCCTCGACGATCTCCTCGCGCGAAACCCCGGCAATTTCCAGCAACAGGGCAATCGCCACACCGGTGCGGTCCTTCCCTGCCGTGCAATTCAGCAGCATCGGCACTTCGTCAGCCAGCAATGCCCCGGCAATCACCGGCCAATGCGGCATTAAAGCGCCAACAATCTCGCGATAGGTTTCCGCCATGGTGGCAATGGCGATCTCGGGCTCTGGCCCCTTGATCAGACGTTCGCGGCCATCGTTGCCGAAAACCCTGAGATCGGCATTCACGTCCAGTTCGAGCCAGCGACAGTCCGGCCCGTGCCAATCATGCGGCGCTTCCTTGCGCTCCTGGGCTGATCGCAGATCGACGATAGAGCGAAAGCCCCTGGCTTGCAGCGATGCAAGCTGGTCAGCGGTGAAATTGCGCGGACCCTCGCTGCGAAAAAGCACGCCGCTGCGAATGCTGCCGCCTGCCGCAGCAAGCCCGCCTAGATCACGAAAGTTGAGTGTGGTTTCAGGCATGATTTCAGCGCGCCGGATAGACGGGGATGGCTGCGGCCAACTGCGCGTAGAAATCAGCATCAAACCACACATGCTCGACATAATGGCCCAAAGTCTGGCGCTCATCGGTGTAGGCATAGCGCATCAAGTCAGCAAACGCGCCCGACCAGACGACCGGATGCCGCTCCTCGTCGAGCGAGGCCATATGCGCGTCATAATCCGCAAGAGTGCCCTCGATGCGCATGGCGACATGATGGAAACACATGGCAAAGCTGCCATCGGCAGGCAACGGCTCGGCGTGGAGCGGGGCTGTGCCGCCAAGCGGTTCGATCAATTCGATTTCGGTGCCGCCGACATTGGCCAGAGCAATCTTCAACTGGAATGGGCGAGAAGATTCCAGCCCTTCCATATCATTGGTGAAGACATGGAAGGCCGGGACATCGTATTCGTCACGCCAGATAGCCAGCGCCCGATCAAGATCGTTGGTGACATAGGCTATCTGGCTGTGCCGGGCATTGGGGCGGGGAAACATTCAGCGCCCTCTCATGGGACCAGAACGCTCGGGCCGCCGAACGCCAGTCTCGCGATGATTGGCGGCAGTGTCACCACCAGCAAGCACGTTACCTGAAACATCACGATGAACGCGCCGAGCCGCTTGGCCTCATGGCCCCAGCCCGAACCACCCGCGGCGATGCCGAGCTTGCGTTCGTGCCACCACAGCCCGTTCGCATCTTTCTTGGCCAGCAGGATGACGATCCATGTCGCCCATAGAGCGAGGATAACCGGCCAGATGATGGACATGCCCATGCCATTCGCAGCAGTCCACTGCGGGCCGATGACGGCATTGTAAGACCACCAGCTTTGCGCCACTGCGCTACCCTCGGCATATAGTTCATAGGCTGAGTAGAGCGGAAACACGGCGATAAATGCCCAGGTGTTAAGCGAAAGAGCCGGAAACTTGCGCGACAACCAAAGTGTCAGCATCAGCAGCGGGGTTATCGACAGCGAGAACCACCAGCCCCAGCTGAGCGGAATGAAGCTCGGCTTGACCGGCGTGGTATAGGCCATTTCCCCCCAGAACGGCAGACGGGCAAAAGCCGGATTCCACGAGAGGTAGGCACCCCAATCGCCAAAGAACTCCTGCCAGAAGCTCGATGAAGCAGCGAGAAGCAGCAGCATCATCACCGGCAAACGCTTGGTTCGCATTGCCCAGATTGCGCAAAGGACAAAAATAAGCGGCCATAGATAGAAACTGCCCGTCTCCATCACCCAGGTGTTAACTGGTGGCGGCATTTCGGTCATGCTGGTCGGTTCCATTTCGGTCTCTCCCCCAAATCAGTTGAAAAATTCAGTTATTGGCGATTTTACCACCGTCGACGATCAGCGTGTCGCCGGTGTGATAACGCGACAGATCACTGGCGAGATAGACGACGGCGCCCCACAGATCATCAGGTTGCCCTGCCCGCCCGATCGGTGCCTTGTTCGCGACCATCCCGGCGATCATCTCGCCGATGACGGGATCGGCCATGGTCATTTCGGTAATGATAAAGCCCGGCGCGATTACATTGCAGCGGATGCCGTGCGGGCCAAGCTCTGCGGCGATACCTTTGGCGAGCGAATTCAGTGCGCCTTTGGCTGCACCATAGTGGGTCATCGTCGGCACGCCCTGAAAGATCGAGCCGCTGCCGCACAGGATCATGGAGCCGCCCGCGTCGCCCGCATCGGCGCGCGCGATCATGTGGCGGGCAACCTCGCGCAAGGTGAACACCGCGCCGTGGAGATTGACGGCGAGCAAACCGTGATAGGCCGCGGCGTCTATTTCAGCGAAGGCGCGCTGGGTGGCGATCCCGGCGTTGGCGACCACGGTGTCGATCCGGCCCATCACGGCCAGCGCGGATTCAACCCCGCGGACGAT